>DYLS01000034.1:0-37960 GCA_020721965.1 Blastopirellula marina | reverse complement strand
CGGCACTAATCTCTAGCAATGGGGTGATTGCTGCCGATGTATTCCAAGCGGCTGTGGTCGTCGGGCGTTGCCGCCGCCCGATCTTGGGCCGCCGTCGGTGATGGCTACCGACTATATCCCAAGCGGCTGTAGCCAAAAAATACCGCGACGGCCTGAGCGCAGGGTTTCGATGCCCTCGGTCCGATTTCCAGTAAAAATGGGAAATATATGACAGGTAATGGATTCGTGATGCCTGGATAGTTTGATCTTTTGCGTTCGAACGAAGCGGCCGATTTTCGTAAGTAAGCCTATTTGTCGACTCTCCCCAAATCGGTGGAGCCTGCGGCATAACTCCGCCAAAATGTCCGCGGAGTCATAGGCCCAATCGCGACCCGGTAATTCCGCCCTCGTCAAGTCTCCCACGGAGGGAAACGAGCATGTCTTCATCGGAACGACGCGAGCCGACCTGGCCGTTCCTGGTGGTTCTCGTGATACTTTTCGCCTTGAGCGCGACGGCACCCCGGGCATGGAGGACGGTGGAGCGTGCCGATCCACCCCACCTTCGCCAAATGCCGCAACTTGCCTTTGGAGGGGCAGCCCACGAATTGCAAACGCTGCCGACCCCCATTCCGCCATCGCATTTCGATCCTCAGGCCGAGTCGCCGAACAACCTTGGCCGTCCTAGCGCGGCGTCGACTGCGAGTGCCCCATCGGCCGAGGATGCCTCGCATGGAACGATTTTGTTTGGAGAGCGTCCGGAGCCCCTTGCGCCCGCAACTGCGTCGGCCCAGCAACCGTCCGAAGACGAAATGGCCGCGAACGACGCCAACGCTGGCCTCGTGAATACGTCTCCCCACCACACCGTCGCAGACGACCTGTCGGGCTGGCCGTCGCTGGCAATGGTGCCGCCGGCGGACGACGCCGATAGCATGGGGGACCAGGCACCTGCCGGGGATGGGTCCGGCCATGCCACCGTTGAAATCCGCTCCGACACCGGCGATTTGGGGGGGGCCAACGAATTGCGGATGATCGATCCTGGCGACGCGGCAGCGATTCACACGCCGCCGGTCGCGCAAGCCGAGCTGGGGCCTGCGCCGTCGGCTCCGAACGACCGCCCCGCCGAGGCAGCGGAGGACCTCCGCAGGCCATCCCGCTGGGTGCCGCCGCAAGCCCTGCTCGATCAGTTGCAGGTCTTCGCCTCTCACGCGATCGTGGGAGATTGGGTTGCCAAGGTCCGCGACGACATCGAGACCCTGGGTTGGGCCTTCGAGGACGATGCCTTGACCGAGGCCCAAACCGCCTTGGTGCGACTCCAACACCTTCTCGATGAGGCGGCGAGCTTGCAAAACCGGCTCGCTGACGACCGAGACGCTGGAGAGTTCCGCCAGCTCCGATATGCCCTGATCCGGCGCATCAACGTTTGGAAGCTTACGGGTGCCATGGGAGGGCTGGGGCGTGTGCTGGGTGCCGTCTGCGATAGCGGTTGGGCTCGACTGGCTCAGCGCACGGCGGCCGCGGAGGAATACTTGCAGGGTGCCGAGGGCCAAACGTGGCGGGAATTCCTCCGCACGGAGGCCGTTCGGGAAGTCGTTACCCAGCGGTCCGTCTTGGCGGAAGAGCACTGCCGCGAGCTTGCGGAGGCCACGCTTCGCGACATCACGAGCCGCGACCTCACTCCAGACCAACGTCGTTTTCTCGATCACCCGGCCTTGGCTGCCTACTTGAAAGAGCTTACGTTTTGGCGGGGCGATGCGATCACGGCGGGCGATCTGCTGCGGTGCGTGGAGCGATACGAGCAGACGGCCACCCCCGCCGATGCCGAGGCCGTGATGCGCCTCTATTACCGCCTGTCCCCGTCCACCGATGCAGCCGCCCTGGCCGTGGCGCGGACCTTGCAAACCCTGTATCGCAACGCCAACGTCCGCGTGGTGGTGACGGCCGCGTTGCTGAATCGGATGATCCCCGAACGGACACCGCAAACGCTCCCCGTCTCGGATACCATCCTTGGACGCCCGGTTTTCGGCACTAGTTTGGCCGACACCACGGCCTATTTCCGCTTCATTCCTGACCCGCAGCGCGCCCGCCTGGCCCTGATGGTCCGAGGTCAGGTGACCTCCGACACGTGGTCGCAGGCCGGCCCGGCTACGTTCTTCAACGATGGTTACGCGGAGTACGAAGCCCGCAAGGTGATCGAGCTTTCACCCGGCGGGATTCTTTTTCACCCGGCCGAAATCGACGTGCGGAATCGGGTCGAGCTGCGGCAGGTCTCCACCACGCTGGACCCCATCCCCGTCCTCGGCTTCCTGGCTCAGGAAGTAGCCCGGGGCCAACTGGCGGAACGGCGATTGGCGATGAACGCGGAGGTGAAATGGAAGCTGGCGGGCCGGGCCTTAGCGGAGATCGAGCGCGAGAGCGAGAGCCAATTCGCGGAGATGAACCGCAAGCTCGAAACCGACGTTCTGTCGCGGCTATCGGAGTTTTCGCTCGGGCCGACCTGGATCGGCGCCCAAACCACGGAACAACGCCTGATTCTGCGATGGCGGTTGGGCGATGCCTGGCAGCCGGGGGGCCACACGCTCCGTCCTTGGGCGGCCGCGGACAGCCTGGCAAGCTGCCAGGTGCACGAATCCGCCATCAACAACTTTCTGGCGCAATTCCGCCTGGAAGGGCGGACCTTCGCGCTGCCCAACCTCGAGGCCAAGCTCCGCGAACGCCTTCGCCTCCCCCAGCCCGATGCTGAAGAAAGCACTGCCGCCCGCGCCGACGCCTCCCTCACCTTCGCCAGCGAAAACGCGGCCAGGGTCGAGTTTCGCGATGGCCGACTCACCGTCGTGCTCGCCGTGGCGGACTTGAGCGCGCCGCCCAATCACTGGGAGAACTTCGAGGTCCGTGCCCACTACCGCCCAGAGGTTGCCGAGGACCAGATTCAATTCGTCCGGGACGGCGTCGTGCAACTCATCGGCCCCATGGACCTGCGGTCTCAAATCGCCCTGCGTGGGGTGTTCAGTAAAACCTTCTCGAAGTCGCGACCCTGGCGCGTCTCGGCTGGCTTCCTGAAAAAGCATCCCAGTTTAGCCGACCTGACCATCACCCAACTGGAGCTGGAAAACGGCTGGCTGGGGCTGGCCATCGGACCAAGAGACAGCAACCGCGTGGCCGCCAGCGGGGCCTCCGTCCCGCCTTCCCGGCAGTAAACTGCGTCCACCACAAACCCCGGCTACCACAAGCCGCGGCTAGTGCAAGCCCCGTTCGGCGCAAACCACATCCGCCGCACTGCACATTCGCGGCAAAGCACGCCCAGCATAAAGTGCGTTCGCGTTAAGCCGCGGCCTCCTTCGGCTCACCCGTCGGATGCGACCCGAATGGCTGTAACCGTTCACTGAGCATTCGGCATGTCACGCCGTATCGACCACAACATCCTTCCCCTATGAGCAAGCGGCGGCTACGAGCAGGGCGTCTTTGGCACGCGGTCCGTGAAAACACCACGTTTTCCGCATCGCTCTACCCGCGAACGTTGCGAATGGCTCCGTGCCACCCGCTCTTTTCCTCTCATCGTAGCGGTTGACAAACCGGGTTTCGCAGGCTATCCCAATGGTTGCTTTGATTGCTTTGCGCCGGCCGCAAAGCTGACCAGACTCCGATGACTCCACGTCGATCCACAGGGAAGGCCCTCACCCATGCGAACCACCCGACAAATTGCAGTGCCCCTTGCCACGCTCGCGGCGACCGCCGTTACGGCTATCACGATGCTCGTGCTGCCCTATCCTGCTGCATGGGCTGGTGACGGCCCAGTCACCGCCCCTTGGACCATCGGCAAGCCGATCGTCACGTATTGGGCCGGTCCGGCATTGAGCGACGCCGTGGCCACACAAATGGCGGAGGGCGGGTGGAACCTGGTCTGGGCCAGAGAGGAGGATTTGGATGTCGCGGCCAGGCACGGGCTGCGGGCCTACCTGCAACACCCCCTCCTCTCCCCGCAATCCCTCGACGACCCCGATCGCCAATCGCAGTTGGATGCGCTGATCGATCGCGTCAAAGCCCATCCCGCCCTGTACGGCTACTTCCTCCGTGATGAGCCGAGTGCCTCCGACTTTCCCGGATTGGGCAAGCTGGTCGCCTACCTCCGCCAGCGCGACCCAGCCCACCTGGCCTTCATCAATCTCTTCCCCACTTACGCCAGCAACGCGCAATTGGGAACCCAGGGGGACGTGGTGACGGCCTACCGCGAACATTTGCGGCTTTACATGCAGATCGTGAAGCCGGACCTGGTGAGCTACGACCACTACCACTTCCGCGCGGATGGCGACGGCGACCAATACTTCCTCAACCTGGCGATGATCCGCGAGACCGCCCTGCAAGCCGGCGTGCCGTTCTTAAACATCATCCAAGCATGTAGTTGGACACCCTCCATGCGCGTCCCCAACGGCGACGAGCTGCGGTATCTGGTGTACACTTCCTTGGCCTACGGTGCTCAAGGAATATGCCATTATGTGTATGGCTGGCCCAACCATGTCGGCGGCATGGTGAATCCTGATGGAACGCCCACCTCGCTGTATCCCGCCGCCAAGGCCCTCAACCATGAGTTCGAGGCCATCGCCGAGCAGCTCCAGCCGCTCAGGTCCCTGGCCGTGTATCACGTCGGCCAGGTGCCGTGGGGCGGAATCGCTTTGCCTGAAAACTCTGCCCTCCGGGTAACGGCGATTGCGGCATCGAGTCGCTCCGGCGCCCCCGCAGCCGACGGTTTTGTACTCGGCCTATTCGGCCAAGACCCGGATTCCGCGAGCCATGTGGTCGTGGTGAATCTGGATTACCGCGCGGCGCGTACGGCCGAGTTGCAAGGATCCGGCCTCTGGGAACGGTTCGATCCGGTCGCCCGAACCTGGTCGGAGGCGGGACGCGATGCCGCTTCTCTGGACTTTCCGCCGGGGGGCGGCCACTTGCTCCGCCGAAAGTAGCGAGTGTTCAGGCGAACGCGACCCCATCGGCATCGGCACAAACTACCCGATCATCCTTCTTTTCGAACTTTGCGAAACCCGCGGCCTTTGCTTGAAATCCCCAAACTGTTTAATTATTATGACCGGTATCGTAAGACTGTTTTTTTGACTGGGTGATTAGGTCTTGTCCCGATCCGGGCTTATCAAGGACACGGCACAAGGAAGCCGTTGGGTCCGGTGCCAGGGCTTTCGTGGTATTGCGTGGCCGGCGCGACAGGGACGTCTCGTTGGGTTTCATCCTCCGATTTTGCTCCGTCAGGCCGTTAGGAGTCGACTCCATGGTGCGGAAAGTACTGCTTTTGGTTGCGGGGGGATTGGTTCTGTGTACCGCTACCGCGTGGGCGCAGGACGCCATTTTGGCGCATTTCTACGGGAAAGGCGTGCATCGTTATTTTCAGCGCGACTACGCCGGCGCCTTCAATTACATCAACCAGGCTATCGAAAACGGGAGCAACGATCCGCGCTGCTACTACTTCCGCGGCTTGACGTTTTGGAATCTGGGGAGGGAAGATGAGGCGAGGGAAGACTTCCAGCAGGGGGCGAAGCTGGAGTTGCAGGATACGACGCTGGTCTTCTCGGTCAGCAAGGCCCTGGAGCGGATTCAAGGACCCGTCCGCCTGATCATTGAAGACTACCGCGACGAGGCCCGGCTGAAAGCCATGGTGGAGCAAGAAAAGCTGCGTCGGGCACGGTACGAGGAATTGCGGCGAGAAGAGGCCCGCGTCCTGGATCAGTCGGCCCCAGCACAAGGACTACCTAACGAGGAACCACAGGGTCCGGCCGCCCCTGCCGCTCCAGCAGAAGCCGCCCCGGCACAACCGCCAGCCCCGGCCGCAGCGCCGGCCCCAGCGGAGGCCCCAGCCCCGGCACCGGCGCCCGCGGAACCACCTGCCGCTCCAGCGGCTCCAGCGGCTCCGCCCGCCCCTGCGGCACCGGCAGAAGCCGCCCCGGCACAACCGCCAGCCCCGGCCACAGCGCCGGCCCCAGCGGAGGCCCCAGCCCCGGCACCGCCTGCAAGCGATAACCCCTTCGCAACGTGAAGGCCGGTCGATCCGGTTCTAGCGACAGCCGCCGCGCTGGCCATCCGCGAACGGTTTTTCCACCGCCAGCTTACGCTGGCGGCTCGTTTGCGCTGGCACTTCATTTGCGCTCGCATTTCGTTTGATCTGCGATTCGCTCGCGCCAGCATCTCGTTTGAGCCGCCGTATCGTTTGCGACAGTGGTTCACTTGCGCCGACGGTTCGCTTGCATCAGTGGTTCATTTGTGTCGGTGTATCGTTTGCGATGGCGGTTCGTGCGTCAGCGGGGGATTCCCGCAGCGCTCACGGTTCAGAATCCCCGGGCCGCGCGGACATCCTCAAAATCGCGCAGGTGGTAGCGAATCCCCACATAGTTCAATAGGCGGCACAGGCCGCGGAGGGCCACACCCATGCCGTCTGGGCCGCTGAAACCGCCAAATTGGCCACCGCCCTTGACATGCGGCTCCAGATCGAGAAATACGCCTGGCGCGCCGAGCTTGCCGAGCCGGGCTTCCAGGTCGGGGAGGAGCTGGGCGAAATCGCGAAGGATGACCTCGTGGCCCGTATCGCCCAGATGCGCCGGCACGAAATTTTTGAGCACGTGCTCGTCGACATGGCCACCCTTGGCTTCGCGCTGGGGTCGGCGATAATCCTTGATGTGCAGCCAGCCCAAGCCCGGCTTCATCGCCAGGTATTGCTGGTAAATTTCTTCCGCGGTGTACCCTTGCACCACCAGATTGGCCCCATCGAAGACCAGCACTAGATTCGGATGAGCGAGCTGGCGATGGATTTTGGCCAGGATGTGACCATTCTGGCCGACGAGATTGGCCTCTACCTCCAGGCCGAAGATCAGGCCCGACTGGGCGCAACGATCGGCGATCGAGCCAAGGCGGTCCACGACCTCATTCACAAACGGCGCAGGATCGTGCCCCTTGGGGTGATAGAACGAGAACCCGCGGATCAACTTCGTTTCCAGAACCCCCGCCAGTTCGCAGACCCGCGCCACGTCCTCGGCCAGGTACCGCTCAAATGGGATGTAAACGTTCTTGGTACCGTCTTCCTCATCGCGGAGCTTGATCTTCCCGATGGGCGAGCCCAAGGAGCTTACCCGCAGCCCGAAGTCGGCTTGGAGCCTTTTGACCGTGGCCAGCTCCTCGGACGACAACTTCATGACGTTTTTGACGCCGCCGCCCAGGTCCATGAAGCGGATGCTGTAATACTGCAAGCCGAGGGCCGCGAAGGCCACGAACTGCTCCAAGGCCTTCTTGTTGACCGCCGCTTCGTCCGCAAATCCCGACAGAATGACACGCGGTTCCGAGCGCATCTCAGGAGACCTCCGCTTGGCCTGTTCTGTTCTAGCCGACATTCCCCGGAATCGAGTATCCAGCCGCCAGCGAGGGCCGCCAATCGCAGGGCGTGTGCTCCCGCGGCAAGGCTTGAGCAGCCGCCCCATCATCCGGCGGTGGCCACCCACGATCGACAAGCCAGATCCCGAAACCGCTATTGTGTAGAGTGCCCAGGGATGGAACAACCCCCGCGTGAGGAAAAGGGCGCCCCCGCCCCCTGCCGGGCGGCCGTGGCATTCCGCGCCCTCCGGCCCGTCATCGCTCGAGCCATCCGCAGCGAGACCCGCTCTCCAATAACAGACTGGGCGTGGTCGCTTAGAAAAAGTGGTCACTCCGCGGAGGCGCCAACCGCCGGGCTGGTCGTCCAGGAGGGAGTCGGCGGGATGGGGGCCGCGGCCTGACCGAAGTGGCACCTGCGGTAGCACGCCAGTATTTCGTCCCAGCGGCGGCGAAAGGCCTCGACCACCGTGGGATCGAAATGGCGGTCGGACTCCCGCTCGATGTAGGCGGCCGCCTCGTCGGGTGGAATGGCGTTCTTGTAAACACGTTTGGATGTCAAGGCGTCGAAAACGTCGGCGACGGCCACGATTCGGGCAGGCAAGGGGATGGCCTCACCCTTCAATCCGTCGGGATAGCCGCGACCGTCCCAGCGCTCGTGATGGTGCCGGGCGATCTCCACCGACATTTTCAAGAAGCTTCGATCCAACTTGCCGCCCGATGTCTCTACCAGTGTTTCGTACCCAATCAGCGTGTGCCGCTTCATGACCTCGAACTCTTCCTCGGTCAGCTTGCCGGGCTTCAGCAAGATGGAATCTGGGACGCCCACCTTGCCGATATCGTGCAGTGAGGCCGCGCGATAGACCTCGTCTGCGAAGCGGGAACCCAATCCCGCCTCAGGTTTCATGGCAACCCACTCGGCGGCCAAAATGCGCGAGTATTGCCGCATCCTCGCGATATGGTCGCCGGTTTCCGGATCGCGGGAATCGGCCAGCTGGGCCAGGGCCGTGATGGTGAGGTCCTGCGCCTCCAGCACCTCACGCGTCCGCTCCGCGACGAGCTTTTCCAACTCTTGGTTGAATTGCTGCATCCTGGCGTTGGCCTGCCACAAACGCTCCATCATGTCCCGCAAACGAAACAGCACGCGGAGCTTGGCCAGCAATTCCTCGTGTTCGAAGGGTTTGACGACGTAGTCGTCCGCGCCCGCCGCGTACCCCGCCAAACGCTCGCTGAACGCACCTCGACCACTGACCAGCATCACCTGCACAAACTGGCCGAGGGGGCTTTCCTTGATGCGGCGGCAGGTTTCGTAGCCGTCGACGCCCGGCATCATGATGTCCAGCAGAACGACGTCGGGTACGACCCCCGGCAATCTCTTGAGGCACTCTTCCCCGCTAACACACGTCGTAACGTCGAACTCGTCGCCCAACAGCTCCACGAGAATGTCACGATTGACTTCGCAGTCATCGACAACCATGATCGAGCGTTTCGGCATGATGGACTGCCTCCCGGGCGTTGTCGCCGCGTTTTTGGCTTGTTCCAGCGCGATCCTCGCTCTTGCGATTCCCCGACCGTGACATCCTGCCGGTCACTTCCCAATGTTCTTACGAAACTATAGCTTGCGGATACGCCTGGGTTCCCGCAGGGTGGGTAACGGCAGGATTCGCAAACAGGCAACGCGGCAGACCTCCCTGGAATAGCTGCTCTCCCGCGGAATAACTGCTCTCCACTGGAATAACTGATTTCCCAGGGAATAGCTGATTTCCCCTGGAATAACTGTTCTCCCCTGCCATAATGGCAACGAACGGCCCACACCATCGACACGTTCAACACGACCTGGCATGGCACCACCTTGACCTACTGGGATTCGATGAGCAGGATGAATTATTTCTTGACTGTCACTGCGAGTCCCACGTTTTTCGTCCCGACGACTACTTCATCCGAGGGAGTACTTCATCCCCAGGACTACTGCGTCCTTAGAACTAGGCAGAGGCGGCGGATATGAGCATCGATGTCTCCACCGTGGAACGTAGGTTTCAGGAACAGGCGGGCGGAGATTTGGATTGGGTGGTCCGGGCGCCGGGCCGCGTAAACCTGATCGGCGAGCACACGGATTACAACGAGGGGTTCGTGTTGCCCATGGCCATCGAACGCGCCGTTTGGGTCGGGCTGCGCCGCCGCCCAGATCGCTGGGTTCGCGTTTACATTACCGCCGATTCGCAATGGCGCGAATTCCATCTCAATGCCATGCGCCGTCAAGGGAACACCCCCATCGAGTATGTCCAAGGCACGGCATGGGCCCTTCGGGAAGAGGGTTTTGATCTGCGGGGCTGGGACGGGGTGTTGCTGGGCGACGTGCCGATTGGAGCGGGCCTTTCCTCCTCCGCGGCCCTAGAAGTGGCCGTCGCTCGGGCCTTCGCCGCTGCCTCCAATCTCCCCTGGGATCCGGTCCGCATGGCCCTGATTGCCCAGCGGGCGGAAAACCGCTGGGTAGGCGTGCAATGTGGGATCATGGATCAACTGATCTCGGCGTGCGGCAAGGAAGATCACGCCCTTTTGATCGACTGCCGCAGCCTGGAGTCCCGGCCCGTTCCCCTCCCCGCCGGGGTGAAGGTGGTCATTCTGGATACGGGCACACGGCGCGGATTGGCGGACTCGGCCTACAACGAACGACGCCAGGCCTGCGAATCGACCGCGGCGAGCTTCGGTCTCAAGGCCCTCCGGGATTTGAGCGTGGAAGCCCTTTCCGCGCGGGCGGGGGAACTGGACGAGCTTACGGCCCGCCGCGTCCGGCACGTCGTTGGCGAAAATGCCCGCACGCAACTGGCCGCTCAAGCCATGGAAAAGGGCGACGCTGAAAGTCTGGGACGACTGATGGTAGAGAGCCACGCCAGCCTGCGGGACGATTACGAGGTCTCCAGCCAGGCCTTGAATGCCATGGTCGAAATCGCCTTGCAGCAACCGTCGTGCTACGGTGCCCGAATGACCGGCGCTGGCTTCGGCGGTTGCGCCGTGGCCCTGGTTCAAGAGGCCGCTGCCACGCAATTTGCCGAAAATGTCAGCCGCGAGTATCGCGCCAAGACGGGCAACGAACCCGCCGTGTACATCACGGGCGCCACGGCGGGGGCCAGCGTGCTCTTCTCACGCGATGCCGATCCGGCGGCTTAGTCCTACATCGCAGGGTTGTTTGCTCGCCTCAACATCTTGTAACGATGCAATATGACGGCTGGTTGTGATGGAACATCACGGCCTGAAGTGTTGGGATATGACGGCTCGCAAGCTATGTAACCGTTCACGGCTGAGCTATAACGGACAAGACTTGTGAAACCACGAGGGTTGTCCAGAGGTTCCCAAGGATTGTTCAGATGTTATTGGGTCCGCAAGGGACGCAACTTGCAAGTACTCCGTTTGGAACGGATTGTCATTTCGAGAAGCGTCACCAATGTCATTTCCACAAGCGCCAGCAATGTCGTCTCGACAATCGCCAGGCATGTCATTTCGATGAGCGCCAGCGAGGAGAAATCTTAACCCCTGTCGAGAAGACTTCATGCTTCGCAAGATTTCTCGCTTCGCTCGAAATGACAGGAGCGAGAGCACAGGGGGGGACAAGTCGTTTTGCACTCCGGAGCCCGCTGTGAACGCCTACATTATGCCACCCGTGAACAGTCGCTAAACGGGCACGTATCGAGCACATACCGGGCACATTCCAAGCACGTAGCGAGCACATGCCGAGCACGTACCGAGGGAAGCTGGCGTGGGGCGGCCACCGTTTCCAGCAACCACCATGCGGCATCGAGGTGGCGACGAACAGTGGCCACGCAGGGTCGAAAGCGAGGAGGTCCCGCCCTCCCTCGCCGCAAAGCGTTGTCCTGCTTGGCCTTTTGACGCCGCTTCTCGTGGCGGGCCGCATGGAATCCGGCGGCGGATGCTCGTCACACGGCCGGCATCGGTGGCCGCGGACCAGGCCACTGGCGGTACCCGCTTGAAACCATGCGGTCTGGGAAGGGAAGATATAGGTTTGATCGCCGCGATCCCCAAGTCTGTCGGTCGGGGCGGCGCGGAGCGGTCGAGATCACGGATGCTTGTTCTTGTCAGCCATGCCAACGTGGAGGAAGGGGGCCTCGGCCCATGACCATCCCGGTAGAAGAAGACAAAAAGCGATTCGGCAAACGCCCTGCTAATCTCGAAATCGACAAGCTGTTCCGCTCGCTGGTGAAGTTGCAGGGGAGCGACCTGCACCTCAAGGTGGGGCGGCCTCCTTATGTTCGCGTGGCCGGGACCCTTCGCCCGTTGAATCGCGAGCCGATCGACGAAGACGAAATGGTGCGGCTCATCTTCCCGATGCTGGACGAGCGCCTGCGCCGCATCTTGGATGAGGACGGCGGATGCGACTTTGCCTATGTCGTGGAAATCGACGAGGTCCGCTGGCGATTCCGCGTGAACGTGCTCCAGCAGATGGGTTACCTGGGGTTGGTGGCGCGGCGGATCAACAATTACATCCCCGACTTCGAGAAGCTCTTTTTGCCGCCCATCCTGGAAGAACTCTGCAAGTTTCACCAGGGGATGATTTTGTTGGCGGGCGTCACCGGCTCGGGAAAGAGCACCACGATCGCCTCGATGCTGAATTGGGTCAACCGCAATTACCGCAAGCATATCCTCACGCTGGAGGACCCCATCGAGTTCACCTTCACCGAGGATAAGTGCCTGATCAACCAGCGGGAAATCGGCATCGATGTCAAGGATTTCATGATCGGCATGAAGCACGCGGTCCGTGAAGACCCGGACGTCATGCTGGTGGGCGAAATGCGCGACCGCGAGACGTTCGAGACCGCCATTCAGGCGGCTGAGACAGGGCACCTGGTGTTTGGAACCATTCACGCCTCCACCGCTCCCAGTACGCTGGGCCGGATTTTGGACCTCTTCCCCAGTGAAATGCACAGCGCCATCCGCAGCGCCATCGCCTTCAATATGAAGGGCATCGTCGCACAGAAGTTGCTCCCATCCATCAAGGAAGGGGTGCAGCGGGTGCCTACCTGCGAAATCATGATCTTCAACCCCACCATCCGCAAGCTTATCTTGGAGGGGCAAGATCACAAATTGCCGGACGCCATCCGGCTGGGATACCAGGAAGGGATGCAAGATTTCACGCTCAGCCTGAAGCAATTGGTGGAGCGGCGATTGATCGATCGGGCGACGGCCTTCGAGGTGGCGCCCAATCCAGAGGCCTTGAGCATGGCCCTCAAGGGAATCGAAGTCAAAGAGCCGGGAATCCTTTAATACCGGGAATCCGTTGATGCAACCCTGGTTGTTTCCGCCACGACGAATGTTGCGAAGCGCGGGTGTGATGGCAGCGGCCATCGCGATGGGCGGCCATGCCGGCCCCATCCTTGCCCAGCCCCTCTCCCCCGGCGTGCTTCCCTTGGCCCAATCCGGTTGGTCTGGGCCAGGCTTCTATTTCAGCCTGATCAAGCTGTTCGCCTTCATCTTGCTGTTTCTCCTTTGGGCCAAGATCGGGGACTGGGTGAGCCAGGATGTGCAGCGATTGCACCTCAATACCAAGCTCTGGAACCCGCTGGTGTTTTTCGTGTTCATGGTGGTTTTTGGGATCGCATTCGGCTTTCCCATCTTTCCCGTGGGCATCTTCTTGGCGGTTTTGGCAGTATTCGGGCCGTTCATCGCGTATGTGATTCATCGCAACGGCAAGGTCGATCGGGAGGATCGCGTCTTCACGCCCTTGCACCTCCGCAAGGTCATCGCCCGCCTGTCGGGGAAAAAGGTGGTGGAGTTGGGTCCGGACGATCGCCCGCCGCCGATCCGCTTCCAGGCCGTGGGACCGAACGATCAGGTCCGCAACCTGCGGCTTATCCCCGCCCGGCAGCATCCAGGTTATCAAGCGGCACGGGAGCTGGTAGCCGGTGCCGTGGAGCACCGGGCCGAAGGGGCCGTCTTCGATCTTCAGGCCGCTGGCGCCGCGTGCCAATACGAGATCGACGGGATGTGGATGAACCGTCCGCCCATCCCGCTGCAACAGGTTCTCCCCGCCGTGGAATCCCTCAAGATCTTGTGTGGCCTGAATCCCCAGGACCACGTGAACCGCCAGGAGGGCCGCTTCGAGTTCAAATACGCCGACGTGCCATTGTCCGCCACATTCCTCTCGCAAGGGGCGGCAGGTGGCGAAAAGGTCGTCCTGCGCATCGAGGAAAAGCAGACACGGTTTCGAAAACTGGACGACCTGGGCATGCGCCCCAAGCTTCATGAGCAGCTCGCCAAGTTGCTCGACGAGCACCGCGGGGTCATCGTTTTTTCAGCCCCGCCCTCGTATGGCTTGCGGACCACGGTGACCTGCGCCCTGACATCCGCGGACCGGTTCTCCCGCGAATGGATCGCCATCCAGGAGGAGAATGCCGTCTACCAGTCCGTGGAAAACGTCCACGTCCACGCATACAAGAGTTCCGATCGGACGCTGCTGCCCGATATGCTCGACAAGTGGTTCCACTTGGAACCCAACGTGGTGGTCTTTCGCGACATTCCGGACGGCGAGATTCTGGAGCTGACCGCGCAGGAGGTGGAAAACGACCGCTTGATCATCACCACGGTCCGGGCCAGGGACTGCTGCGAGGCGCTGCTGCGGCTGCTGAAGCTGCAACCGCGATCGAAGACCTTTCCCAAGGCGGTGATCGGCGTGTTGAATCAGCGGGTTTTGCGGCGCTTGTGCGATGCCTGCAAGCAGCCGTACGCACCGTCGCCGGAACTCCTGCAACGGCTGGGCATACCGCCCGGTCGCGTGCAGGCCTTGTATCGCCCCGGGGCGCCCACGCAGGAGCGGCCGGAACCCTGCCCCCAGTGCCAAGGCATGGGTTATCTCGGTCGGGCAGCGTTCTACGAGCTTCTTGTGGTCAACGACACGGTTCGCAAGGTGCTGGCCGGCACACCAGACTACGCGACGCTCCGCAAGGCCGCCAAGGCGGCCGGCATGGTCAGCCTGCAAGAGGAAGGGATCCTTCTGGTGGCGCAAGGCATCACGACGCTGGAGGAGCTACAGCGGGTGTTGCAGAAGTCGTAGCGTAACCGTTCACGGCTGAGCTATCACGAAAAAGATTTGTGAAACAACGAGGGTTACAGGTTCTAGAGGTTCCTTGAGTAAAGACGGAATGTCGTTTCGACGAGCGCCAGCCAGGAGAAATCTTACCCCTTGACGAGAAGATTTCTCGCTTCGGTCGAAATGACAGCAGGGCGAGCGGCTTTGCAGTGAGAAAAATTCCTGCAAAAGATTTCGCAAGATTTCTAGCTTTGCAAGATTTCTCGCGTTGCTTGAAATGACAAGAGGGCGAGTCTTTCGCAGTGGCGAGAACCCCTGTGAACGACTACGTCGTAGCCCTGATCGCGACGCGCGCTCTTCAGAAGCGCCGTCTCAACAGTGAGGTATCCAATATGATCCTAACGATCATCCTGATTGCCATCTCCGGCGCGTTCATCGGCTTCGCCCTTCGGGATAGCGCGTGGGGGGCGTTCATCCGGTTCTGGAATATGCTGTTTTCCGGGGTGCTGGCAACCAACTTTTTCGAGCCGGCTGCCCGATTCCTGGAAAACAATATTGGGTCCGGACTGACCTACTTTTACGACTTCATCGCCTTTTGGGGGGTGTTCGTGGTTGCGATGGTGATTTTGCATTCGCTGACCGCCGTCCTTTCCCGCGTGAATGTCAAGTTCAACGTCTATGTCGATCGGACGTTCGCGGTACTGTTGGGGCTTTCCTGTGGCGGCATATTCAACACGCTCTTGCTCTTTTCGCTGCATTTCGCTCCCTTGGGCCCGTCGCCGTTCGGCATGTCTCTGGTGAGCGATGCAGGGAATCCTCTCGGTTTGCGCTGGGCCTTGTGGGCCAACTGGATGTCCACGGGCGCCTTATCGCGAAGTGTGTCCGCGGAGGAGGCCGCCAATTATGGGGCGAATGTGGCCTCATTCCCGGGCAAGAACAACATTTTCCAGGTCTATCAAAAGCGGCAAGAGGCGCTGAAGAGCCAGGTGGAAGGCGGCAGCGGCTTCAAGGCCTCAGGAGCCGAAACCCGATAGCCAAGTCCCAGCCGATCCATCCGTGGGGGTGGGGTGAACCGTTCCGGATCATCCTGCGTAGCGTTTGCAGCAAGGCCCCGCCCCGCGTCGGGGAACGAGGGCCGTCGCACCAAGAGCACAGCGACGCGTTGCGAAAGGCTGCCGTATGAGTGAACCCCGTCGAGTGGAAACCGCATTCGCCGCGCCGGCGGAGGCCGCCGAATATCGTCCCCTGAGTGGTCTGGCGGTGGCGGCCCTGATCCTGGCCCTGATTTCCCCGTTGGCCTTCTTCTCGCCCTTTCTCTGGTTTCTTCCGGCGCTGGCGTTGATCGTGGGCGTGTGGGCCGGGGTCTCCATCCAACGCCAAGACCCGCCGCGATTGGGACGGACGGCCGCACGGTTCAGCGTGGCGATCGGGCTATTCCTATTGGGCGTGGCCCCGGCTCAATGGTTTACCCATCGCGCCCTGGTGGACGCCGAGGCCCAGCAGTTCGGCCAGACCTGGCTGGAGCTGGTGCGATCGGGGGATTTGCTCCGCGCCCATCAGCTCAGCGTGGCCGCTCCCCTCCGGCAACCCCTGGATGAAAAGTTGCCCGAAAAATACGCCGTCGGCCAGCCTGCCCGCCGGGAGCTGGAGGCCTTCCTCGGGCGAAAAGA
Organism: Blastopirellula marina; assembly: GCA_020721965.1. Taxonomy (GTDB): domain Bacteria; phylum Planctomycetota; class Planctomycetia; order Pirellulales; family Thermoguttaceae; genus Thermogutta. Next base: position 21,916 of record DYLS01000034.1, on the reverse strand, counting down.
GGCCCAGGCCCTTTTGGCTCTAGGAAAGCGAGGCGACGGCCAGATCCGCTACTTCAACACAGAAAAAATCTACCGCGAGAACAACAGCGACGTCGTCGTGCAGAGCTACGCCATCACGTATCGCGATGACCAAGGAAAACGGAAGACGTTCTTCATTCTGCTGAGCATGACGCGGTTGCCCATCCCGCAGGCCGGTGCCGCCGACTGGTATCTGACGTACGTCCGTTCCGACGTGTCACCCGCCACCCTGGAGGACCGCAAGGCCGCCTGGGAGGAGGCTCAACGCCAGGTCCGCATGAACCGCGACGAAGAAGCTCCGGACGCCCCACCCGACACCGGTTGAAACCTCAGCTCCGACCAGGGCATCGGCGGCCATCTCCCGGCGTCCATAGCCGCCGTGGCACCCTCCCACAAGCATACCGATTCGGCGGCCTCCGCTGTTTTTCAGTTGCCCGCTCTTCAGTAGCGCGGCGTGGGTGGGCGGTAACTGCTGATATCGATCGATCGAAACCAGGCGATCGTTCGCGTCAATCCCTCGCGCAGCGGCATGGTAGGCTGCCAACCGAGCTTCGACTTGGCCAGCGCGATGTCCGGCCTGCGCCGCGTGGGGTCATCCGGCGGCAGCGGCTTGAAGACCAGCCGCGATGGAGAGCCGGTCAACTCCAGCACCAACTCCGCCAGCTCCCGGATCGTGAACTCCTCGGGATTCCCCAGATTGACCGGTCCGGTAAAGTCCTCCGCGACGTTCATCATCCGGATCATCCCCTCGACCATGTCGTCGCGGTAGCAAAAAGAGCGGGTCTGCGAGCCGTCCCCGTAAATGGTGATGTCCTCACCTGCGAGGGCCTGCCGAATGAAGTTCGACACGACGCGGCCGTCGTAGGGGTGCATCCGGGGACCATACGTGTTGAAGATGCGAACGATCCGGACCGGAACCCCGTTCATGCGGTGGTAGTCCATGAACAGGGCCTCGGCGGCGCGTTTGCCCTCATCGTAGCAGGCTCGGGGACCGATCGGGTTGACGGCCCCGCGGTAGGTTTCGGGCTGGGGATGAACCTCGGGGTCGCCGTACACCTCGCTGGTGGACGCCTGCAAAATCTTGGCTCGGCAGCGCTTGGCCATGCCCAGAACGTTGATCGCCCCCATCAGCGATGTCTTCATGGTCTTGATGGGATTGTATTGGTAATGACCGGGGGCGGCAGGGCAGGCCAGGTTGTAAATCTCATCCACTTCCAACCAAATCGGGAGCGTAATATCGTGCCGGATCAGTTCGAAGTTTGGGCGGTCCAACAGATGCATGACATTGGACTTTTGACTGGTGAAAAAATTGTCGAGGCAGATGACATCGTGCCCCATCTCGACGAGTCGTTCACACAGGTGGGAACCCAAGAAGCCCGCCCCGCCGGTTACCAGAATGCGCTTGACCATGACAACCTCATGACTTTCGGAGTGATGGGTGGATACCTCGACCTCGACCCGCCCGAAATCACCATTTTCCCCGCTCGGCTCCCATCTGGGGAGACGGCCTGGCGGGGAATCGCCCTCGTACTCCCGCGCAAAGTCCGCCTGATTTGGATGGTGTACCCAGCATACGTTCTGGGCCGCTACGTCCCATCACCAAAACATGTCGAGCCAAACCAACAATCCTGCGCTGTGGTAGCCAAACGAACCATCCTGCGCGGCAGTAGTACACGGGAGGGACTTTGCCCTAGACCTGGGCCGGGCACCGCACTGGCTGCGAAAGGCGGCGGTGGATCTCTTGCCACAACTCCGCCGACGTGATTGGCTTCACCAGACAGGCGGAATAACCGGCCTCCAAAAAGCCCCGCATCAAATCTGGATCGCTGTGTGCCGTCAAGGCCAGGATCGGGATGCCGCACCCGGATTGCCGCAACGTGCGGACGGCGGTGGGGCCGTCCATCTCCGGCATCTCCACGTCCATCAGGACCAGGTCGAATTCGGGCGCTGGCGGGGCGCCGGGCTGATGGTCGTGGAGCACGGCGTGCACGGCCTGGGCACCATTTTCGACCGTGGTCACCGTGGCCCCACCACGCTCCAAGAGCCGCCGGATCAGTCGCTGATTTTCCACCGAATCCTCGGCCAACAGGATGCGAAGGGACTCTTTTCGCTCGCTTAGCCGCGAGAGATGGTCGCCGCCATCCGCCAGTCCCTCCTGGCGTGCACCCAGCGGCGCCGCGTGCGAGCCAGCGTCGGAGGCTGCGGCCCCGGCAGGAGCGATCCTGGCGGACACCTGGACGTGGAACACCGTTCCCCGACCAGGCTTGCTCTCGGCCCAGATGTCGCCTTCCAGCAGGTGTGCCAACCGGCGGCAGATCATCAGCCCCAGCCCCGTGCCGCCGAACTTCCGACTGGTATCGGCTGCGGCCTGAGCGAATGGCTGGAAAAGCCGCCCCAATTGATCCTCGCTCATGCCTATGCCCGTGTCGCGGACACGGAGGTACACTTTCGGATCGCCCTGGCCCTGCACAAACTCGGCTTCGATTCGCACGCACCCCGCCTCCGTGAACTTGATGGCGTTGTCCGTGAGATTTCCGAGGACCTGCCGCAGCCGCAAAGGGTCCGTCAGGATGCGTTGCGGCACGCTGGGCGCTACTTCCCACTCCAAACGAATGCCCTTGCCTTGGGCACGAATGCGATACATGGCAACGACGTGATCGACGACTTCGCGGAGCGAGACCGGCTGGATGTCGAGCCGCACTTGGCCGGCCTCCAGCTTGGAGAAATCCAAGATATCGTTGACCAAGGGAAGCAGGTGTTCAGCATTGTGGAGAATCGCTTCGATGGCCTCGCGCCGGGAGGCGTCGGCGGTCTCCTCCGGGCACGGTTCGCGGCCCTGCACGCCGGCAGCCACGGCGGCCACCGTGTTCCCTGCACTGCTCCCGCCAGTGTTCCCTCCAGCCTCCGTCTCGTCTTCCCAGAGCTGCCTGGCATAACTGACGATCAGGGACAGCGGCGCGCGGAGCTCGTGCCACATGCTGGCTACCAGGGCGATGCGTTGGTGCGATGTCTGCTCGACGGCCTCGGAGTATGCCCGCAACCGCGCATTGACCTCGCGCAGCGAACGCGAGGTGGCTTCCAATTCCCGGCGGGCGGCGTTCTGCTGCGTCACGTTGTGAAAGGCGGCTAAACACCACCACTTTCCGCGGATTCGCACCGCCGCCAGGGCGCCTTCGATCTCGCACGGGAGGTCGGCCACCGTCCAATGCCACTCGCCGCATTCCGGCACCTGCCACCGAATGACGCGGTCCACCTGCTGGCGGAGCGTATCATCCTTCAAGGACACCAACTCGTCCAGGCGTCGGCCGATGATTTGACGGGCATCCCGGCAGAGCAGTCGCGCGCCGGCGAGATTGATCTCGCGGATGCGAAAATCCTCGTCCAAGACTATGAGGCCCTCCAAGGCGGAGTCGAAGAGGACGCGATACTGCCGCCGGCTCTCGGCCAGCGCCGCCGCAACCACGCGTTGGGCATGCTTGAGGGCCGACGGCAGTCGTGCCATTCCCAGGACGATTCCCGCGGCGGCCAGCGCCGCCAGACCTCCCCATATCCAAGTAAAGGCTCGTCGCCCCCATCCTGCGTCCACTCCCCAATCTGCGGGAAAGATGATCTTTAGCCAAAGCGGGCTAAGTTTCCACGGCACGGGTCTCAAGTTCACCTGACCCGCCTCCGCAGCCGCTCTTTCCCTTTCCGCCTGGACCGGGGACGTGCCGTGTACTGCATCCACACCCGCGTTTCCTTGAGATTGGTAGGAAGCGAGCGTAACATTCGCAGATCGGGCCAACAATCGGCCCTCGGGTTGATCGGGTCGGCGCCAGTACAGCGCCAATTCTCGTCCCGGAAGAGACGAAAAACGGACGCGATCCAGCAGCGGCCCAGGGTCGATCCGCATCACGATAAAGCCGGAGGGGCGACAAGCGGCCAGCCCTCTGACCCAGTCGCTGTCGCGAGGGTCGGTGCCCTCTCGTCGGTCCGAATTCGTTTCGCCTTCCTCGCCCCCGCGCCCATGCGAAGCTCTCAGGACGGCGGCCTTGCTATAAACCGGCATCCACATCCGCAGCCCCCAGCGGCGGTCCGGCGGCGTTGAATCGAGGGCTTCCACCAGATCGATGCCGGGGGACCAACTGGCATGGTCGAAAAGCGAACCCTCTTTTAACCCGGGCAGGATCGGTCCGACGCGATATTCGATACTTTCCAGGCCGGGCCGCCGGGCAAGGTCATGCATTCGCTCGAAGGTCGCCCATTCGTTCGGCTCCACCTTGTCGCTAGCCGCGTACAGCAGGCAGGCGTTCCTGGCGATGTCGGCCAGCGAATTCAGCTCCGCGCTGATTGCCCGGACGAACTCCGAGCTGTACCTTTCCACGGCCGCCTCGCGACGAAGTCTTTGCTCCCACGATTCGAGGCGATGGTAGAAATAGGTCGTGACAAGCCCAAGAACGATCACGATAACCGCGATCGCTCCGCGAAGTCGGGGCACGACACCCAGGCCCCCGGCGGATCGCTCCTCACAACATGTCTGATGCAAGCCACACTCGCTCATGGCACTGCCTTGTTCTTTCAGCGAACCCTCCATTTGGGTTTGACCGGTCGGATGGACTGAATTGGCCCCCACGGTCGCTACCTGTCATCATTCGAAAGCACAACGATCATGCCAGGACTGCACTTCGACGGGCTTCCACGATATCGCCGGCAACGGCTGCCGTGATGTGTTTCCGTCAGTCCGCAGTGCAAAACACCCAATCTCTCACGGCGTGAATCGGCCAATGGGATGGGAAAGGATGGATAAGCATAGGACGAATCCCCCCGCATCGTCCAAATTTGCGATGAGAAAACCCGAGCCCCACTCTGGGGGCAGCGGCGGCACGATCTGCATAATCCGATAAAGCGACACGGCATTCCGGTTTGGTAACGTTCGCGGCTGAGGCATAACGGACAAGATTTGTGAAACAACGAGGGTTGTTCCGAGGTTTCAGAGGTTCCTTGAGTGTGGAACGGATTGTCATTCCGACGAGCGCCAGCGAGGAAGAATCTTACCCCTTGGCGAGAAGATTTCTCGCTCCGCTCGAAATGACAGTAGCGCCAGTGGTTTTGCAGCCAGGCGAATTCCTGCAAAAGACTTCGCAAGATTTCTCGCTTCGCTCGAAATGACAAGAGGGCGAGCCGTTTGGCAGTCACGAGAACCTCTGTGAACGAGTACGTTGGGCCTGATTGCGTCTTGGATGGACTCGAGCCTCGGGCGTAAGCCCGAGGTGGCGGCCCGCAAGGTCACACGGATTGCAACAGAGTCGCACAGATTGCAAAGCGCCATCTCGCGGCTTTTTCCGCGGAGACACGCTGGGGGGCTCGACGAGAGATGGGTCTGAAGGGGCGCGAAAGCGAAGCTCATGCCGCGGAGGGCGGCGGCGGTCGCCCCGTCCGCACCCGGCCGATCACAAGCGGACGGGGATACCTTGAGCGGCCAGGTATTCCTTGGTCTCGCGGATGGAATATACGCCGAAATGGAAGATGCCGGCCGCCAGCACGGCGTCCGCACCGGCCTTGAGGATGGCGTCGGCCATGTGCTGCGGGTTGCCCGCCCCCCCGCTGGCCACCAAGGGGATGGCCACGGCCTCCCGGACAGCCCGGGTAATCTCCAGATCGTAGCCGCCGCGAGTGCCGTCGGCGTCCATGGAGGTGAGGACGATCTCGCCGGCTCCTAGCCGTTCCACCTCGCGTGCCCAGGCCACGGCCTCCAGCCCCGTCCCGATCCGGCCACCGTTGATGTGGACCTCCCAGAACTCCCTGCCGTCGCGCATGACCCGTTTGGGATCGATGTTGACCACGATGCACTGGCTACCGAAGCGTCGGGCGGCCTGGGCCACGAGATCGGGATTGCGGCAGGCCGCCGAGTTGATCGAAACCTTGTCGCAACCTGCCTGGAGCAGATTGCGGATGTCCTCCAGCGAGCGAATCCCGCCTCCCACCGTCAGCGGCATGAATACCTCGTCCGCGGTGCGGCGGACCACGTCCAGGATGATGTCCCGTCCCTCATGGCTGGCCGTGATATCCAAAAAGACCAGCTCGTCGGCGTCTTCGGCCTCGTAGCGTCGGGCGATTTCCACGGGGTCGCCCGCATCTCGCAAATTGAGAAAGTTCGTCCCCTTGACCACCCGGCCCCGGTCGACGTCCAAACAAGGGATGACCCGCTTCGCCAACATAAGCGTCGTTTACAATAAGGGGAAGCATTCTTTCAGGCGAGGAGACGCCAAGAACCGTTTAAGCGTGCCACAAGACGTTACGCACAAAGGCACACCGGCCGGTCCACACCGGGCCGACAGTTTCGTCCATTTACATTTCTTTACCAGCATTCACTTTACGTAGCGCAAAAGAACGGGTCAACCACATGCCATGCCGCCTAGCGCCGCCTTGCAAACCGTAATGTGAAGGCTGGAGCCTGGCAGGCAAGCCCTCTCGCGGGGCATTCCACCGCCATCTGCGCGGATTCCAGACCGAAGGGGACGCATCATGAGCCATACTTTCGACCACGATCGCAAGCCGCGCGGAAAGGCCCTCGCCTTCCGCCTGATCGGTGCCGTCCTCGTTCCTCAATTGCTGATCCTCGTACTATTCCTGTTACCGCCGCTGTCGCCGCATGGGGCATACGCGCCCTGGGCCATGCTGGCGGCCGGCGTGGCAGGGCTGTTCTGGTGGGGCGTTCGATTCGAGGCCACGATCGACGATCTCCGCCGCTTGCTGGATCGCTGGGGTCAGGGCGATTTCTCGCCGCCCGCCGTATCCCAAGGCTACCAAGCCCCGGACAAGCTAGCACGGCTGTGGGACACCGCCCGCGATGTCGCCGAGCTGGCCCGCCGGTCGCAGGCCGAACTTCAGGCCCGCGCGGCGCGCCTGGAAGGCGTCTTTCAGGCCCTCCCCGAAGGCATCCTCGTGCTGGACCCCGAGGGGCAGATCTGGGCCTTCAACGAGGCCTGTCACCAGATGTTGCGGTTCGAGGCCACCGATCCCCGCGGCAAACCCCTGGAAGCCGTGATCCACGATGCCAAACTCGCCGCATACGTGCAGGCGCTCAGGACGAACGGCCGCGCCGGGCAGATCGAATTGGCCGGGGGCGATGCCGGGTCCCGCTCGTTCGAGGTGCAGGGCGCCAGGCTGATGGGGCAAGATCACCGTCCCGCGGGCTTCCTGATCTTTTTCCACGACGTGACGCGGGTTCGCTATCTGGAGCGGGTGCGGCGCGACTTCACGGCCAACGTCAGCCACGAGCTGCGCACCCCCCTGACCCTCATCCACGGCTTCGTGGAGACGCTCCTCGACGGGGCACTCGACGATCGCGAATCGGCCGCCCGATTCCTGCAAATCATTCGCGAACAGACCGAGCGGCTGGACGCCCTGATGGATGACATCCTCAGCCTGGCCCAGCTCGAACGCGAGGATCAGGAGCCGGTGCCCCTGGAACCCCTTTCCGTGGAGGATGTGGTCCGCGAGAGCGTGGAACTGAGCCGGGTGCGGGCCCAAGAACGAAACATGACCTTGGAGGTCACCGCCGAGCCGCAGACGATGGTCCTAGCCAATTCACGCTTGCTGGAACAGGCCCTCATCAATCTCATCGACAACGCCATCAAGTACAGCGATCCGGGCAAGACGATCCGCATCACGGCGGAGCAGCGCGGCCCGTGGGTCGAGATCGCCGTCGCCGATCAAGGCTGGGGGATCGAGAGCCGCCACCTTCCCCGCATCTTCGAGCGGTTCTATCGCGTCGATCCAGGACGCAGCCGCGAACTGGGGGGGACGGGCCTGGGCCTCTCCATCGTCAAACACATCATGCAAATCCATCGCGGCGAGGTGGATGTGGAGAGCACGCTCGGCAAGGGGAGCATATTCCGCTTGCGTTTGCCCGCGGTAAGCAATCTTCCCTCCATCGCCTGACAGCCCGGCCACGGTGAAGATGCAGCACAGCGGGCCGCGGGGAGGACATAGCAAACCAGGTCCCCGCAAGGGTTGCGGGACCGCGAAGGCTGCTATAACTCCAGTGCAGGATTGTTGGGTTGGCTCAGTATCTTGTGGTGATAGGACATATCGCCGCGCAGAAGATGCTGGGCACATCATGCAGCATCGTGCCATCAAGGGGACCTTGCGCTGTAGGACTATTTTCCCCTGCGGCTGAGGCCGCGCGTGAGCAGGTCGTAAAGAACGGGTACGGTAATCTGCGTCAGCACGCCGGAGACCAGAATCCCGCCGACGCTGGCCGCGCCCACCCCCACCCGCGGTTCGGCCCCGATCCCTTTCCCCAACATCAGGGGGAGCATGCCCAAGACGGCCGCCAAGGTGATCATCACGATGGCGCGGAAGCGATCGCAGGATGCCCGAATCATCGCCTCATGCGGCGGCTGGCCTTGCGCGACAAACAGATTGAACGCGTCCACGATCAAAATGGCATTGTTGACCACGATGCCGGTCAGCATCACGATAGCCATGACCGCGAAGATACTGAGGCTCTCTCCCATCAGATACAGGCCCCAAATGGAGCCGATCAGCCCCAGGGGGATCGTGATCAGCACGAGGAACGTTCGCTTGAACGATTCGATGATGGCGGCGAGCGAGAGGAAGACCAAGAGGACGGAGATCAGTCCGGCCTCGGCCAGCCCGCCCAGCCCCTCCTGCATGGTCTCGTACAGACCGGCAAACGTGTAGCGATAGCCCGGTGGAAAGGCGACGTTTGTATCGAGGTCCGCGCTGATCTCTTGCACGGCCTTTCCCAGGGGAAGGTCCGTCGCCAGTTGCGAGGTCAGCTTGGAGATGCGTTGTTTGTCCTTGCGAATGATCTGGATGGGCATGGAGCGCTCTTCGACGTTTCCCAAGGCGGCCAGGACGAGGGGGTGCCCTTCCGCCCCGGGAAACAGAAATTGAGCGACCTGATCCTTTCCCTGTTGTTCGGCGAATTTCACGACGATGTCGTAGTTCCGCGCCGTCGCCCGCGACTTGAAGGTCCCCGCCTTGATCCCCTCCAAGTTGCCCCGCAAGATCATGCCCAGCCCCACGGCCGGTGCTTGGAGGTCGGCCAGGATGTCGCGCCGCGGGCTGATGCGAAGCTCCGGTTTCGGTGCCCGGACCGAGGTGTCGGGGGTCAAAACGCCGGGGATCCGCCGCGCGCGGGCCAGCGCCACCAAGGCCAGCCGGTCCAATTCCCGCAAATCCTGTCCCGCGATCTCCATTTCCACGGGGTTGGACTGGCCGCCGATGAGCGACGGGATGCTGACGGTGACCAACGCATCGGGAAAATTGTCGAGCCGCTTGCGGACCTCATCCATGAGATCATAGATGGTGACATCACGTTCGATCCGTTGAGAAAAAATGAGGAGCACTTGGGCGATGTACACGCCTTCGCTGCTTTGCCCCAACACGCCCTCCGCCTTGCCGACCGTGGACAGGACGTGGCGCAGCTCGGGCACGCCGCGGAGGCGTCGCTCGGCCTCCTGAACCTGTGCCACGGTGGCATTTAAGTCGTACTGAGTGGGGAACTCCAGCCGGACATACACCTCGCCGCGGTCGGAGTCGGAAAAAAAGCCCGTCCCCACCTTGCCGGCCAGGAACAGGGAGTGGATGAACAATCCGACCACCCCCAGCAGGATCAGCAGGGCGGCCCAACGGCGGTGTTCGGTAAAGCGAAGCAACCGGCGGTAAACAGCCACGTTGGCCTCCAAAAGGCCGTTGAAGGCCCGCTCCATCCTGGCCAACACCGACCGCGAGCCGGCCGGCACAGGCTTCAGGAGCAAGGAGCAGAGCATGGGCGTGAGGGTAAAGGAAATGAACAGCGAGACCACGGTCATGATGAACATGGTCATGGCCAGGGGACTGATGAAAAGGCCAACGCGGGTCCGCATGGCGGCCAGAGGAAATAACACCACCACGTTGGTCAAGGCACTGGCGAGCACCGCGATGAAGACCTCGGAGGTCCCCAGCCTGGCTGCCTCCTTGGGATCGCCCGACTCTTGCAGACGAGCCACGATCGCCTCCAGGACCACGATCGAGTTGGTGACCAGGATGCCCACCGACAACCCGATGGCGATCAGCGTGGAGGTATTCAACGTGTAATCCAGCACCTGCATGAAGAACAGACCGATGACGATGGTCAACGGCATGCTGATACTGACGACGATCAGCGACCGCAGGTTATAGAGGAACAGGAAGAGGATAGCGGCGGTGAGCACGATGCCGATGCCCACGTTCATCCACGCGTCCTGATTCATGGCCTTGATGAAGGTGCCGTCGTCGGAGACCCACTCCAGCTTCACCCCGGCCGGGAGATCGCGATTGAGGCGTTCCAAGGCCTGGCGGACGCCATCCACGGTGCGAACCGCGTTGGCATCGGCCTTTTTGATGACCTTGATGGCAATGGCTTCCCGGCCGTCGAGGTACGCCCGCTGCCGCAACTCCTCGGTGCCCATCACCGCCCGTCCCACGTCGCGGAGGTAGCAGCGCTTGCCATCGGAATTGGCGATTTCGAGGTCGTTGAGGCCCGACAGCTCCTCGTACTCCGCGTCGAACTTGACGCTGTACTCGATGCCGTGCTCGCGGATGCGTCCCGAGGGGATGGTCCGCACGCCGGACTGCACAGCGCGGACCACGTCCATCGTGGAAAGGCCCCGCGCGGCGAGCTTGTCGCGGTCCAGCTCCAGATGCACCTCGCGTTTGGCGCCGCCGATGAGCTGCACGTCGGCCACGCCCTCCAAGACGCTCAAGCGGTCCCGCAACTCGTTGTCGGCATAATCGTAAAGCTCCTCCACGCCCAACGTGCCGCTCAAGACCAGCGTGGCCACCGGTTTGGCGTTGATGTCGAACTTCTGAATGACGGGGTCTTCCGCATCCTCGGGAAGGTCCTGGCGGATGAGGTCGATCTTCTCCCGCACGTCCGTGGCCGCGATGTCCACGTCCACGCTCATCTCGAATTCCAGGAGCGTTTGAACCACATTCTCCATGCAAATGGAGGAGACGTGCTTCAGCCCCTCCACCGACGACACCGCGTCCTCGATCCGCTTGGCGACGTCGATTTCCAGCTCTTCCGGCGAAGCCCCAGGATAGACCGTCAGCACGGTGATGAAGGGGATGTCCAGCTTGGGCATCAATTCCAAGCCCATATTGCGATATGCGTTGATGCCCAGGATGGTCAAGCCGATGAACAAGCAGCTTGTGGCTACCGGGCGACGGACGGCGAAATCGGAGAGGGTCATGGTCCGGCCTCCTCGATCACGCGAATGGGCCAGCCGTCACTGACCAGGGTCTGGCCCTTGACGACGACGGGCGTGCCCGGCTCAAGCCCCGTGACGACCTCCCACCAACCGTCCGTTTGTTGCCCCAGGGGCACGGCTCGCTCCACGGCCTTGCCCCCCTGCGCGAGGAAGATCAGGTTCCTGCCCTCGCGTTTGACGACCGCGGCGATGGGCACGCCCACCCCACGCCGCGATTGCAGCACGACGGTGGCTTGAGCCAGGCGGCCCGGCACCACCTCGGCCGGTGGATTCTTCAACAGGCACTTGACTTGAAACGTCCGCAGTTTCGGCTCCACGATCGGACTCTTGTACGTGACCAGCAACTCACCCACCTCAATTGCGCCGACACTGACTCGCATCTTGCTTCGACCCACTTCGATCCGGTCGAAATACTCGGCCGGCACAAAGACGCTGATTTCGACCAGCGACAGGTCGTCGATCCGCAGCACGGGTTCCCCGCCGCCGGCGCTCTCGCCCGGCTCCTTGAGCCGCACGGAGACCCGCCCACTGATCGGCGCCAGAACGAGCGAATCGGCAAAATCCTTCTCCGCGATCTTCACGTTCAGCCGCGCCTGCTCTAATTGCGCCTTGGCCAGGTCGATCAACGTCCGCACGTGCCGTACATCGGCCTCCAATTGGCGGCACTGCGCCTGCTGATGCTCGACCACCTGCGTGGCCACGGCGCTGCGGGCGTTGAGGTCGCGGTATCGCGCGAGGTCCGTCAGCGCCTGCTCCTGCGCTACCAGCGTCTTTTCCAAAAGGGCCTCTTTCTCGCGAACCGCATAGTCGGCCACCCGCAGTTGCTCCTGGGCGATGGCTACCGCTTGAGCCAGCTTGACCGAATCGGTCTGAAAGAGCCTCGTCTTTCCCGCCTCGACGTAATCCCCCTCTTCCACAAAGATTTGATCGAGCGTACCTGGAATACGGGCGGATACCAAGGCATAGTGTTTGGCTAGTACCGATCCGGCAATGGTAAGCCGCTCCTCGAAGACCATCTCCTTGGCGGGGGTCAAGACCACGGGGACGGCGTCCTGGCTAGCGGGCGGCGACTGAGATGCCGGCTTTGCCTCCTCTTCCGAAGGGGAAGGAGCACTCTCCGCGCGCACCGGCCCGAATGCCCCCAAGGCGGCCGCGGCCAAGATCGCCCCGACAACCAACAGACTCGCCACCCCAACGGTGATGCCGATTTGGATCCACCACCTTTGTTTAGACGCCATAATTTTGTCCCTCTTGCCCTTCCCTTCGCCCCACCCCTCCCAGAATGAGGTCCATCAGCTCCTGAATCGAGCTTTCGATGGGCCGCTGCTCGCCGCTCTCCAACTGCCGTTCGATGCAGAATTGCACGGCTCCCACGACCATTTCCGCAGCCGACATGGCGTTGACGGGGCGAAAATCCCCTTCCCGGATTCCCTGATCGAAAATGTGGCGGAACCGCTCGATGGCCAAGGCACTCTTGCTCCGCTGGGAGGTGAAGCACAGCTCTCGCACGTGCGGGTCGCGAAAGAGAAAGTCGAACAGCCCGCGGTGCTGAGAGAAATGACTGAACCACAGCCGGAGCATGGCCTCCAACTTCTGGACCGCGCCGAAGGAGCCTTCGACGATCCGCCCGCCCGCCTCGATCGCTGGCTCTATGGACCGCTCGAAGACCTGCGTCACCAACTCCTGTTTGTTGCGGAAGTGGTTATAAACGCTACCCTTGGCGATGCCAGCGGCCTCGGCCACCTTTTCGATGGTCAAATGCTCGAAACCCTCGGCTCGTAACACGTCCAGCGCGGCCTGAAGAATCCCTTCCTTCATGGCGTTGCCGACCATCTTTCGACACCGCTCCGTCAAACTGGACATTCCCGCTCTTCCTCCACCAACCAAGGGTATAAGATACCCATCTCTAGCATGGATACCTTTCCAAGATTCGCATCCGTATCCCTTCTTCGGCGAAATGTCATTCCCGTCATTTGGTATGATTCGAGCGATCACCCTATTTGACTCATACGCCCCATTCTCCGACTTTGTTTTCAGAAAGATGACCGCTTAGTCATTTATACGACCGATGCGTTTTTCAATCAAGCGGGTAAGCCGGTTTTTTCGAAGATACTGAAAGCATCTGATCCAGCGAATTTGCGAGATGCAACGAAAACAACGCATGTTCGTGCTGACCTGGACGGCCTCACAACCTGTCACTTTCCCACTCAAAGAGTCGATGAAATCCCGCATTCAGGGGGGGAGATACCTGCGATGAAGTCCATTTCAACGAGAAGGGAATTCAAAACATCACCGGAGGGCCGACATTCCATTGCGGCGAAAGCGCCGGAGCAAGACCGGCAGGGTAATTTCAGCCGTTTCGATTTCACAACACGGCTCGTATCCGTGCTATCCGTTCTGCTGTTTGCGGCGGGTTGCATGACCGGTTTTCGCGAGTGGGTGGCCCAGGGATTCAAGGTTGGCCCCAATTACTGCCCGCCTGGTTCGGAGGTTGGCGAGGCCTACCTCGATGCCTCGGAGCCTGGAATCAGCACAGGTTCCGCCGATTACGCCGCGTGGTGGCGAGTCTTCGGCGATCCGGTGCTCAATGAACTGGTGCAGACCGCTTATCAGGAAAACCTGCCGCTGCAGATCGCGGCCGAGCGCATCCTCGAGGCGCGAGCCATGCTCGGCGTGGCCCGCGGTTCCTGGTGGCCACAACAGCAAGAGGCCATCGGCTCCTTCATGCGGACCCAGAGCAGCCACAACGCTTTCCCCATGTCGCGGTTCAGTTCGATCCCCGGCTTCAAAATGGCGTTCGACACCTGGACCTTGGGCGCCGAGGCGGCCTGGGAGCTGGATTTCTGGGGGCGTTTTCGCCGCATGATCGAATCGGCGGAGGCCAACGTCCAGGCGGAAGAAGAGGCCTACAACGCGGCCCTGGTCCTGCTGCAAGCCGAAACCGCCTCCACGTACGTCCAGTTGCGGACCATCGACGAGCGGCTGACGCTGGCACAGCAAAATGTGGAGTTGCAAAAGAACACGCTGGCTATCGCCCAGGCCCGCTTCGAGCAGGGCATTGTCAGCCAGCTCGACGTGCATCAGGCGAGGGCCATCTTGGCCAACACCGAGGCCTTGATCCCCATGCTGCGGTCCTTCCGCCGCGTGGCCGAGAACCGCCTGTGCACGCTGTTGGGAGAACCGCCGCAAGACCTGGACCCGATCCTCGGACAAACCGGCAAGATTCCGGAGGTCCCGGCCGAAGTCGTGATCGGCATCCCCGCCGACCTTCTGCGGCAGCGCCCCGACGTCAAGCGGGCCGAGCGGTTGGCTGCCGCCCAAAGCGCCCGCATCGGCATCGCCGAGGCCGAGTTCTATCCCCACATCGCCATCACCGGTCAGATTGCCTACCAGGCCGAGAACTTCAGCGACCTCTTTAGTGGCCGCAGCTTTTCTGGCCTGATCGGGCCGGGCTTCCGCTGGAACATCCTCAACTACGGCCGGATTCGCAACTCCGTTCTGATGGAGGACGCGCGCTTCCGGCAGGCCGTGCTGGGATATCAAGAGGCGGTGCTGCGGGCGAACGAAGAGGCGGAAGACATGATCACCGCCTTCCTCGAAGAAAAACGGCGGCTGATTGCCCTCGAACAAGCCACGCAGGCCACGGCCGCCGCCTCCGACCTGGCTATGGCCCAGTATCAGGAAGGCCTGACCGACTTCCAGCGGGTCATCGACTCGCAGCGGGCATTGGTGCAACAGCAAGATGCCCTGGCTGAATCGCGGGGCAAGGTGGCGCTGAATCTGGTCGCGGTTTACAAGGCGTTGGGCGGCGGCTGGGAGATTCGATACCGTCAGCCGGCGACCATACTCACTTCGTTCCCTACTACCGGGTCGGGCCAGGGGGCCGCGGGTCCCGCAGCAGCACCCAGCCCGCAGCCCGCCCCGAACGAACCGTCCGTTGCGCCGCCGCAATCGGCGACTCCCCCGTCCCAACCTGACAATGCCGCGCCAGCGCCGAACAAGGATGGATCCGAATCGGAGGTCGTACCCCCGCAGCCGCCAACGAATGGCCCGCAAAACGCCACGCCGAACGACGGCCTCCCGCCATCCGACGGTCCGCAAACCGACCCGCAACAGCCCATGCCACTGCCCCCCGCCCCCGTCCCCGACGCCACGGCAGAGGTGCTCTTCCAGCAGTAAGATTCTCTAGGACACCAAGAAAATCCTGCGGGAACCACCAAGAAACATCAAGAAAAAACTTTCGTGAAACTTCGTGTCCTTCGTGGTTATCTCAACTGCCATCGTCATGGCAGGCGGTCACCCAAGCGTTTCGTAAAGTAATCCACTAAGGACACGAAGAAACACGAAGAAAGAACTTCGTTATCGGCTAAGGACACGAACAGACACCAAGACAAATTCGGGAAGCAGGGGCTGTGGAGTCAACGATCATGGGCGTAACACCGCTACCTCGCGACTTGTCGGCCGGGGAGGCATCCCGTGCAATGCCCGGTCTGAAATGCTGGGTGGTCATCCCGGCCCGGCTGGCCTCCGTGCGTCTGCCCGGCAAGATGCTGCTGCGGGAGACAGGGAAGCCCCTGATCCAGCATACCTACGAGGTCGCGACATTGGCGAAGAGGCCAGCGGGCGTGTGCGTGGCCTGCGACTGCGAAGAGATTCGCCGCGCTGTGGCCGCCTTTGGCGGAAAAGCGTGGATGACCGATCCTAACGCCCAGAGCGGGACGGACCGTGTGGCGGAAGTGGCCCGAGATATGCCCGACGTCGAGCTATTCGTCAACCTCCAGGGCGATGAACCGGAGATGGCGCCGGAGGCGATTGATCGGCTGGTGGAGCTGATGGAGCGCAATCCGGATGTCCCGGTGGGGACGCTGGCGGTACCGCTCCGCTCCCGTGAGCTTCTACACGACCCCGCCTGCGTGAAGGTCGTCCGCGACGTGCGAGGCCGAGCCTTGTACTTCAGCCGCAGCCCGATCCCCCATCCCCGCCAGTGGGACGACCGCCTGCTGGAAGCCGACCCTCCCGTTTTCCTGCAACATCTGGGTATTTACGCCTACCGTCGAGATTTTTTGCTGCGGTTGGGGGAGTGGACGCCGCCCGATCTGGAACAAGTGGAGAAGCTCGAACAACTGCGATTCCTCTACCACGGCGCGGCGATCATGGTCGGACTCATTTCCACCCCTTCCTCCGGGATCGATACCCCCGAGGATTACCGCCGGTTTGTGGAACGCTATCAGGCTCGCTACAATCAGTGAGAGACGGCGACGGGCCGGGCGACCAGGCCAGGCGACCAGCGCAGACGAGCAGAGGACGAGCATACGACGAGCCGCCAAGGCACACGCCAAGGCAGGCGGAAGGCGGAAGGCAAGCCGGCAGGAGACGGCAGACGCCGATCCCGGTATCCGTCGGAGGCTCCAGACCGTCGCGGTCGTCGCATCCCTCTATTCGTTCTTGCAAGCGATTCGCCGCGTTCCATCGGGTTGCCGAATTCCGCTTCCGCGATCGCGGCGTATTGTTTTTTGTCCGCGTTCCATCGACCACTGGCGGTAGAGATTGGGCACCATGACCAAGCACATCTTCGTCACCGGGGGTGTGGTAAGCTCCCTGGGGAAGGGATTGACGAGCGCATCCATCGGCATGTTGCTGGAGCGCCGCGGCCTTCGCATTCGGATGCAAAAAATGGATCCGTACATCAACGTCGATCCCGGCACCATGAGCCCCTACCAGCATGGCGAGGTGTACGTGCTGGACGACGGCAGCGAGACGGACCTGGACCTGGGCCACTACGAACGCTTCACGAACAGCCCTCTCACCCGGGACAGCAATTACACCACGGGCAAGATTTATCAGTCGGTCATCCATAAGGAGCGGCGCGGCGAGTATCTGGGGCAGACCGTGCAAGTCATCCCGCACATCACCAACGAGATCAAGCGCGCGATCACGAAGCTGGCCGAACCCGACGTGGACGTCGTCATCACCGAGATCGGCGGCACGGTGGGCGACATCGAAAGCCTCCCTTTTCTGGAGGCCATCCGCCAACTCTCGCTGGATTTGGGACGCGAAAACTGCCTGTACATCCACCTCACGCTCGTGCCCTACCTGCGGGCCGCGGACGAGCTGAAGACCAAGCCTACACAGCACTCGGTCGGCCAGTTGCGGCAAATCGGCATCCAGCCCGACCTCCTCATCTGCCGCACCGAAAAGCCCCTCAGCCGGGATTTGCGGGCCAAGGTGGGCCTCTTCTGCAACGTCCCGCCCGAGTGCGTGATCGAGGAACAAGACAAGACCTTCTCCATCTACGAAGTCCCCCTGAGCCTGGTCGAACACGGCCTGGATGAGCTGATCGTTCGCAAGCTGAACTTGAAATGCGGGGCTTTAGACCTGGAGAGCTGGCACGAATTGCTGCACCGCATCCGCAATCCCAAGAATGAAATTTCGATTGCGGTGGTGGGCAAGTACGTGGAGCTTCGCGACTCGTACAAGTCGATTTACGAGGCCCTCGACCACGCTGGCATCGCCCTGCAAACGGTCGTGCGGATCGAGCGTCTGCACAGCGAACGCGTGGATCGCGAAGGGGCCGACCGGCTGTTGGCAGGTGTGGACGGCCTGCTGGTCCCCGGTGGCTTCGGCGAACGTGGCATCGAGGGCAAGATTCACGCCATCCGCTACGCGCGGGAAAAAGGGATTCCCTTTTTCGGCATCTGCCTGGGCATGCAATGCGCGGTCATCGAGTTCGCGCGGAACGTGGCCGGCTTCGAGCACGCCCATTCCACCGAGTTCGCCAAGGATACGCCCCATCCCGTCATTTGCCTGCTGGACGAGCAGCGGATGATCACGGACAAAGGCGGCACGATGCGGCTGGGGGCCTATCCGGCCGTGCTTCTGGAGGGGAGCCGTGCGGCGGCGGCCTACGAGCGGGAGATTTCCGAACGCCACCGCCACCGCTACGAATTCAATCTCGCCTACCGCGACGCGCTGGAACGCAGCGGCATGAAGGTGACCGGGACCAGCCAGGATGGAAAACTCGTGGAGATCGTCGAACTGCCGGATCACCCGTGGTTCCTGGCCGTGCAATTTCACCCGGAATTCAAGTCCCAGCCCACGCGACCGCACCCGCTCTTTCAGGCATTCGTGGCCGCGGCCGTACAACGCCGCCTGGCGCGAACCGCCTCCCCCCAAGGATGACCCTTCACGGCTGAGCGATAACGGAAAAGATCTTCTGAAACAACGAGGATCGTTCAGACATGCCCGAGGGTAGTTCAGAGGTGCCTCAGGGTTGTTCAGACGTTCGGAATGGACTGTCATTCGGACGATCGCACCAACGTCATTGCGCGCCGGCCCTGTCATTCCGACGAGCGCCAGCGAGGAGAAATCTTACCCCTGCCGAGAAGACTCCTCGCCTCAAAAGATTTCTCGCGCCGTTCGAAATGACAGCATCGCAAATGGTTTTGCAGTGAGGAGAATCCCTGCAAAAGATTTGCCAAGACTTCTCGCTTCGCTCGAAATGACAAGAGGGACGAGCGTCAGCCATGTCACTCCGAGGAGCGCTGAATTGTTTCAACCGAAATGAGACTCTTTCGGGGTCTGATTAAGCAACGACTCCACTCGCTTCCAGGGGCAACGTGCGCTGCCACAATTTCAGGTTCTTCTCCCGTCGTCGATATCGGGCGGTAGCCCGCAGAACCTTTCCACAGCTCGCAGGGACACCGCCGACCGCCGCCACGTAGCGACTCTTTCCACCAGTGCCTGAGCAAAGGCGTAAAGCTCTTCGGCAACTTGGGTTTCGTCGGTCATGCAGCTTCCTGGGCGGGCAAGCGTGCCTGTGCTAGAGTAATCCACACTAGGGCGGTGGGAACCGCCAAGCAGGTTTCAAGAGACTAATGCTGCCAACCTTGACGTTCGCAGCTCCCCACCGGCTGCCAGATAATTGAGGATGTCCGGGAATTTGGCAGTCGTAACCTCTTGTTTTCAATGGTGTTCGGACATTTGGCCGCACGGTTTCGCGTATCTGTGCGGTTGAGAATCTGCGTAATCTGCGGAATCTAATTCCCGGACACCCTCAGATAATTGACGGGCGCCTGCCTCTGGAATAAAATGCCTCGCGCCGGTTGACGGGTACGGGGGCGGGGCGGCCGTGGCGGCCGCGGCCTAGCGGACGCGTTTCCTCGGGCTCCTAGCGGCGATAACCAGAAACGGCCTAACGCGCCGTAAAAGCCATGAGAACGGAGCAGCCGGTCGGCATAATGCGACTTACGGCAATCAACTGCCTGCGTGTTAGGCCGCACATTTGCGGTCTACAACTGATACGCAGAAACTTCGTATAAACCAGTTCGCCGGACAAAACCCCGTCCACACAGGAGAGGCCGTTACTAAAACACGTTTCGCATCCTCCGCGACGCTAGTATTGGCATTACTTTCTGCCCCATTCGCATTAGCGTAGGAAAATCAACCCTCCGGTCTTGGCGAGCCAACGTGGATTCAAGACGGCTACGTCATCGTCGTTGTGCCGGCGAATCGGAAAGCTGTTATCGCATACAGCATTGAACGAAACGTCTGGAATCGAATCACATTTGATTCCCCTTTATCACCGGCCGTAGAACCGATTGTGGCTCAGGGGATGGTGGCATTGAAAGATGGACATGTCGTATATGGCTTCTCCGCCAAGACCGGCGCTTGGGACAACGTCAGCCTGGAAATGGGAAGCAACGCAGTCCCTACGGTCCAACCCAATTGCATCACGCTAAAAGACAATCGTTTTTTCTACGTTTTTGGCGCGGCCTCCGGGGCGTGGACTGGTGTGGACTTGCAAACCGGAGATCCCTTGAAAATTAAGCGCGTGTCCGGCGAACAAGGCGGTGCACCGGAGCGGCGGCAATCGCGTTTCCTGAAACCAAAGGTCTCTGGCCGCCGACAGCCGCGGCGTGCGTAGCCCGGCGCATGGACTGGCTCGCGGGTCCAAGCATCGCTAACCAGAAACGGGCTAACGCCTCGGAAAAGCCACGAGAAATGAGCAACCGGCCGGCACAATTCGACTTACGGCAATTACCTGCGCGTGTGTAAGGCTTCAAATCTGGGGCGGACAGGTGATAGGCGGAAACTTCCTATAAACAAGTTGGACAACATCTGCGCGGAAGGGTCGTTAGTGCCTAGAACCATATTCTTTGCTTGGCAGCTTGATAGGCCGAGGCACGCAAACAGGGATTTTATCTGGGACGCGTTAACCAATGCTGCGCAAAACGCGGCCACAGATAGCCAACCGGAGCTTTCTCCCCGCCCGGAGTCCGATACGCAGGGCGTGCCTGGAACCCCGAATATTGTCCAAACGATCTTCAAGCGTATACAGGAATGCGCAGTGTTCGTCGCCGACGTTACGTTCGTTGGTGCGACCGATGGCGGAAAGAAGCTCCCGAACCCCAACGTCCTGATCGAGTTGGGGTTTGCCGCGAGATCAATTGGATGGGAGAGGACCATATTAGTGATGAATAGCGATTATGGGCCGGCTACCGAACTGCCGTTCGACATTCTTCAGCACCGTTGGCCCATACAGTACTCTCTGACAGAGCATGCGCCGGCGCGAGACAAACAACAAGTCGACAAGCTCTCCGGCGCGTTGTCTAAGACCCTTGTCGACTGCGAGCAGTTCACGCTGTCGCGAGCGGCGGAACGGGCGGCGGTGCTCGATACCGCGTGCTTAACGTTCATCGCTCACAATGCCAACGCTCCCTACATAGAGATGCCGTTGCCCGCGAAGACAATGGGGCAAGTGTTAACAGGGCTCGAGCAGAACCTTGTGGTTAGGCGTTTGATGGACCTAGGCGCACTTACGATCGTAACCGAACCGCGGTTGGGGTATGCATGGACGTACGATGGTCACCACATGATTGATGAGGTAAACAAACTTCATCCCCAGCTCCTTGCTATGTTAAAAGAGTACACGCAGTCAAAATGATGCCATCCATCAAAGTGCTGCAACCTCGCCGGAACAGCGCCGCTTCGCTTGCCGTTGTGCGCCTCTGAGCACTGGCCTTAACGCCGCGTTACCTTCCCCCGCTCCCACGCGAACGCCACCCGTTCCACACGCCTACCCATCCTGTCTTTTCGGGTCAGGACGGGATGCTGCTTGTCCCACACGATGCCCTGCGAGAAGTGGAGCTGATGGGCCTTCAACACCGACGGGTAGTTGGCGCAGTTGGCGTATCGGCCCAGATGTAGAAGGCATGCCCTGGCAAGAGCACGCCCACTGTTATGCCACAACAGCGGTTTCCAAGTCCCACAATAGCGGTGTCTATGCCCCGCAACAGTGGTGTCTAAGCCAAACTTCCCCCCCGCGAACTAGGGGGATGCTAATTGCAAGTGATTGCAAGAAAATGACTTACGTCAATGGGGCGTCCTGATTCTCCCCCCGCTTTCTGAGTACAAGGCAAATCACGCAACTCATTACGGGACAAGAACTTACGAAAAATCATTACATGACTACGACAAGCAGCGTAAATCAACAGGAAGTCTTTACGCAGTAACGATTTACGTAAAAATACGTCCAGGAAGTTTGGTCTAAGCCCAGATCAGTTTTCTTGAAAAAAGTTCCCAGGGTGTGAACGGTTACGAAAAATGTGAGCATTCACGGGGGTCTGTAGAGCGACCACAGAACACCACAATATAGA
>DYLS01000325.1:1061-1397 GCA_020721965.1 Blastopirellula marina | reverse complement strand
CCGCCGCTGAGTTTGAACCTGAGCGCAGAGGGTAGAATCCCATGGAGAGCCGAGAAGCGATGAATAACGCATGGGCAGAGGGATTTGCTGCTGCTCGAGATGGAAAATCCCGGTCATCAAACCCGTACGTTGGGAAGTCCTCGGAACTTGCCCAGTCATGGAGTCACGGATGGAAAGAGGCTCCTAGCAATTAGCCCAGGTAGGGCGGGTTCGTGAAGCGTTACTCGCCGAAGGGCACCGCGAAAAACCTGCTGCGCGAACGGATCGCGGCGTAACGCGCAGCTGGCGAGCCTGTCCAAAATTTTGTGTGTGAGGCATATCATGAAGCCTGAAAGG
>DYLS01000325.1:0-1048 GCA_020721965.1 Blastopirellula marina | reverse complement strand
GCTGCGGGGCTCCTTGCGCTCCGTCCGCTCATAACGGTTTTTCGAGGTGCCCGGATGTTCTTCATGGCTTCTACCTCCAGCTTGCGTGGTGTGAGAAGCGTGCCGGGGCCATCCCGACACGGGACGTAAAGAACATAGTCCTGATTCAGGACGTGGGCGTGGCAGGTTTATGTTCAGCGTGTGTCATTCGGTCAGTTCGACCATGACCCAGACCTGCCTGGATTGGCTCTGCGTGGTGATGGAGAGGACTCGGCCGGATTGTTCGCTGCTGTCCACGCCGCCGAGCAGCACCCATTCCCCGAACGGGGCGACGATGCGCGTGCTGATTTCCTGCACGCTGAGCGTGCGGGGATGGCGCGGGTCGACATGGGCCTCGCTGGGCTCGATGTCGAGCACGACCTGCTGGCCCTGGATGCGCGGGACGACGCTCAGCCAGCGTCCGCTGTGTCGCACGACGGTGGACGGCGCCACCGCGATCCCGCCCGGGTAGGGAAGCAGTGCGGGCTCAAGGCTCACGCTTTCCTCGCCGACATGAATCATCGCCGGCATGCCTTCCATCACCCGAAGCTGCTGGACGGCTTCACGGCCGGTGCTGTAGCGGCCGCCGGCCTCGCCCTCGATCCGGATGCCGCCCGGTCCGACGTAGATGTCACGGGCGACCGCGGGGTTGCCACGGACATGCTCCGCACTGCTGCGCACGCTGATGAGCAGGTTCCGGGGCTCACGGTCGAGTTCCTCGAGCAGTTTGCGCACCTGGGCCTGGGTTGCTGTGGATCCGCGCAGGATCAGTTGATCGCCCTGACCGCTGAGTGCGTCGTCAGGGCCGAGCAGGGGGCGGAGCATGGGGATGATCTCCTCCGCCGTGCGCTGCTGGAGTTGGATAATTTCGATCGACTCTGCCCACGACAGGGGTGGGATCAGGCAAAGCAGAAGGATGAATCGGTACATGGCTGTCCTCCGCCGGTTGGCGTTGTCTGCGATGTGATGAGTGTGGCTAGGAGCCTGTCGGACTTGAGCCGAACTGGCTGCAAAAGCCGCTGGCCGGTCC
>DYLS01000146.1 GCA_020721965.1 Blastopirellula marina | reverse complement strand
CGCTAGGACCAAGGTTCTCGCAAAAGGCCAAACTTCTCCCTTCCGAGAGCTTACCGCTTTATCGTTTCCCCGGTAAGGGCGGGCACCGATTCTCCGCTTTGACTGGTACCGGCAGCCCGCCCTGGCTCGGCCGTTGCCGCGTCGCCGCCAAGGGGGCTTCACCGCCGGCTGAGGGTCGAGGCTCGCAGCGGGGGCCGCCGACCGGCGGACAGCGCCGGAAAAAACGTGGGGTGGGACACAATGTGTCCAAGCCTCAGATTAAGCTACAGAAATCGCCGCGTGCGGCTGGCGACCGCGGAGGCCAGCGTCTTCCGGTCAGAAAAAGGCAGTCAAGAACCCGGCCGGCGCGGGGTGCCATGTGGAAGAACGAATCCGATTTCCGATGCACTAGTAATGGAGCGCGCGATGGCACACGGCATCTCTCCCATCTATCTGGCCCACAGCGAAAACGGCGGCGGCCAAGGCGTCCCCGAGCTGCTCTGCGATCACCTCCAGCGCGTGGCGGAGCTGGCGCGAAGTTTTGCCGCGCCCTTCTCCTGCGCCGATCAGGCCTACGTGACCGGCCTGCTGCACGACGTGGGCAAATACGGTGAACGATTTCAAAAATATCTCCGTGGCAGGGAGCGGCGGGGGGGCAACCACGCCGCGCCCGGCGCCATCATCGCGGCGTACGTGTATCGCGGCCGCGGCCTCTTCCCGGCCTTGGCCATCGACGCCCATCACGGCCAGCTCGACGTATTGCCCGGCCGGGTGGAGGATTTTGTCTCCGCACGCATCAAGGAATGCCATGCGTCGCCCCACAAGTTCAGCACGACGGAGCTGGGGCCTCTCAAAGCCCTGATGGAGACGGATGGTCTGCGCCTGCCCGCCAGCGTGACGGGGCTTGCCAAGAGCGGGAAGATGGTCGCCGATATGCTGGACGCGCGGATGCTCTTCTCGGCCCTGGTGGATGCGGACTACCTGGCGACGGAGGGGCATTTCGCAGGCGACAGGACCACGCCGTACCGCCCCGTCTCCAAATTCCCACCCCTGGACATGGATCGCGCGATCCAAGCCCTGGAGGCCCACCTGGATGCCGTGCGCCACCGGGACGGCAACGCCACATCTCGCCTCCGCGACCTCCGCGAGAGCCTGCTGGCCGATTGCCTGGCGGCCGCGGACTCGCCGACCGGGCTATTCACCCTCTCCGCGCCCACCGGCTCGGGAAAGACCTTGACCATGCTCGCCTTCGCCTTGCACCACGCGCGGCGGCACCACCTGCGGCGGATCGTCGTTGTCCTCCCATACCTCAATATCATCGATCAGACCGCGCAGGAATATCGCACAATCTTCAGCGAGGAGCGGGGCTTTCCCCGGGGGACCGTTCTGGAACATCACAGCCTGGCCGAATTGGGCCGCGACGACCCGCAACGCGAGTCGCAGCCCGACGGCGATCCTGTCGCGGGGGAAGAGCCGCGGAGCCTATGCCGAGAATTGGCCCCCAATTGGGACGCCCCCATCATCATTACCACCACGGTTCAGTTCTTCGAATCGCTGTTCGCTGCGCATCCGTCACGCTGCCGCAAGCTGCACCGGCTGGCGAAGAGCGTGATCCTGTTCGACGAGGTGCAAACCCTGCCCACGAAGCTGGCCGTGGCCACGCTGGCCGCGTTGTCGCGTTTGGCCCAGCCCGACGGTCCGTACGGCTCCAGCATCGTCTTCGCCACGGCCACACAGCCCGCCTTCTCCACGCTCAGCCGGCGCGTGGCCGCGCACTCCGAGCACGGTTGGCAACCTCGCGAGATCGTCCGCCAGCCGCGCGACCTGTTCGCCAAGGCTGCCGACCGCGTGGAGACCGTCTGGCGGCACGAGATGCCCCTCACGCTGGCCGATCTGGCGGAGGAACTGAAGCAGCACGATCAAGTGCTGTGCATTGTCAATGTGCGGCGCCACGCGGCCGAGCTGGCCCGGCTGCTAAGCGAGGGCGGCGACTCGCACGTCCTGCACCTGTCCACCAACCTCTGCCCCGCGCACCGCCTCCAAGTCCTGGCCGAGGTCAAACGCCGGCTCGATCATAAAGTTCCCATTCGGTTGATCGCCACGCAGTGCGTGGAGGCGGGCGTCGACTTCGATTTCCCCCTCGTCTATCGCGCCCGCGCCCCGCTGGAGGCCCTGGTCCAAGCGGCCGGTCGTTGCAATCGCAACGGGAAACTCGCCTCGGGCCAGGTCGTCGTCTTCCGTGTGGCCGACGAGCGGCCTGATTACCCGCCCGAATACAAGTATCCCGTAGACGTCACCCTAACGCTCTTGAAGCAATTGCAAATCGCCCCAAACGCCCGCGAGAGCCGCATACTCAGTAATCCCGATACCATGGGCATGTACTTCACCGCGCTGTACAAAATCCTCGGCCGCGACGAATTAGATAGTCAACTCAGCGACGAAGACGAGCTGTGGGGGGCGATCAACGCGGGCAGATTCGACGACGTTCAGCGGCATTATCGTCTCATCCCACAAGTCACGATCAGCCTCCTCACGCCGTACAACCCCGCTGAACGAGACAACCTGCTCCGGGAGCTGGAGAGTCCGCCGCGGGACAAGCCGGGCTGGATTCGCGACTGGATTCGCCGGGCCTCGCGGTATGCCGTTTCGACGTTTCGACCCAAGCCCACCTCCAGCCTCTGGAATCACTTGGAACCGATCACCTTCCATCCCGGCAAGCAGGGCGACTTGGAGGAAGGGACCTGGTTCCTGGTCTTGCCGGGCTGGGAATATGACAAACTGTTGGGACTGACCACACCGCCGGATGCCAACGATTGGTTGGCCTGACCCTTTTATAGGAGGTATGCCGATGGCGACGCCAGAACGTCACACGTTAGAGGTGTGGGGCGATTTCGCGTGCTTTACGCGCCCCGAGATGAAGGTCGAGCGTTACTCTTATCCCTGCCCCAGCCCCAGCGCGGCAAGGGGCATCTTCGAGGCCATCTATTTCAAGCCCCGATTCCGCTGGCAGGTGGATCGGATCGAAATCCTCTCCAAAATCGCCTACATCGGCCTGCGACGGAACGAGGTCAAGGAAAAGATCAGCGAGGCCGCCGTCAAAAGGTGGATGCGGGGGACCGCGGAACCGGAACCCATCCTGGCCGACGCCGACGCCGACATCACAGGCTCCCCGGGTAAAGGCCGGACGCAGCGCCAAACCATGGCCTTGCGCAATCCCCGCTTTCGCATCACGGCCCACATCGTTCCCCGCCCCGGCTACGAAAACGAGCAAGCCGCCTTCGACGCCCAATTCGTCCGCCGCGCCTCTCAGGGAAAGTGCTTTTATCAACCCGCCTTGGGCTGCCGGGAGTTCGCCGCTTTCTTCAAATGGATCGCTAACGATGCCGCAACTCCTCCACCCCAGGACTACAACGAAGACCTCGGCTGGATGGTGTACGACGTCTTCGACCTCGATCGCCTCAATGACAATATGGCCCGGCCGTTCATCAGCCTCTTCCACGCCAAGGTCGAACATGGCGTCCTCGAAGTCCCCCCGTACGACAGTCCCGAAGTCCGCAAACCCCCCATGACTTGAAGGAGATCGCAAGCATGCTGCATTATCTGGCCGAATATGCCCGGCGAGAAAACCTGAGCACCGTCCCCGGGCTGAAACCCAAGACTGTCCGCTGGCTCCTGCTCTTCGACACAGGAGGCCGCTTTACCGGATGCGTGAACCTAACCCAGGGCGATAAGAAATCGAAGGGCCGCGAATTCCCCGCTTGCCCCGAACTCCCCCAGGCCTGGTTGCAGGGGGGCGGTCGGGCGAACTTCCTCATCGAGGCCCTCTCCACGCTCGCCCTTTTCACCAAGGAAGACCCTCCGGACGAAAAATCCATCCGAAAGAACGATTTCTTCATCTACCTGCTGGAGCAGGCCTCCCAGGCCGTTCCCGCGTTCGCCCACGTGGCCCAAGCCTTGCGGTCGGAAGAGACGCGAGAACAAATGCATCAAAAGCTGCGGGAAGTCAAGGCCAAGCCCACCGACTCGGCCACCGTTGCCCTGGCCTTGCCGGACGGCAGCCAGCGGATTTTCGTCGTGGAAAATTCGTGGCACGCCTGGTGGCTAACGTTCCTGCAATCCATCAAGCAAGAGGGCGACGCTCCCCGATCCTCCAAGGAGGCCGCCAGGGCCGGAAAAAAAGCCGACAACAGCCAAATCATGCTGGACCTCCTCACCGCGGAGCCGGTAACGCCCCTGCCCACGCATAACAAGATCGAAAAGCTCAACGACGTAGGCGGCCTGGCCACCGGTGATTCGCTGATCGGCTTCGACAAGGACGCCTACACATCCTTCGGCCTGAACCAGGCTCAAAACGCTGCCATGAGCGAGGACAGCGCCAAGACCTACATCACGGCCCTGAACCACATCATCGCACATCGCTGCTATCGTCTCACCAGCGTCAAGGTCGGCTTCTGGTACAGCGGCCGGGTTCCCGCCGAGATCGACCCCCAAAACGACCTCGGCCTGGCGGCCTGGGGTTCCTCCGTCGGGGAAGACGAGCCGTCGAGCGACGATCTCTTGGAGCAGGGCGATAAGGCCCTCGCCGAATCCTGCGCCCGCAAGGTGCTCGACGCCATCCGCTCCGGCCAGCGGCCCGACCTCCGCGACTTTCGCTACTACGCGATCTCTCTGTCGGCCAATGGCGGCCGGGTCGTGGTTCGCAGCTTCTCCGAAGGGCGATTCGAGGAGCTGGCCCAAAACGTCAGTCGCTGGCTCGATGATCTGACCATCGTGAATCGGAAAGGCTCCCTACAGCAGTGCTTCCGATTCTCGCAAATCCTGGCCGCCCCCTTTCGAGAACCCAAGGATGCCTCCGCCCCCGTGGCCGTAGCCCTTTGGACAGCCGCCGTCCGCGGCCTGACCATCCCCCATGGCGTGATGGCCCAAACTCTGCATCGCGTTTCTCTCGACTTCGTGCAGGGCGAATCTCCCCGAGTCGCCCGATTGGCGTTACTGAAGGCCTTTGTAAACCGTAACGAAAGGTTACCCAACATGAATCCTGAACTGAATCCCGTGGAAAACCACCCCGCTTATGTCAGCGGACGGATCATGGCCCTCCTGGCCAACATCCAGAAGACCGCCAATCCCGATGTGGGCGCCGGCGTCGTCCAGCGATACTATGCCGCGGCCAGCGCCACCCCGGCCCTGGTCCTGGGACGATTGATTCGCACGGCCCAAATCGCCCACCTCCCCAAGATCAAGGAGGAAAGGCTTCGCTATTGGTTCGAGAATCAGCTCGCCGAATTGTGGGTCCGCCTCCGAGTTGCCCCTCCCAGCACCCTCACCCTGGAGGAACAAACGCTGTTCGCGATGGGCTACTATCACCAGCTCGCGACCCGCATCAAGGCCACCGACGACGGCGATTCCACCCCCGCCGCCGAGTAGTGCTCGCTACAGACCGAACCCCTTCGACCCCAGGTCGAAGGCGATTCGGAATCGGACAAAACCCGTTTCAAAAACCGTTTCTTAAACCCAATTCAGGAGATCCGAATGATGTCGCAAACCATCCAAAGCCGCTACGAGTTCCTGTACCTCTTCGATTGCGAGAACGGCAACCCCAATGGTGACCCGGACGCCGGCAATGCCCCACGCATCGACCCCGAGGACATGCACGGCCTGGTCTCGGACGTCGCCGTCAAGCGGCGCATCCGCAACTACGTGCAGCTCGCCAGGGGAAATAAAATGCCCAACGCGATCTTCGTGGAGCAGGCCTGCAATCTCAACAAGAACATTACGCGGGCACACGAGGAGGCCAACGGGCAGATCCCCTCGGGCAAAAGCGGTGATAAGAAGGCAGTCGATAAGGCCCGCGATTGGATGTGCAAGAACTTCTTCGACGTTCGTGCCTTCGGCGCCGTGATGTCCACCGGCCCCAACGCCGGGCAGGTCCGCGGACCGGTGCAGGTCACCTTCGCCCGATCCATCGACCCGGTCCTGCCGCTGGATGTCTCCATCACTCGGATGGCCGTCGCCGAAGACCTCAAAAACGTCAAAAGCTGGCACGACTACGAAAAGTGGGAGCAGGAACAGAAGGAGGATACCCTCCGCACGATGGGCCGCAAGTCCCTCATCGCCTATGGCCTGTATTTGGGCAAGGGCTTCATCTCGGCCCACCTGGCGGAGCAAACAGGCTTCGCCCCAGACGATCTCAAGCTCTTCTTCGAGGCCCTGCTCGGCATGTACGACCACGACCGTTCCGCCAGCAAGGGACTCATGGCGGTCCGCCCGCCGGTTTACGTCCTTCAGCATGTCGGGACCGACTCCAACGCGGAGCAACGGCTCCAACAGGCCAAGCTCGGGTGCGCGCCGGGCTACGTGCTGTTTGAGGAGATCGTCCAGGTCGCCCGCAAAGACGGCGTGTCAACCCCACGCTCCTTCCACGATTACGTGGTCACGGTGAACGAGGACAAAATCCCGCACGGCACACGCCTGCTCCGCCTCCCTGAGGACATAGACAAGCTGGCGCGATGAACGCAAGCCTCGCCCTCCGCGCGACGGCTTGCATTGAAACCGCAAGGGCCAGGATTGATACGACTACCGGCTCGCGCTTCTGCCAACTCACGGCGCGAGCCGGCTTTCCCGTTTGGCACACGGGCTTCGCGCCACCATCATAACCTGGTGCTGAAACCACCGAACACGATCCACCAGCGTAAGCTGCCGGTGCAAATATGAAAACCGTCGCCACCAGCATAACCTGCTGGTGCCGCTCAACCATCATCGATCCCCCCAACTTCCGGTGAAACACGATGTACGCCGAAGACGATCTCATTCCCATCTCCGCCCTCTCGCAGTACACCTACTGCCCCCGACGCGCCGGCCTCATCTTCGTGGAGCGACAATGGGCCGATAATGTCTTCACCGTGCAAGGCAAGCACGTCCACGAGCGAGCGCACCGCCCCGAGGCGACGAACGCACGAGATCGCCATGTCGTCCGCGGTCTCTATCTCAGCTCCGCACGATTGGGCCTGTTCGGCGTCGCCGACGTCGTCGAGTTTCCGAATCACGACCCCATCACCGACGTGACCATCGTCGAATATAAACGCGGCAAACTCACCCCTCGGCGCAAAATCGAGTACGAAGTGCAACTCTGCGCCCAGGCCATCTGCCTGGAGGAGACGCTCCATTTGCAACTCGAACGCGGGTGCCTGTTCTTCGCCCTCTCCCATCGCCGTGTAGAGGTCGCGTTCACCGCCGAACTCCGAGAGCTTGTGGCCTACGCGGCTCAGAAGATGCACGAAATGATGCAGACCTCGGCCGTGCCTCGCCCGCAGCTCGGCCCCAAGTGCCGTGGCTGCTCGCTCCGCACGCTGTGCCTTCCCGAGCTTAGCGCGGGCCGCAACGCCGCCACCTATCTCCAACGAATCATTAAGGACGATAACCCCGTACCATCACAATCCAGAAAAACCGGAAAACAGGCATGAAACACCACCTCAACACCCTGTTCGTGTGCACCCAAGGCGCATACCTCAAAAAAGATGGCGAAGCGGTCGCCGTCCGCATCGAACGCAAAACCCAACTGCGATGCCCCTTCATTAATTTGTCGGACGTGGTCTGTTTCGGGCGAGTCACCGTCTCGCCCCCGCTCCTCGGCGCCTTGGCTCAAAAAGGCATCTCCGTGGCCTTTCTCTCCGAGTACGGGCGACTCCTGGCCATTACCCGCGGATTCACCTCTGGAAACGTCCTCTTGCGTCGCGCCCAGTATCGCTGGGCGGATGATCCGGCACGATCCGCCCAAATCGCCCGGGCCTGCGTCCTGGGCAAACTGGCCAACTCCCGCAGCAATCTCCGTCGAGCCGCCCGAGAGCACCAGAACCCCGCCGCCGCGGAAGCCCTCAATGCCGCCGCAAACCGACTTCAAGAGTCTCTCGACCAGCTCCGTCAAGAGCTTCCCCTCGATTCTGTCCGCGGCATCGAGGGGAACGCCGCGGCGGACTACTTCGCCGCCTTCCCCCACCTCATCCAAACCACCGATAGCCGCTTCGCGTTTACGACCCGATCCCGCCGCCCTCCACGCGATCCCGTGAACGCCCTCCTCTCATTCGCCTACGCCCTGCTGCTCAACGATGTCCGTTCGGCCTGCGAATCCGCCGGCCTCGATTCCGCCGTCGGCTTTCTCCATCGCGATCGTCCCGGACGCCCCGGCCTCGCCCTCGACCTGATGGAAGAACTTCGCCCTCTCATCGCTGATCGGGTCGTGCTCAATCTTATCAACCGCCGACAACTCCGCCCCCAAGACTTTCAATGGCAGCCCTCCGGCGCAGTCCTCGTCTCCGACAAGGCCCGTCGCACCGTCTTGAAAGCCTTCCAAGAACGCAAAAATGAAGTCATCACGCACCCCTTCCTGAACGAAAAAATGACCCTCGGCCTGGTCCCTCATATTCAGGCCCGCTTACTCGCCCGCTTCATTCGCGGCGATACCGACGCCTATCCGCCCTGCGTATTACGCTGAATCCCTTCACGGAGCCTAATCATGATGGTCCTCGTTACCTACGACGTCTCCACCAAGGACAAAGCTGGCGCCCGCCGACTCAGTCGGGTGGCCAAGAAATGCTTGGATTTTGGGCAACGCGTCCAGAATTCCGTGTTCGAATGCTCCATAACGCCGGAGCAGTGGACCACCCTCCGTCACGATCTCGTCAACCTCATCGATCCAGAGCAAGATAGCCTGCGATTCTATTTCCTCGGAGCAAATTGGAAACATCGCGTAGAACACGTAGGAGCCAAACCCTCGATCGACCCCGACGGTCTGCTCCTAGTCTGACCTTGCACTCACACCACCGCTCCACCTACCCAAGGGGGGAAACCGATGGCACTCGCGAACCCCAATCAATACGAAAACCCCGGGGGTTTCGCGAATGCCATAAAGCTCCTACAATATGCCACTTACACACACCGCCCAGGCTCCACACGCCGACACCTCCAGCCGATACCTGGGGGTTCGCGAATCTTCGCGCGCAAGTGCCGTTGCAAAAGGGAGTTGCGGCTGGGGCTTCGCCCTCTATACGAGGGCGCGGATTGAAACATCTCGACGCCCGCGTCCGTGGCGCGCCGTTAAATTCGCCCTCTATACGAGGGCGCGGATTGAAACACAGCATAAATCAATGACAATTTGCGCACATGCTCGCTTCGCCCTCTATACGAGGGCGCGGATTGAAACGCAAACGGGCTGAAATTAAAGAGGCCGCTGCACCGTTCGCCCTCTATACGA
>DYLS01000324.1 GCA_020721965.1 Blastopirellula marina | reverse complement strand
CTTCAGATGCTTGATGCGCCTGGACGTCGCAAAGAACTCCTGTTGATAGGGGAAACTCTGCGACAATTTCAACACCGGTTTTCCCTGTGGTCGGACCAACTCGCCCGGGATTATCAGGAGCCTTTGGCGGATCGTAGGCAACGTGAGCCGCTGCCAGGGCCCCGGGAGACAGAACCGCCGGAACCAGTTCAGCAGGTTGTAGGCAAAGACCACGAGCTGGAAGTAAGCGCGATTGGCCTCCCAGTCGCCAGTGGGGATTTTCCCCAATGCGTAGGCCTCTTTCATCTCCCGAATGACCAGTTCGGCTTCGGCTCGTGCGTTGTAGAACCGCCAGATGTGCAAGGGTGTCAGCTCCAGGTTGGTGACGATCACCCGGTAGACGTACTTGCCCATCCGAAACAGCGACAGCTGCCACGAGGGCTCCTCGGGCACGGGCCGACGCACCGCGACGAAGCGCCGGGGTCCGGGCCAGCCTTGTGGCTGGTATGCGAAGTCGGCGAGACTCGCAGCGCCGCCCACAGGTTGGTAGCGGAGCGCGGCGACGCGCTGTTTGAGAGGGCGGGTCATCCGGGCGACGATGGCGTATCCGGCCTGACGCGTTTCCAATGCCTCGATGATCTCTCGGGCATAGAAGGCGCTGTCCGCGCGGACTCGCACCGTTCGCACGCTCGGTGGGACCTTCGTCCAAGCTTCCTCCCACAGCGGGATGGTCACCGTGGCGACGTGTGTGTTCCCCGGGTGGTACTCCGCGGCCCAACAGTCTCCGGTGTGGCCCTCTACGCAGAGCAGAGGCATGTAGCTGGGACGGCCGCGCTTCTTGGGATTGAACCCCACCACAGCGCGATCCTGGTGCCCGTAAACAGTGAGTACCGTCGAGTCGAAGTCGAAGATCGCCGTAGAGAGCGGCTCGGGGTACCCGACCCACTGCTGGCGCAAGCGATCGTGCAGCGAGAGGAAATCGTTGACCCCTGCCTCGGCGAAGCGGCCGAGAAAACGACGCAGTGTCTGGGGATCGGGATACGCGGGCAGGCCCGTGAGGTACTGGAATACACCGTTTCGGCGCAGCAACTGCGTCGTCTCGATCCGACCCAGACCGAGGACGATCGGGTACACGAGCGCCAGGATGCATTCGGTGATACTGTAGCGATTGTTCCGTTGCGGGAATCGCACCGCCTGCGCCAAACTGGATCTCAAGCCCAACTGTTGCACAAACTGGTGGAGTAGAACGAGGCCACCGAAGTGGGTAAGACTCGCTCCCGAGAACGAGACCGGCAAATTTCGAGGGCCGCGGGGCATAACATCCAAACCGTACTAAAAGTGAGGTTTGGATGCAAGGTTCCACATATTCATCTGGATCAGGTTTCATGCGCCTCTCCGTCTCGGTGGTGTAACTCGATCACGC
>DYLS01000145.1 GCA_020721965.1 Blastopirellula marina | reverse complement strand
ATCACATATCGCCAAGGGGGGGATGTGCACCAGCAGTAGGTCGGTTCATTATCTCGCCAGTGCACCCACGATGATCGCGTCCGGCGCAACCGACATCGGCCCGGCTGAGCTCTGTCGTGTTTTATCCCTGCATTTTAGCAACCATGAAACGCCCTCTTCCGATGGTGTCCCGGCCAATTGGAGCTGCAACTCCGGCCGGTAATGTGCTACGCAGTCATGGGCGGTACGGCATCTTTTGCAGTCAACGTCGTATCCCGCTGTCCCATGGTACCTTCGCACAAGCCCCGGGTTATGGAGCTGTTCTGCACGGCTCCTCGCACGTCCTAGTGACGCGAGGGCGAACTTGCACCCGTTCGGGTATATTTTGCATCCAACCAAGTATAATAGCCCCCGTTCGGGTATATTAATTGCGGCTGTCTAGCCTTCCACGAACTCTACGGCCCGTTTCGCCAGAGCAGCCTCGGCTTTCGCGGCCAGCTTCTCGCCAACAGCTTCGCACAAGTCTTCCAGAGGCACCGTGGACTGCTGCCCATCGATGTTCACCACAGCGCCGTGTGCGGCTATGCCGGTTACCCAGTACGGGCACTGCATGTCCGAGCCCTCGGGCACCGGCAGCGGGATATAATCCTTCTCGTCCAGCGCTATAGGCCCCTTGAGGGCCTTGTCTTTCAGCGCCTGCAGCCTGTCCAGCAGGGTTTTTGGCTGTGCCGCATCTTCCGCACCGCCTAGTGCGCCGTTTTCGGCTTCAACCACCTTCAAGTGCTCCTCTAGAAAGCTCGCAGGGTCCGACTGGGTGTCGTAGACTATGTTTTCGAAGAAGACGATCTTCGCATCCTCCTCGTCGACCGCGTCAAGCACCCATTCTCCGTTTAATTTTATCCTAAACTTCATGTCAATTGTTGGCGGCGGCTTTGACAGCTGCATTTATAGCGTCCGCCTGCTCCTGTGTTATCTTTCCCTTGGCCACCTGGTCCTTGAGATAAACATCGGCGGCTATCGGCGCCATTCTGAGCGCGGCGTCCCTGGCCACCTCTATCACTTTGCCCGATTCAGTTGAAGCGCATCCCGCCAGAACAGCGGCCGTCGCGATCGCAATTATTCTCTTCATTTCGGCTCTTTACAGAGGGTACTGCCCTCTGATGGCGCCCTCCCGGCACCGGTTGGTTTTAATAATATTGCACCTGGTCCTGAAAAGTTCAACGCGTTGAACTTTTTTTTTCAGAAAATGGCGGCCAGCAGCCTGTATAGAGCTCTGGCCACCGTTATCATAGCCTCAATAACGGCCATCTTGTCCCTGTGGTTATATGGACTCAATGACACCCTTTCCCACAAGCCATTCTTTTACCAGCCTGTCAACCAGCTCGTCCGGAGCCCTGAGCAGGCTATCCAGCAGCGAATGCAGCTCCGGCTCCTCCTCCTGTTTCACCAGCGCTCCGAGCTGGTCCAGCAGAGAGCATGACCCTGCCGGATCGGCCTGGCGCTCCACTGTGATCTCCCGGGTTTTGTTCCTTATGGATACCAGGACCCCCGCGGGTTTCCCGGCGGCCTCCACGCAGTCGGGAGGCACCAGCAAGACAGGCGGCAACTCCTCCCGGGCAGTGGCCGCAGCCTCGCAGGCCAACTGCAGCGCGCCCGTCAGCCCCGCGGCGTCCTCGACCACTATAAACTTCCTGCCTTCGAACTTGCGCCGATTCCTGACGGCCAGCCTGCCGCCAGCCACGTCAAGCTCGACCCAGCCAAACCCGCCGTCCAGGTCGTCCATGTTGCGAGGGCGCGTAGCGCCGGGGCTCAGGAACAGCCCGCCGGACGGCACGCTGGATGTGCCGAACACATGGATGTCTCCGGCTATCACACTGCCCACATGCGCCGGGATGTCTTTCAACTCCAGCTGCCACTTGCCTTCGTACCCCAGCATGTGCCGGAAAGGCGCATGCATGACCAGCAGGTCGCACGGCGGAACATCGGCCAGCGCCCTGAGCAGGCGCTCGGACGGCATCCAGTCGAGGCCGCACACCCGCAGACCGTCTATAGAGACCGGTGCCAGCGACAGCCGCCGCACTCCGAACGACGCGAAAAGCGGAGTGCTGCTGCGGTCATGGTTGCCCTGCACCGCGTACATGGGGCATCCCGCCTTCTCCATGGCGGAGCAGAACCTGTGGAACTCCCACAGGCTGTCTCCGTCCGGGGTGGCGGTGTCGAAGATGTCCCCTGCCATTATTATCGGCTCCTTCCCGGGGGGGCTGTCCGCCAGTGCCCTGAGCGGCGCATAGGCGTCCCCGTAGATGGAAGGCCGGCCCGGCCATATATGCCGGGCCAGATGCATGTCGGATATCGCTATCATAGCGTCCCCCTTTATGTTTTATAGTTGATAATCAGCCAAACAGCCGTTGCAGCAGGACCATAAGAATCAAAGCTACGGGTATGCCTATAGTAATCCACCCGTAGCCATCCTCGGTCTGCCTGTCTTGTCCGGTCTTCAGCTTCTGATGCGAAGGCCCGGCTGTCTTCCAAGCCCTGTCCGCGGCGGCTATCTTGTTCAACAGCTCCTGCTCTATCAGTGACTTCTCGGCGCTGTCGATGATATCGTGCGCACCCTCGATAAGACTGTCGCAGTATTCCCTGAGATATTCAAGTCTCGCGACCTCCTTCATATTACCCGACGCCCTGGCGGCGGCCAGGGCCTCGTCGGAAGGCCGCTCCTTCATGCAAACTTTAATCTGGTTCTTGCTGGTGGCTATCCAATACTTGTCGTAATCCACCGGATCCATGTCCCAGATCTCCCTGAACGCGGGCAGATCAAGCAGAGGTGTTTTTCTTTTTCTTCTTCTGGACATCGTGCTACGACAGGAATAACTCAATTTAACGAGGACGACGAATCTGAAGGCGAGGAGGAAGACGGGCAGAGCTCGTCCTCTCTTCCAGGCAGCGGTTCGGTCAACGCCCTGTCCAATGTCCGGTCCGGGCATCTGACCTCCGTAATGTCAGTATGGGGACGCAGATGGGAAAGCAAAGAACCTGACTTGTAGGAGTCACTCCTGACACGTTCGGTGAAATCCAGCTTGTCCCTTTTGAGTTTTTCCCTGCCGCTCTTCATCTGGAGCAGAGACTCCGTTTATGTTCTAGAGATTCCAACCCCCGGTAAGGTTCAGCCGGTCCTTGCGGGCCGCTTTTAGAGGTATAGTCCAATAGAGCCGGTCGCATATCACGTATCCGGTTGAATATCCGGGTTTACATGATATACTATAGCTGTTTGCCTGTTGAGTTCAAGCGCCTGCGGGACATAAGTCCAATTCGGCATTTCAACGATGTTTTTTCTTGCTGCTGTGTTGTGATGTGCGCAATCTGCCGCAGGAGCGGGGCTCTGTGCGGACTGATGTACATTTAAACGATTTCAACGTGTGATAGGAAATCTATAGATGGATGAGAATTCAAAAAGCTGTGCGGCGCTGGTCAACGAATGCCTGGATCTGATGCGGGCGGGAAAACTAAAATCGCTGCACCCGCTTCTGTCTATATTCAGAATGGGCTCTGGCCCCATGAACCTGCGGACCCATTTCCAGATACAGCCGATGTACAATGTGCGCACGGCGAAGCGCACTGTGTGGAAATGCGGCCGGCAATGCGGCAAGAGCTTCGGCATAGCGAGCAGAGGGATCCTCAGGGCCGGGCTGACCCCGGACTACCACCTGCTGTTCGTCCAACCGCGCTTCGACCAGATCAAGCGGTTTTCGCAGACAATAGTCAAGCCGCTGCTCAGAAGCTGCGCGCTCAGGGATGCGCTCGTGGGACCCGAATGCGAACAGAACGTCCTTACCAAGGAGTTCGCCAACGGCTCCAGGTTCCATCTCGAGTTTGTGTTCTCGTCCCCCGACAGGGCCCGCGGGCTGAGCGGAATGGCGGAGCTCAATGTGGACGAATGCCAAGACGTCGACTTCACTTTCCTCCCGGTGCTTCAGGAGACAATGTCCGCCACCATCCACTACGGGCTGAGCGTCTTCACAGGCACTCCTAAGACCACGGACGGGACGCTGGAGGTGCTGTGGCAGGACAGCAGCATGGCCGAGTGGGTCATACCGTGCAGCCGCTGTAAAAAGCTCAATGTGCCGGCGATAGACCATGACCTGCTTAAGATGCTCGGCAAAAAAGGGCTCATATGCGCCAAGTGCGGCAGGCCGGTAGACGCCAGAGACGGCTGGTATGAGCACACCTTCCCCGACAGAATCGCCAGCTTCACAGGCTATCACATCAGCCAGCCCGTGCATCCGCTGCACTACGCCATACCGGCCAAGTGGCAGGATCTCATGCTCAAGCTAAAAACCTACGACAAGGCTCGCTTCTACAATGAAGTGCTGGGGGAATCCTGCGACGAAAGCGTGAAGCTGCTGACCAAGGCCGACATAATCCAGGCCGCCAATTTCAGCGACAACGACGTCGCCAAGTCGGCTGCGTCCGCCAGAGAATACGAGATGATCGTGATGGGCGTGGACTGG
Source organism: Blastopirellula marina (assembly GCA_020721965.1). Taxonomy (GTDB): domain Bacteria; phylum Planctomycetota; class Planctomycetia; order Pirellulales; family Thermoguttaceae; genus Thermogutta. The sequence continues at coordinate 4,746 of DYLS01000145.1, read as the reverse complement.
TCCGGCGGAGGCGAGCTGTCGCACTCCTTCACGGCGGTGTCGATATGCGGCATCAAGCCCGGCGGGGATACAATAGACTGCATCTACTGCACAAGACTGCCGCACGGGGTGCAGCCGATAGAGGAGGCCAGGCTGCTGGCCCAGCTGGCCAACCTGTTCAACGCAGCGTATATCGCGCATGACTACACAGGGGCCGGCTACCTGCGGGAGGCCATGCTTGTCCAGGCAGGCATCCCAACAGGGCACTTCACACCGTTCACCTATGTGGTGCATCCCGCCAAGTCCGTGATAACCTGGAACGCGGCAACAGGTGGCGCCCGAGCCTCCTATTCCATAGACAAGGCCCGGTCGCTGATGGTGCTATGCGCCATGATAAAGGCGCGCAAAGTCACGCTGCCTCAATGGGAGTACGCCGGGGAGGTCTTGTCGGACCTGCTGGCGCTGGTTGAAAGCCCCAGGGAGATGGAAAGAGGCAACATCCTGTTCCTGATAACCTCGAAGCCCAAGACCCCGGACGACTTTGCGCATGCGCTCAACTTCGCATGCTCCGCGTTGTGGCACGCCAGGCAGGCCTACCCGAACCTGGCCGAGGCCGCCCGCTTCACAATTCCCGCGGACCAGCTTGCAATGGTGGATCCGGGCTCTATATTATTCCAGAAATAACCAAAGGAGGCATTATGCTGGCCAGAGAGACGTTCAACCGGATCAAGGACATCAAAGCCGTAAACGGCCAGGTGAAAATTGAAGTCTACTCAAAGGAGCCGGACGAGGCCGGCGCAAAGAAGCTTGAGACCCAGCTGCTGACTATAAGGGAGGCGGCGCGCCGCGCGTCTGCGCTCAACCGAGTTCTGCACAAATTTCCCAAGAAGGACTCCGCCATCGCGTACGAGATAGTGGAGAAGACGATAGCCGCCTGCAGGGAAGCCCAGCGCCAGTGCCGGGACAAGAATATAGACCCCGACAATCCTGTCCTGGCCCGTGACCAGAGCTGGAACGAAAAAACCGGCCCAGGCGCAGTCATATCTGAAAGACAAAAGCCCCAAGCTCAAAGCTCACCGTAGACACGTTCGGGACCTTGAAATGGGCCGCCAGCAGTTTTTTAACGGCGGCCCTGTCTGCGGCCGATATCGCCTTGAACGCGGCTCCTGCGGCCATCGCGGCGTCCACGGCGGGCTGGCCACCGCGGGCCTTCCGGCACGAGCCGCAGCCTCCGGACGCGGAGCGTATCCGGGCGTAGGCGGCCAAAAAGGTGTTGAATCGGGGATCTGACCTGAGCGGCAAAGATGCCAGCCGGTCCAGATCCGAAACAGTTATTCTGAGGTTCATATTGATTTAATCCTTCCGCTGATATATATTATGGAAAAAGAAAACGGAGTCCGAGTACTATGACACACCAGCACGATGTTTTCAACGACAGCAACCACGCCAAACTGCTCGATATATTCGAGCGCATGGAGGTGCCTGAATTCGTCAAAGAGGCCACGGTGCACGATGAACAAGATTTTTCAGAAGTCCGGATGGACATGTTCGGGGACCCCTCCCGCCGGATGTATCCTCTGAACAGCAGATCCAACACATGGCTGTCCAGGGAATACTTCAAAAAAGACAGGGCGTCCCTCCGCAAGGAGGCTGCTGACGCGATAGAGCGCAGAATACAGAAGGCCGCGGAGTTCTGGAAGCTGGAGCCGTCGAAGGAAAAAGAGCGCAAGCCGGAGACCCCCGCCTACGTCGTGGACGTCAGGCACGACGGCAAGACCGTCATGAATTTTCCTCTGGCCTCGCACATGGAGTGCAAAGAGGCCGTGGAGTATCTTCGCGGCAACAGGTCCAGACTGACCTACGACATGCGTGTAAGCTATGCGAGAGGATTGCTGACGGCGCCCGACGAGCTCAGAAGAACGCTAAGTGAAGACGACGAGCTGTTCCTGGAAAAGACCGCCGGTTTCGGGGTGGCACTGCCGGAGCACGTCAACCACGCCATAGCCACCAGAATAGCTGCGGTGGGCAGGACCTATCCGTTCTACGCCGAAAAGCTGGCCATGGCCGCCCATGAGCTCAAAGACACCGAGCTGAACCCGTCCATACTGCGGAAAGTGGCCTCTATGCTGGACCTGGTGGACAGGGCCACCGAGATGCACAAGGCCTACGACAAGGGGTTGAAGGCGCCCGAGGACGAACTGTTCAGCCTGACGCAGAAAGCCGCCTCCTGGATGAAGGAGGAGATCGTGGAGCTCGCCAATGGCCGCAGGTTGTCCAAGACCGCACTTCTTGAGAAAAAAGTCGAGGTGGACAGTTTCTTCCAGAATGTGATCGGGGAGATCCCCTATTCCAACGACACCGAGATGATAGACGTGATCAAATCCCTGCCCAGGGACGACGCCGACTCTCTTGTGGAGGCCATTGGCTGACATGCACAAAGACCGTGTAAAGCAGGCTTTGGAGGATCCATCGCTGTTCTGCAGCTGCGTTCTTCTGCTGCTTTTCGACAACATCGGTCCTGAAGTGGTCGACTGGGAGCCTGAATCCATCTACATGCAGCTGGAGGAAATGTTTGGCATAAAGGTGGACAGACTGCTGGCCGACAAGATAAATGCGGTGCTCAGCCTTATAGGCACCGACCTGTATCATAAGTCGCTGGAGGCGTTCAACGTAGTAAACAGTGTATTGAACTTCAAATACGCGAACTTCGACTCGTTCTCCCCGGGCGGCGTGGACGACCTGCTGTGGGGCGTCACAGAAGCCCGGCTCATAGAAGGTGGAGAAGCCTTTGACAAACAGGGGTTCAGCCATGACATAGCCGCCTACACGGCACAGCTGCTGTCGACGGAAGGCGTCACAAAGCCACCCACCATCCTGGCGTTCGCGGAATACGATCCCAGGGAACTAGATAATAGGGATCTTGCGCTGGCCAGCGACCCTATACTGGCCCAGACCTACTGGACCCGGAACGACGAGCTCATAAATGGGCTCAATACGTTTGCGGTGGCCAAGCTTAAGAAACTGTTCGGGCAGCTGTCGACGCTGCCCCTCCAGAACGCGCAGAATATGAGCGAGAAGGTGAACAGAGCCATATCAAGCCTGGAGACATGACATGCCGAACGGCATAAAGCTAAAAACTAGAATAACCATTCTGCAGGACGGCTGCCACAGGTTGCAGGCCTGGGTGGAGGATTACGCTGGAACAGACATGGACGGCCATGTTTTTGTATATCAGCGTTTTCCTTCGCTACCAGGAGAAACGGCGCCGGACGACCGGTTTGTAAATGTGGCCTCGGTGGCCGATCTAAAAGAATATCCGGCGCTGGCGCCCGCTTCCGACGGGCCGTTTTTCCGGCTGATCTCCATAGATCTGGTCTTCCGTTCGGCCGCGCTGCTCGACAGGACCTGGAACCTCATTGTGGAGGACCTGAGGGCCCTGATCAGCAACTTAAACAAATTGGAAATCTTAGGCACCGACCTCACCATAGATATCGGCCAAATCTACGACTCCAGCAGCAGTTTAAGCTCCAGCAGCAGCAGCTCAAGTTCTAGCTAAAACCTACAGGGCCAAGCCCTGCATAGCTATAACAATCCGCAGTATATTATGCCCTGTTTTCGCCTTTTCTTAAGCTGTCCAGGATATGCCCTGGACAGCTTAAAACAACCAATGAGAAGCTTCCCAGGTTATTATGACACGTTTTTAGCCTTTTTTAAGCAGGCACAGAGGGGGGTTTCAAGCCCAGTTCCAGCGCATCCAGCTGGTCGAAAAAGGGCATCAGATTGGGCACATACCCTGGATTGTCCATTATATTCAGCCGCTCGGCCCTGAGCAGCGTGGCTGTTTCAGGATATTCCAGTATCTCCTCCGCGGCTTCGGCTAGATGCCCTACGGCAAGCCATCTGTGCGCAGGATACCCCAGGGAAGCTTCGCCAAGCAGCACAATGGCCTGCCCTATATGCTTGCGGCAACAGTTGATACAAGAAGGCCTGTGGACGCCGCCCGAGGGCGGAACAGACCTGGAGGCTTTTGCCGGGGCGCCCACGGTCAGGCTTCTGTCCGGAAGCTTCTGCGGGGGAGGTGTAGGATGCTGGGGTCTTGGCATAGGCGTGTCGTTCTCCAGGATGTCTATGAACTTGTCGCCGAATATCGGCCTAAGTTCAGAAAAGTCCCTGCCTTTGCCAGGCAGGTACAGTGTCTCCTCCAGCAGAGCGGAGGTCTTGGAATTGCGGGCGCACGACGAACACTTCGCCGAATTAATCTCGGCCTTCGTCCTGTCCGCCCTTTCCGCCAGCTCCGGATAGACCTTCTTGAAGACGTCCAGACGGGTCCATATCTCGGACAAGGCCTCCCTGCGAATACGCATCATGGGCGAAAAATTGATTCTCTTTGAAACAACCATGAACGTGCCAGTGGCCAGCTCCTCGACCTTGTAGGGATCAGTGTCTGTAATAGACTCCAGGAAAGCCGGTAGCGTCACACGGCCCGTCATCAGGTCGTCCACCTTGGAGTCCTTGCCTATGAACTCCGTTATGTTCATGTTCAGTTTGGCGGTCTTGTCCTGCAGCCCCGCCAGAAGCCGTTTCACCGTGTCGTCCATTTCGTCCTCTCTTTATTTTTGTTACGGAAAGCAATCTAGTTTCCCTATAGCATAACATCTAAAAAATAAAAATCAACTGAGTTTTTGGCCGCGTCCCTATTTGAAGATCTGACCTTTCCCACAGAAAGTTATCAGCCCGTCAAGGCGTGTCCGTTTCTCACGGATGAAC
>DYLS01000323.1 GCA_020721965.1 Blastopirellula marina | reverse complement strand
AAATTGTTGCGCGGAACTCTTGACATGGCGCGAGCTAGGCGACGGGCTCCCGTTGCAGGAGAACGTGGATGGATTGGCCTGGCTACACCGGGGGGCTAAGATTGGAGTCGGCGAGTACGTTTTGCATTTGGAGGATGAACGCATGGCATCTCTGTCGCGTGACAAGGCTGGTTGGCGCGTTCGCTTTTATTTGGACGACGTGGCCAAGACGATTCGGCTAGGTAATATCCCACGGAAGGATGCTGTCGTGATCGATCACATGATCGAGCGGCTGCTTATAGCCCGACGGCTTGGGACGCCTCTCGATGCAGCCACGGTCGGCTGGCTGGCCAAGATCGGCGACGATTTGCATGCCAAGCTAGCCCGGGCCGAGCTCTGCGAACCACGGCGGAACGAAAGTCTTGGTTCCTTCTTGAACGATTGGCTTCGGGGCCGTGAGGGCTACAAGGCATCATCTCAAACTGTCTGGCGTCAGGTAATCCGGGACTTGATCGGCTTCTTTGGCGACGGTTGCCTATTGAAAGACATTCCCCGTAATCGGGCTGAGGCGTTCCACCGGCACTTGATCGCCCGTCGGTTGCGGGATACCACCATTCAGAAGAGGCTCCAGCATTGCCGGATGATGTTCAAGGCTGCCGTGCGTGACGGGCTGATCCAAGGCAATCCGTTTGAGTACGTCGGACATCGCGGCGGCAACGTAGTGGAACGCCGATCCTATGTCCCACGTGAGGACATCTTGCGGGTGATTGAGCGCTGCCCTGATGCTTATTGGCAGCTACTTGTGGCCTTAGCGCGATTCGCCGGCCTGCGTACCCCGTCGGAGAGTCTTAGCCTGAAGTGGGCCGACATCGATTGGGTCGGCGGCCGTATGCATATCCACGAGCCTAAAGTGGAGCATCACGCCGGCCGTGGCTTGAGGGTGGTTCCGATATTTGCCGATCTTCGCCCTTGGCTTGAGCAGGCTTGGGATATGGCTCCCGAGGGGGCGGAATACGTCTTCCCTGAGGAGTTACGGCATCGGGCAATGGGGAAGAACGGCTGGAAGAACGCGAACCTGCGAACCCGTATGGGCAAGATTGTTCGACGGGCTGGCTTGAGCCCTTGGCCAAGGCTTTTTCATTCCCTACGGGCGTCTTGCGAATCGGATTTGGTTCGACAGTACCCCTTGCCCGTGGTCGCTAAATGGCTTGGAAACAGCAGCGCAATCGCAATGCGGCATTATGTCGACGTCACCGATGAACACTTCAAGCAAGCTGCCGCCGTGGCCATACCAGTGGCCATGCACACGACGGAAAGGCGCTGCACGGAGATGAAGGGACATCAAGAAAACCCGTTAAATAACGCTCCGTGCGAGATCGTGCATCTTGGCGCATACCCCAATTTGGAGGATAGGGGATTCGAACCCC
>DYLS01000144.1 GCA_020721965.1 Blastopirellula marina | reverse complement strand
ACATAACTTCTGCCGCGAGAACCGGCCAAAAACAAAAAGAAGTTCGGACTAGGAGCACATCCGGCTTAGCGACCACGGACAAAAATGCACCGCTTCGTTGCTGATCACGCAACCGTTCACGGGTCAAGCAGTGTGGAAAACGCGATGGTTTTACGAGCAGCACGGCAAGAAACGCACCGATCGTAGCCGCCGATTGCTGAAGCGAACTACAAGATGTTGGGGTCGCCCCGAGGTGACGCCCCCAACGCCCCGTGAACGGTTACTGAGAAAGTAGGCTTGCGCTGCCCGGCTTCCGGCGGTTTGGTTTACGTCTGATGGCCGTCTAGCAACCGACGCGATAACATTAGGTGAGGTAAGGTGCAGTCGTATCCTGCTTCGGGGTGGGGCGCAAAACGAGGGGAATTAGATCGGCGCTGGAGAATCAAGCCATGGTGTTGCTAGAGTTCAGCATGTATCCTTTGGATCGAGGCGAGAGCCTTAGCACGTACGTCGCGCGGAGTTTGGATATCATTGGCAAAAGTGGCGTCGAGTACCAATGCCACTCCATGGGGACCGTATTGGAGGGTGAATTCAACCAGGTAATGGACGTTGTGCGCCGTTGCTTTGAGAGGATGGCTGAGGATTGCAATCGCATCGAGTGCATGATCAAAATCGACTACCGTCGTGGACACACAGGCCGTCTTCGGGCCAAGGTCGCCAGCGTGGAGGCAAAATTAGGACGACCACTCAGCAAGTGATGGGGAGGTGGGACGTCGCAGTCGTGCGGCCTCGTGGCCGACCTTCGGACGCGAATCTGCACCTGGGAACCGCTCGACTTTCAGCGTGACGAGATGAAAGCCGGGCAGCGCGGAGATTGGGGTTACGGGAATATCGAGGAGCGGCATTTGCCGATGCGATATGATCCAATGGTTGAAACGTGCCAATCCGGCGGGTTGCGATGCTGTGGCAGGTGGAGAAATCCGCCAGGGCCCTGCCCTTCCCCGGTCTCTAACCTCCGCACTTCGCCGAATGGTGGGAGCCGAGAACCTCATCACTCGGCCATCGGAACTGGTGGTTTACGAGTGTGACGGCTATACCCTGGAAAAAGAGACGCCGCCGGCCGTCGTTTTTCCGAATTCCACGGAAGCGGTAGCCTCCGTGGTACGGGTTTGCCGTGAGCATGAAGTTCCTGTATTGGCTCGCGGCGCGGGCACTGGTCTTGCCGGTGGTGCTACCCCGCTCGGAGGGGGTGTCGTTCTTTCGCTGGCCAGAATGAAAAAAATCCTCGACATAAGCCTGAGAGATCGCATGGTGCATGTACAGGCTGGAGTACTCAACCTCGAGCTGAGTTCCCTGCTGTCGGATACACATTGGCACTTCGCGCCCGACCCTTCCAGCCAAGTAGCTTGTACGATCGGCGGTAACATTGCGACAAATGCCGGCGGGCCTCACACGTTGAAGTACGGTGTAACGGTGAACCACGTGCTGGGGGTGACCTGGGTCGCGGGGACGGGTGAGGTCATCCAGGTCGGCCCCGAGGCGACTAGCGCCGAATTCGATTGGATCGGTCTTTGGACGGGGTCCGAAGGCACTTTGGGAGTGGCGACCGAGGCCTGGTTGCGTCTGACTCCCCTACCCTTGGCACATCGAACCTTTCGCGTCATTTTTCAAAGCGTGGAAGATGCTTGCAACGCCGTGAGCCGCATTATCGCCGCGGGCCTCATTCCCGCCGCGATGGAGCTGATGGATCGCGGGATTTTGCAAGCCGTGGAGGATGCCTTCCATTTCGGGTTTCCCTCGGAGGCAGAGGCCATTTTGGTTGTGGAATTGGACGGCATCCCGATTGCGCTCGACGAACAAGAGCGGATTGTCGCCCAATTATGCCGCGATTGCCACGCCCAGGAGATCGTCTCCGCGGCCTCGGAAGAAGAGCGTGCCCTTCTTTGGCGTTGTCGCAAGTCGGCCGTGGGGGCCGTGGGGCGGCTGAGCACGGGGTACTTCATTCAAGACGGCGTCGTGCCGCGGACGCGCTTGCCCGAGCTGGTGCGGCGGGTGGCGAATATCGGCTGTGAACGTGGGGTCCGCATCGTCAATGTCGCGCATGCTGGTGATGGAAACATTCACCCTATCCTGTTGTTCGACGAACGGGACCCGGATGAGGTCCGCCGGGCGATGGCCGCCGGCCGAGCTATCCTGGAAGCCTGCATCGAGTTGGGTGGGAGCATCACGGCGGAGCACGGTGTCGGAATCGAAAAGCTGCCTCTGATGACGGCATTGTTCTCGCCGGACGATTTGGACGTATTCTGGCGAGTGAAACGAGTCTTTGATCCAGCGAATATCATGACTCCTGGAAAACTACTCCCCCCTCCCCCTCGGCTGTCACAGCAGGATGAAAAAAATGGACAACCTCGATGATTCGTGGGGTCTGGTCGGCTAAGTGGTACTGGAATCAGCCCCTGAAGGGCAACTTCTTTGGGGATCGCTAAGGAACGAACGACCATGTCGCAAGACGCGGTAGCGGAAACGATAACGCCTCAGTCCATTGGGGATGCGGCCCGCGCCATCGCGGACGCTGCGGCCCAAAGACGCGCCATATACTCGGTTGGTGGCCGTACCCACTTCGAATATGGTTGCCCCCCAGGTCGTCCTGGAATCGCCCTGTGCACCACCGCAATGCAGGAGGTGATCGACTATTCGTTTCGCGACTTGACGATCACCGTGGGGGCCGGCATGAGGCTCCATCGGCTCGCGGAAATACTCGCCCAGCAGTCGCAATTCCTCCCGATCGACTTTGTATTCGGAGGGGACAGTACGATCGGGGGGATGGTGGCATGGTCGCCGCCGGGACCGCGATCCTATCGTTGGGGATCTATCCGCGATTACGTACTAGGAATGCGAGCGATCGACGGAGACGGTCGGTCTTTTTGCGTCGGGGGCAGAGTGGTCAAGAACGCTGCCGGGTACAACGTCACGAGGTTGTTGACGGGTTCGTGGGGAACTTTGGCGTTGATCGGAGAGGTAACCCTGATGGTGCGGCCCCTCCCTGAGCAACGGCGGCTCTGGAGCTGGTCGGTGAAAGGCCCGGAGGAGCTGGAACGACTGTTGAGTTGTCTCATTGCAAGTCGCTGCGAGCCTTCCGCGATCGAAGTGATCGGGGGAACGTGGTGGGATCGTGAACCGGTTTTGGCAACGGTCGGTGAAAACGGCCCATTCCGGGTTGCCGTGGTTTTGGAAGGGGCGGCCAGGGAGTTGGACGGTTTGTGGGATACGTTGTGGCGGGAACTCACGGAGGCCGAGCTGAGAATCGGAGAAGAGATCCCCGTCGAGAGTTACGACCGGCTGTCGGGCTTTCTGGCTGAGATCCCGCGCTCCGGTGTGGTGTATGAACTGGATGTTCGGCCGAGTCGCGTCGTGGCCGGTTTGGAGTTATTGAGTAATTTGCGGCCGCGTGCGTCGTATCTTGCCCATGCTGGGACGGGAAAAATCCTGGTTTTCGAGGAGAGTGGCGACGAGTTCACTCCCGAGGTCGCCGCCCAGTTGCGGGCGGCCGTGATGCCACTGGATGGGCGGTTGGTGGTGTTGCGGTTTCCCTGGAGTGGTACCTGGGAGCGAGTGGCAGTTTGGGGACCTGTTAGCCCTACCGGACGCTATATGCAGGGGCTGAAAGACCGTTTCGATCCACACGGTATTCTCAACCCCGGCCGTTACGTATTCCCGCCGTAGGGTGGGGACGAGTCGGGCCGAGTGATCGAATCTGGCCGTTCAGCGCAGTGGTTCCGGCTGAAGCCCCGATTATTGGCTCCCTTGAATCTTGGCGTGCCCGCTCGCATGATCCGGGATGGGTTGAGGCATCGGTTATTGTCGGCTTTCTGCATGAGTTGTCACAAGTTATGAATGATCCATCGGTTTCAACGACGTTGCCCTCTCGGGACGCGAAGCCCGGTCGAGCTGCACCTCTGCCGGTGACGATCCCGGAAGAGAAAATTCTGAGTTGCGTGCACTGCGGACTGTGCACGGCCACATGTCCTACGTACACGCTGCTGGGTGACGAAAACGATAGCCCACGCGGAAGAATCTATCTCATGCACGCCGTCGTCCAGGGACGTTTGCCGATCACGGAAAGCGTCCAGACGCACCTGGATCGTTGTCTGGATTGTCGCGCCTGTGAGACGGCATGTCCCTCGGGCGTGGAGTACAGCCGCATCCTCGAACCCTTTCGCCTAGCGACGGCCCAAGCTCAACCCTCCTGGAAGCGTCGCGCGGATTGGTTTCGGCAGGTGGTGCTGTTACGGATTTTTCCTTACCCCGAGCGGATTCGCCGGGCTTTGACGCCCATACGACTTCTTCAGAAGGCGGGGCTGTACGAGCCGATGGAGAGAATGGGCCTCTGGGATCTCCTGCCCGCGCGATTGAGGGCCATGCTCACCCTGGTGAACGCTTCGGTTCCGGCGGGGCCTCCCTTGCCGGACTTTTTACCGGCCAAGGGGCGCCGTCGGGCGAGGGTCGCTTTCTTCGTGGGTTGTGTGGCCGATGCCATGTTTCGGCATGTCCATTGGGCCACCGTCCGCGTCCTTCAAGAGAACGGTTGCGACGTTGTGATTCCTGGTGGGCAGTGCTGTTGCGGGGCTATTCATTACCACGTGGCGGACGAAGAAGGGGCCAAGCGTTTCGCGGACCAGAATGTTCGCGCTTTTCCTGTGCACGATGTGGATGCCGTGATCGTGAACCATGCCGGTTGCGGGGCGATGCTGAAGGATTACGGTCATTATTGGAAGGATTCCCAGACGCCGAAGCGGCAGGAGTTCGCGGCCAAAGTTCGCGATATCAATGAGTTTCTCGATCAGTTGGGGCTGGTGCCCCCGATTCACCCGGCGAATCTGACCGTGGCGTATCACGACGCTTGTCACTTGGCTCATGCCCAAGGGATTGTTGCCCAGCCTCGCCGGTTGTTGAGCCAGATACCCGGTCTGCGTTTGGTTCCGCTGCCCGAAAGCAATATGTGCTGTGGTTCAGCGGGAAGCTACAATTTGCTGCATCACGATTTGGCAACACGCTTAGGACGACGAAAGCTGGAAAACATTTTGCGAACGGGGGCCGAGGTCGTCTTGGCGTCCAATGCGGGCTGCCTGCTCCAGATCGAACGCGAGATACGTCGGGCGCGGGCGCCGGTCGCAGTGCTGCATCCGATGGAGCTGCTCGACGCTTGCTACCGGGGAGAAAAGCCCCGCGGGACCACAAATGGCCGGATGGCGAGGCCATCGCGTGCTGGTCGGAATACGTCGGGTAATGTCGCTGGATAAACCGTCGTGTGGTCCCAGAGGAACCTGCCTCTTGAATCCCTTTTTGAGGACTGGACTTTTGCAACTTGGGTTTGGAAGCTCCATCCTCCCATCGGGAAATGGTAGGGCGAAGGCTGTTTTCTAGGGAAACGGTTTTCCTGGTTTTCCCGAATTGCCCAGCACTCTCGTTCGTCGCGTTCTCCCAGAGGGAGATCGAGCCCTTTGCAAAAGTCCAGTGAGGATTCTCCTCAGGGTTCTCGGGAGAGGATTTTGGTTAATGCCTCGACGAAGAAGTATTCGCCCCACATCACGGATTCGTCAACTCCCAGGCCTTTTTTCGTGTGATATACGCCGTGCTTGAGGATTCCTTCCCAGCCCGCTGTATTCTGGGCCAGATATTCAGGGTCGAGCAATACGTCGATCATGACCATCGCCGTGTTGCGGTAAACAATCGCCCGTTCGGGGACGGTCGTCTGTGTCGCCAGGTCCAGTAGCCCGCTTGCTGCAATCGCGGCGGCCGAGCTATCCTTTTGCGGACCCCAAGGCAAGGGGGCCGTGAGGTCCGCATCGAAATCCCAATACGGGACTTTGTCGTGAGGCAAATGGCTGACCCAGAATTCAGCGTTCTGCTCCGCTACGTCCAGGAATTCTTGCTCTCCGGTCAGGCCGTAAACCTTGCTGAATCCGTACAGAGACCAAGCCAGACCACGAGCCCAGCGGCTGTCCGGCCGTAATCCCTGATGTGTGCTTTGGCCGATAAACGCACCGGTTTCCACGTCGAACAGGCCTTCGTGGGCGGTAGAACCGTCCTCGCGCACAAGCCGATCCCGCGTGGTCCGGCAATGTTCGGAGGCGATACGATACAAGGCGTCGTCCCCGGTCTCTTTTGCCGCATAAAAGATCAGCGGGACGTTCATCATGATGTCGATGAAAAGACTCTGTGGCCCGATGAACGAACAGAGATAGTGCCCTGTGTGTTGGAAACGAAGAGAGAGTGTTCTCCCAGCCGTGATCAACACCTCCCGCAATTCACGGTCACCGGTCGCCTGGTACCAGGGAAGGTAGGTATTTAGGAAGATGAATCCGAGGTCGTGAACGTTACGATCGAATTTGCGATGCTCCAGGAGTCGGGAATAGTGCTCGGCCCGTTCATGCCAGGGCTGGGAACCGGTACGTAGAGCAAACTGCCACATCATCCCGGCCAAAAAGCCCCCTGTCCAATCCGTCCAAAGTTCGCCCTCATGATGCCATTTGCCATGAACGGTGTAGATCGGGAAGTAGTCGGGGTGCTGCCGCACGAGTCGGTCTACTTGCTTTTGCGAGAATTCCAGGGCTTGAAGGTGGCGGTCCACGTCCGGGATCAAGGGCATCGTCGCAATCTCCCCGTTTGCGGAAACCTGTGGGATGGCGAGCGCAATTCGGCCGCGAACGCCGTATCACCTTGCCATGCTGGCTTATCGTTCGAAGCGTGCTTACCTTTGTATGATTACCTTATGGTACAGCCCTGTTTGGCATTCCGGAATCCTTGTCGAAGAGAGGTTATGCCAACCCTTGACCGAAAGTTGAAGGGCGACTTATAAAAAGGCAAGGGCTACATGTTAGCGGGATGAGAACAATTTTGCGGCACGCCGGAAGAAGCGGAAGCGAATTTTCGGAACGCCGGTTTGGGGGCCATACGAGCGATCCAGTGATTATTGATCTGCGCAAGGCCGATGAGCCACGAGACGTTGTTCACCGGTGCGTCCAGGCTCTGGCGGAAGGGCGGTTACTGGCCATTCCCACGGAAACGGTGTATGGTTTGGCGGCCTCGGCGCTGCAACCCCAGGCATTGGAGAAAATAGTCCAGTTCAAAAATCGTGATCCCCGCAGCCCCTTCGCGCTGGCGATCAAGGATGCCGAAGAATTGTGGGACTATTGTCCGGCGTTACCCGCAATGGCTTGGCGTTTGGCACGGCGAGCTTGGCCGGGACCGCTGACGTTGGTTCTGCCCGAACCGGAAGGAGGGGGCTTGGCAAGAAGTTTGCCGGATGCCGTACGGCGCTCGGTTTGCCCTAGCGGAACCCTGGGCTTTCGTGTGCCGGATCACTGGCTGACGCTGTCGATCTTGCGAATGGCGTGCGGCCCGTTGATCCTCACCAGCGTGAATCGAAGTGGAGAGCTACCTCTGACATCAGGGCGAGAGATTGCGGAGGCTTTTCCCGATATCGACGTGATACTGGATGACGGTCCGACTCGCTACGGCACGGCGTCGTCGGTGGTTCGGGTAGATCACAACGGGGTTTGGAAAATCCTCCGTGCGGGTGCGCTCTCAGAAAAGTCCTTGGCCAGCTTGACCGCCGTGGCTGTGTTGTTTGTGTGCGCGGGGAATACCTGCCGCAGCCCCATCGCCGAGGTCTTGTGCCGCAAGCTGCTGGCGGAGAAATTGTCCTGCAACCCAGCACAACTTGCGGAGAACGGCTTTGTCGTGCTCTCGGCTGGGTTGCACGCTCAGCCCGGCGGGCAAGCCACACCGGAGGCTGGGGCGGTGGTTGAGGAATGGGGCCTCACTCTCCGTGAGCACTCCGCACAGCTTGTTAGCCCTGCAATCTTGCGCTATGTGGATCGTGTGTACGTTATGGCCAGATCGCTCAGGGAGGCGTTGATTGCCAAGTTTCCGTTCGCGGCTGACATTACCGAACTGATCAGTCCCGATGGTGCGGACATCGAAGACCCGTATGGTGGCACGATCAAGGATTATCGCCGTTGTGCCTGCATGATCGAAAAGGCGATCAAGGAACGCCTGGAGCACATTCTGGCACTACGTTAGCCGAAAGGTCGTGCGAAGGTGTGGCAATAGTTGTCTTCGACGGACAAGCCCCCCGATTTCGGAGTAAACAGCACTATGCGAATAGCAATTGGCAGTGATCACCGAGGTTACCAAATTCGCCCCCGAATTGTGGAATGGCTGCGTGAAAGGGGCCACGACGTCATCGACGTGGGGTCGCACTCTCACGAGCCTGTCGATTATCCGGATATTGCGGACGTCGTGGCAACAAAGGTGAGCCAACGCGAGGTCGATCGCGGCATCTTGTTGTGCGGCACAGGCCTGGGGATGTGCATCGCCGCGAATAAAGTCCGGGGTGTCCGTGCCGTCCCCTGCCATGACGATCTGACGGCGGAAATGAGTCGCCGCCACAACGACGCCAACGTCCTTTGCCTGTCCGCGGATCTCCTCGGAGAACGCTTGCTGTTCCGTGTGCTGGACATTTGGCTGAACACGCCGTTCGAGGGCGGGCGGCATGCGCGACGTGTAGAAAAGATTCAGGCGATCGAAGAGGAGATCGCTCGGGAACTGTGCTCGAAAGACAAACCTAATCCGATGGCCAACGGATCGAAAGGCTGAGAAACGGGCCTGTCCTCGACCATGGTGAAGGAATTCCGATTCTGCCCCACAAGGCTTGGCGGGAAGTAACCGTTCACGGGGCGAACAATGTGGAAAACGCGGCGTTTTCATGAGCAAGGTGGCAAAAACGCTCCGCTCATGGCCGCCGATTGCTTAAGCGAACCATGAGATTTTGTGCTTGACGCGGCGTGGCGACCCGAAGGTTCCGGGAATGGAAAACCGTTTACGGGGGGAATCGTTCCCAGGGGTTCTCGTCACTGCAAAACGGCTCGTCCTTCTGTCATTTCGAGCGAAGCGAGAAATCTTGCGAAGCAAGAAATCTTCTCGGAAGGGATTAAGATTTCTCCTCGCTGGCGCTCGTCGAAATGACATGCCGTTCCACACGCAAGGAACCTCCGGAACCTCCAGCCCTCGTTGTCTCACAAATCTTTTCCGTTACAGCTCAGCCGTGAACGGTTCCGGGAATGGTTACCCTGGCAGGACCGAAGGCACGGGATACCCATCGCGGTTTTCCATGACCGAAGCCCCGATCGACGCGAATGCGATCCTCCTCCTTTGGGCAAGGCAGACTTTGCAAGCTGGATGGGTTGGGGCCGCTCGCTAGTAGAATCGACTTATTTTC
>DYLS01000033.1 GCA_020721965.1 Blastopirellula marina | reverse complement strand
GTTTTTGTGAACCGTTTCAACCGAAATGAGACGCTTCCGGGGTCTGTTTAAGCAACGACTCCACCCGTTTCCCGGGGCAGGGTGGGCTGCCGCTGTTTCAGGTCCTTCTCCCTTTTTCGACGTCGGGCGGCGGCCCGCAGATGCCTTCCACAGCTTGTAGGGACGCCACCGCCCGCAGCGGCTCGACGTGGAGCGAGGCGTTGCAGGGATGCGACCTGTTGGAGCAATCGCTCGTCGATGGCGGTCGCGGCCTCCAGCGAGGTCTGGTCGATTTTCAGAAACAGCGGCAAACAGCGTGTTGTGGATGCACCAGGGGCGGCATCGAGCGGTGACTCAACCGATGCTGGACCTCGAACGGCTGTATTGGAACGGTCGGCCGTTCCAGAGCGGCAAGCGTCCGGGGTGCTACCCATACGAGCTGCTCGGTCTCCGACTGCCCACGACCGACCGGTGGCAACTCTTGCACACGCCCCACGCAGACTCGACGCAACAACTGTCAAGTTCAGAGGTTACGATTTGAGACGACCCCCGGATTCCGTTTCCCGGTTTGGATTCGGATAGGCCGCGAAGCCCGGCGATTGGTAACAATCGTGGCCTGGTGTGCTGAACTGTGGTCAATCTTTAACGGATTTCTAACCGTTTCCTCACAATATCCTAACAATCGGTTTCTAAGATGAGTAGGAACAAAGGGCGGAGGGACGGAAAGTCAAGCATAGAAATTGGTCGCCGGATAAGGCGGCGTCGGTCCGGTGCCCCAGTGAGTTTCGCGGCGTCGCAAAGAAACGCGGAGGTTGTCCAGATGGTTGGTTTCTTCAAGAACCCGGATACGCGGCGACGGCGGCGGGGGGCATTTACTCTGGTCGAGCTGCTGGTCGTGATTGCGATCATCGGCATCTTGATCGCCCTGCTGTTGCCGGCGGTGCAGGCCGCCCGAGAGGCCGCCAGACGTTCCCAGTGCACCAACAATCTCAAGCAGATTGGTCTGGCGATGCACAATTTTCAGGACGTTTACGGCAAACTGCCGAATGGTGGTCGTGACGGTGATCATCGCGTGCCCAACCCCTTGAGTGCCTGCTGCAATTCCCGTACGCGTTACGGCTGGAGTTTCTTTTACCACATTCTGCCGTTCATCGAGCAGCGGACGGTGTATGATCTGGCCAGCGACCAAGATGACCCGGCTACCCCCGGCTCCGGCCAGAACTCGAAAGAAAACATCGTCGCCCAGAAAGCGGTAAAAGTCTTCTACTGCCCCTCGCGGCGTAGCCCCGAGCCAATCGGGAGCGGCAAGTTCTATCGCAGTGATTACGCAGGCAACGCGGGAGAACGGGATCAAGCGGACATTCGGTCGTCGGATAGCAGCGGTGGAAAACACGGTGTCATCATCCAAACCGACCGCGGAACGACCCGCATCGAACTGATTCGCGACGGTTCCTCGAACACCATCATGGTTTCGGAGAAGGCCCTGCATCCAAAGGCTTATGGAAGCGATGGCGGCGACAACGAGCGTTGGAACAACGCTGGGTGGGACGAGGACATCGTGCGTTTCGGGGCGGGTCGGTTATCCAACGGCACGACCTATGGGATTCCCCCGATCCCGGACTCCAAGTCGCCTCATAACCCGGGCACCGGGTGGACCACGGTGACGGACGAGGGCGGCCGAGTTTGGGGTACATGGCACCCGTTCTTTGGGTCTTCGCATCCGGGCGGCGTGAATGCCTGCATGGCGGACGGCGGAGTACGATTGATTTCCTTCACTATCCAGTCCAAGGTCTTCCGTCTGCTTTGCTTGACCGATGACGGTGAACCGGTTGAAAACTGAGCGAGCCAAGTGTGTCCTCTTCACGCCAGGCCGATGGATTGCCCGCGGTGCGTCGCCCGACATCCCGCCAAGGTCGCTACACCTACCCAAGCGCCGCGGGCGATCCCGGTTCTGTGCGGAAGTTCTGGGCCGATGTTTTGTGTGGATGTGTTGTTCGGATGCGTGGTTCGGGCGTTTTGTTTGGATGTTTCCTGCGGTCCGGCGTGAAGCGTTGGCCCGTGGGATGGTTCAGGCGTGATGTTGTGGTGTCGTGGGAGAATTGCACAGGAGGTATGTGCCATGCGGTCCGTGTGTGTTGTCTTGGCGACGGTGGTTCTTGGGATCGTGTCGCTGGGTTGTGAGCGGGCACCATCTCCGCCAGCCCTGACGCCGGAGGTCCAGGCGGCGATCCAGGCGGAAGACCAGGCGGTGGCCAGCGCTGAGGAGTCGCAGGGGAGGAGCTTCCCGCGGCGCTAGGACCGGTTTTTGCGAGCTTCGTCCGGATTACAGTTCGGAAAGGCAATCCCGTGTGGGCGCCCGACTCGTTTCCACTTGGGCGCCCAACGGGTTCGTGTCATGGCCGGATGCATGGCGTTATAGTTTGCTGCATCTGGCGGATGGGGTATCGTGGCTGCTGGATTGTGCTTTTTGGCTTAGGGTGTGTTGTGCCAATGGGAGGAGATTTGAACGTGGAGTTCGATTTACGAAGGCGAGTTATTTTTGGAGGTCGAGCTGCTGCCCGGTTTGGCTTCACGCTTGTCGAGCTATTGGTTGTGATCGCGATTATCGGCATCTTGATCGCGCTGCTGTTGCCGGCGGTGCAGGCCGCCCGAGAGGCCGCCAGGCGTTCCCAGTGCACCAACAATCTCAAGCAGTTAGCCTTGGGGATGCACAACTATCACGACACGCACGACGTGTTGCCGTTCGGCTTTAGCGAATTGGAACAGTCGTGGCATGCCATGCTGTTGCCGTACATCGAACAGAAGAACCTGTACGATACGTTGATTTTCACCGAGTCGGGGCCGGGAAATTGGGACTCCGGGTCGGCCAACACCGAGGCCTGTCGAACCATCATTCCGGCGTTTCGCTGCCCGAGCCTGCCGATCGAGGAACGGTTCGACTACAACCGGATCACGGGCCGCGTGCCCACCAGTTACACCGGCGTGGCGTCGTCGCAGGCGTCGTCGGACGATCTGAGCACGGTCCCACCGGGTCATCCAAGGGTGGCGCTCGAGCAGTACCCGCTGGATGGAGTCTTCTTCGGCAACAGCCACGTTCGATTCATCGATATCAAGGACGGCACCAGCAACACCGCCATGTTCGGCGAGATGCATACCGATCCTGAATTTGTCAAAGATCGTCAAGGGATGGACTACTGGCAGATTGGCCTGCCGCAGACCGGGGGATGGAGGCAAGGCAACAGAGGCGGTACCGAGTATTCCGAGGCCTTGTGCTCCACCTATCCGAAGCTCAACGCCTGGCGCGACCCCACGACGCACGGCCGATTGATGGAGCTTGCTTGTGGCAGCTATCACCCGGGCGGGGCGAACATCGGCTTTTGCGATGGCTCCGTACGGTTTCTCAGCGAGACGATCGATCTTAGCGTGTATCAGGGCATCGGCTCGCGTAACGGGCAAGAGGTCCCAGGTTCTTTCTGATTTTTTCTGAAGGCACGCATCCCTGGTTCGGGAGGGACGGAGGAGATGCTGGGGCGGCGGTGCTTGTAACGGATATAGATCATGGGTTGTTTCGAGAGGAAATGGAATGAAGTTGGCAATCTTTCGCTTCGCTTTGCTCGGTCCGGTATGCATCTTTCTGGGATGCACCTGGACTCCGTCTGCGGACTATTCGAAGCTCGATCTGGTGGCGGGTGGCGGAACCGTCACGCTCAACGGGCAACCTCTTCCCAACGCGGTGGTGATGTTCGAGAACCCCGACGATGGAACCGTGTGCGTGGGCTTGACCGACGCCTCGGGGAGGTACCGGCTTCAGGTCGATTCACGAAAAAAGGGCGTCACCACCGGGAATAAGATGGTGCGGATCAGCACGGCTACGCGAATACCGGGGCTGAACGTCGGCTTCGGCGAGGAAGAAGGCTCGGCGGAAGAAGGGGGGGAGGACGCCCCGCCGGAGCGGCCCCAAGAGCTGGTCCCCGCCCGGTACAACAAGGATTCCCAGTTGACGGTCGAGGTCACCGCGGATCGAACGATCTACGATTTCGAGCTGACTTCGCCATAAAGCCGAGAAAGCGACCAAGGATTGGATATATCAACTCGTGATGGCACGCTTGGTAAGATGAACCACTAAGGGCGCGAAGGGGCACCAAGAAAAAGCTTCGTGAACTTCGTGTCCTTCGTGGAGCTTTGGAAGACGAAGGTTGGAGGCCGTATCCCGCGCCGTCGAAGCCGCCGTGTCGATTTGACTCGGCTCCTCTGCATCGCCCGCTACGGCGGCTTCGCGGCTTTTTTCATTGCGCCGGAAGGATGCCAGGACGAATCACCACGCAGCCGATCTCCCTCATGGTTTGCTTCAGGCGGTCGAACGTGGTTTCATCCGGACAAACACCCACGATCGCGCCGCCGGAGCCGGCGAATTTTGCGGAGACGCCGCAGCCGCGGGCCTTCTCGACCATCTGGACGTGATCGGGAGCAAGGCGGAGGATGGATCGGCGGAGGTCGAAGTTGGCGTCCATCAGGCGGGAGAACTCCGCCCCATCGCGTGCCAGGAGGGCGGACCTTCCGGCCTCGGCCAGTTCCGCGAAGCGTTGCATGGCCTGAAGCACGGCCGGCTCACCCCGCCGGTAGCGCCCGCGGAGATCGTTGTGAATCACCTCGGTGGGTTCGGCGATTCTGGGATCGTAGGCCAGGTATAGCGGCGGCAGCAGGTCGAGCGGCAGGGGTTCATAGACGCCGCAGGCAAAGGCTTGGATGGTTTCCATCCTGTCCTGGGCGAAATCCATGTAAACCAGGCCCTCGTAAACTTGAATCACGCGGTCCTGAAGCCCCGCGGCGATGCCCAACTCGTCCGTCTCCACGGAGAGGATGAGCGAGGGCTGCACACACCGGGGGATTTCCACGCCGTAGAAGTCCATCAGGCAGCGCAAGACCGCCGTGATGATGGCGCTGGATCCTGCCAGGCCGACCTGCCGGGGAATCGTGCTTTGATAGCGGATCGAGAAGTTGCGGTCGTGCAGCTCGACGTTTTGTGCGTCGCAGTACTCGACGAACTTCTTGATGGTGGCCTTCACCAGGCGCACGCCGCCGTAATAGCCGTGCAAGCGCACGTCGCGGGCCAACTCGCGAATCGACCGGAACTTGCTCTGGTCTTCCTGGCTGAGGACCAATTCCAGCCGATCCCACTCGTATAACACGGCCTCTGCCCGAAAGTCGCGGATGTTTACCGAGATGGTCTTGCCATGGTATCCGTCCGAAGGATTCCCCAGCAGTCCGGCCCGTGCGAAAGCGAAACGTCGTATCAATTCCATGGCACGGCAATCCCAGTAAAAGGCCCAAGCACGACACGGATCGTTAGCTCCTGTTCGGGCGGCGAATCAGTCCGGTGTGGCTGCGGGCATCGGGTCGATGCTGATTTTGCGACGGTGTGGGCGACGGTGTGGGCGATGGCATGTGCGATGGCATGTGCGACGGTATCTGTGAAGGTATCTGCTATCGTATTGGCAACGGTATCTGGGTGATGCGGCGTGTGGGCCAAGGTTGCGGTCGCGGCCTCAGAGCAGACCTTTCGCCAGCCGTCGGAGTTGGCCGCCGTATTCCGGATCGGCGAAGGCGAATTCCAAAAAGGCCTTGAAGTAGCTCTCGAAGTTGCCAATGTCGAAGCGTCGCTCGGCAGGGGGGAGAGGCATTCCCAGTACCGTGCCGCCGCTTTGGATCAGCCGCTGGATGGCGTCCGTAAGCTGGATCTCGCCCCCCTTGCCCGGCTCCGTCTCGCGGAGATGATCGAAAATGACGGGGCTGAAGACGTAGCGGGCCGCCACGGCTAGATTGCTGGGGGCCTCGGCAGGCGAGGGCTTTTCGACGATCCCGGCAAGCCGGAAGACGTTCTCGTCGCCGCTGGGGGAGCGGTCGGGCTGCGCGATCCCGTAATGCACCACGTCCTCGGGGGGCACGGCCTCAAAGGCAATCACGGCGTCGGCCTGCCGCGCATGGAAGGCCTCGATCATCCGCCGCACGATCTGTGACTGCGCGTGGATGCCGATGATGGAATCGCCCAGGGCCGCCACGAACGGTTCATTCCCCACCGCGGGCGCGGAGCAGAGGATGGCATGGCCCAACCCGAGCTGGCGCCGCTGCCGGGTGTAGAAGTAATCCAGCTCCGCCCGCTCGAACGCCAGCTCCCGCAGCAGCTCTTCCTTGCCCGACTCCCGCAGACTCTCGACCAATTCGGCGTCGATGTCGAAATGGTTTTCGATCGCCGTTTTACCGGGTCCGGTGACGAAGAGGAATCGCCGCAGGCCGCAACGGGCCAATTCCTCGACCACGTATTGGACCACGGGCTTGCGTCCCACAGGGAGCATTTCCTTGGGCTGGCTCTTGGTCAAGGGGAGCAATCGCGTTCCCCGACCTGCCACGGGAACCACCGCCAAATCGATCGTCGCTTCAGGCATGATTCGTCCTTTTCCGAGGTGCCCATCCTTATCCTAGATTAGCCATCCGTATCCTGGGAAAGCGGCTCTTCCTGGGATGCCCGTCCTTAACCCGGAGTGGCTTATCCCGCATACCCTTCCCTCATGCTGGAATAGCCTACCTTATCCTGGGATGCCTTGCTTTTTCCTGGAATACGTTGCTCTATCCGGGAATGGCCGGCCTCCGTCCCTTTCACGAAAGGCTGGCTGGGCGATTCGCGAAAGGTTGGCTGGGCGACCGGCGGAGTTGCGGGGCGGTCCAATACCACAGCCTATCCGATACGACAGCGTGGGCAAATTCCGGTCGCCCGCCGTGTCCCCTCGTCGTGCGTCCGGGTGCATGAGCGGATGGCCGGTCGGGGGGCTTTGTAAAATATAGCTGACGGGCGGGCTTCCGGGGGGGCGGGCGAGCCGTTTTGCATAGCCGCGAGCCCCTGTGAAAGACCACAGTAAGGTTACGGCCAGCGTTGCGTGACACTATTTCACTATTTTTCCCGAGGCTTGCCCCTGGCGTCACCCGTGGCTTCATCCGCAGTTTCACGCGTGACTTCACGCGTGGTTTCACCCGAGGCTTGACCCGCGGCGAATCGATGCGGCAATCTTGGCTGATAACTGGACTTTTGCAATTTGGCGTCACAAGCTCGCCCATTCCCTGGAGAGCGCCCATTCCCTGGAGAAAGGTACGGCGAAGGCTATTTCCCAGGAAAATAGCTTTCCTTGTTTCGCTGAATTGCCCAACACTCCAGTTTGTAGCCCTCTCTCAGACGGGGATGGAGGACTTTGCAAAAGTCCCGTAATAACATGGCAGCGGTGCTGCTTGCCAACGGCGGCCTGCGTCTGTTAGCGTAAAGCGTGGACGGTGCCGGGGGCGGCCGCTGGGGCGGTCCGCGGGGTGATGATATGCAGGCCGGGTCCGTCGCCGCGAGGGTGCCTGCTCGGGGCTGGGCCGTCCTGCGAATTATCCGGGGCCTTCCCGCTTGCGCCCAACGGCTTGGTCCCTTTTGGCGGCGGGTGCCGCGGGCATTTGCCTTGGATCGCGGTCCGGGAGATCTGATCCAAAAGGATAGGCGGCATGAAACGGGTGTTCCTGGGGTGGGATCGTCCCCTGCTGGTCTCCGCGGTGGAGTGGTTTCTGGGGCGGCTGGGCGATGCCTCCTCGCCTGAGGCGGCTGATGGTTCGGATTGGGTTGCGGTGTTTCCCACGG
Source organism: Blastopirellula marina (assembly GCA_020721965.1). Taxonomy (GTDB): domain Bacteria; phylum Planctomycetota; class Planctomycetia; order Pirellulales; family Thermoguttaceae; genus Thermogutta. The sequence continues at coordinate 37,210 of DYLS01000033.1, read as the reverse complement.
CCAGGGCGGGCCGCAGGTTCCTGGAGCTTCTAGCCCAGCGGCTGCAATCGCAAAGGCGGGTCTTGATTCCGCCGCGCGTGGTGACGGTGGGAGCCTTGCCCGAGCTGTTGTACGAGAGTCGCCGTCCGTGTGCGCCGCCTGGTCTGGAGAAGTTGGCCTGGGCGGTCGCCGTGGAGGAGCTGCGGCGGCGGTCCCCTGCTGACGTGGAGCAAATCCTGCGTCGCCCCCCGGCCTCGGACGACCTCCCCGAACGGCTGCAAGCGGCGGAGTGGTTTCAGCGCTTGCATGGGGAGCTGGCGGGGGCGGGGATGACGTTCCAGGACGTGGCCCGCGAGGCACCCCGACTTTTGCCCGGCTTTCCCGAAGGCCCCCGCTGGCAGGCCATGGCCGAGTTGCAGCGGCTTTATTGGGAGACCCTCGATGCCGAGGGCTTTGGCGATGTGCAGATGGCGCGGCTTTCCGCTGCACGGGAGGGTCTGTGCCGGAGCGATCGCCGCATCGTGTTGGTGGGGGTGGCCGATCCCCCGCGGATTCTGCAAACCATGCTGCTCAGCCTGGGCGACAAGGTGACCGCCCTGATTGCCGCGCCTGCGGCGGAGGCTGGCCGCTTCGAGGAGTGCGGGGCCTTGCGGACAGAGGCCTGGCGCGAACTGCCCGAACCGCCGCCGCCGGAGCGGATCGCCGTCGTCGATCAGGCCATCGATCAGGCCGCCAAATTGGAGGAATCGCTGCGGGAGTGGAGCGGTACCTTCGCGGCGGGAGAAATCACCCTGGGCCTGGCCGACGAATCACTGGCTCCGCTGTTCCTGCAAATCTTGGAAAGGCTGGGCGTTCCTGCCCGGTATGGGCCGGGCGGGCTGGTAACCGACAGTGCCCCCTGGCGGCTGTTACGCGATATCAGCGCTTATGCCTCTCGTGGGACGGCGGAGGATCTGGCCGCCTTGGTCCGCCATCCCTGGGTGGAGCGATTCCTCCAGCCGCGGCTGGGCAAGGGGGTTGATATCCTCTCTGCCGTGGATCGCTGGGTGCAAGAGCACGTGCCGCTGGATGCCCGGGCGGGCCTGGAGCCGAAGAGCCGTTCCTCTGCTCTCGTGCGGCAAATGCACGCTCATTTGGAGGAGATTTTGCGGCCGCTGATGTGTCGCCAGGCGAGGCCGCTGAAGGATTGGGCCGACGGCATCGCTGCGGCTTTGACCACCTTGCTCGAAGCGAGCGGGGAGGGGGACCGCGGGGACGAGGGCGGAGATGGCGGCACGCTTCCCCTTTCCCGCGCCGATCTGGCCACCATCCGCGAGGCCTGCGAGCAGATCGCCGAGGCCCTGCACGCCTGGCAGGATCTGCTGGACTCCATGTGGCAGCGTGTGGGGATGGGGTTGGCTGCCCAGGACTGGCTCCCCCTTTTGGAGAATCAACTTCGTGGCTGCCGTTTATCGCCCAAGCCGTTTCCCAAGGCCGTGGAACTGGTCGGTTGGCTGGAAGCGCCCTGGGATGACGCCCCGGCTGTGATCGTGACCAACGTGAATGAGGGCTTGGTGCCGTCGAGCACGGGAAACGATCCCTTTCTGCCGAATCGGTTGCGGAAGGTTCTAGAGCTGAACGACGATCAGCGCCGTTTCGCGCGGGATGCGTATGGCTTGACGCTGTTGATGAAGAGCCGCACGGCGTGGCGGTTGATCGCGGCGCGCCAAAGCGTGGAGGGTGATCCGCTGCTCCCCAGCCGGCTCCTTTTCTCGCGCGACAAGCAGGTCTTCCTTCAGCAGGTGGAAAGCTACTTCGGGCGACCGGAGACGGCTTCGGCCCGGCTGCTCCCACCGGCTGCGGCGCCCCTGCCGAATCGGGAGATACCGCCGGCGTTAGAGTCGGTGCGTGGTTCGGAACCGCCGCTAGCGCCCAAGTCGCCGTCCGCGTCCCAAGCTCTGCCACCAGCCGAGTCGCTACCAGCCAAGCCGATGCCGGCATCCGCGCCGCAGGCAGCGGCCGAGTCGGAGCGTGCCCGGGTCGCAGCCCGGGTTGCGGGAGTTGCGCCGAGTGCCCCGCTGCCGCCTGTTTTCGGAGGAGGCGGCGACCAGCCGGGCGGCATTTGGTTGCCGCCGCGACCCCGGGACCTACCCCCTCCCGGTGAGATGCGGGTCACGGAGTTCCGCGACTATCTGGCCTGTCCCTACCGCTATTACCTGCGGCACCGCTTGCGGTTGGAGGCCTGCTCCGACGACGTGGAAGAGCTTTCTGCCCTGGACTTCGGTAGCCTGGCGCACCAGGTACTGAGCGACTTCGGGCGATCGAGGTGGAAGGATTCGAGCGACGCCCAGGCCATCGCGGATTTTCTGCTGTTTCGGCTGAGTCGTTTGGCCAAGGAGCGATTCGGTGAGCGTCCCAAGCCGGCTGTCGCCATTCAGGTGGAGCAACTCAAGCATCGCTTGCTGGCATTTGCGGACAAGCAGGCAGGGCGAGCCGCGGAGGGCTGGCGAATCCTGGTCACGGAGCGCGAGTTCTCATATTCCGTTCCGGTGGAGGTCGCGCAGGGGCAGCCCTTGAGCATCGTCGGTCGCGTGGACCGCATTGATTATCACCCCGATCGGAAGACCTACGCCATTCTGGATTACAAGCTGGGCGATAGCGGAACGGATCCGGGGAAGGCCCATCTTGCAAACCTTCGGGATGGCGAGCCGCGACCCCAGCATATCCCGGCGTCGTTGTGGGAGAAAATCGTGATGGACTCCCCCAGGCCGAGCCGTTGGGTCGATCTGCAATTGCCGCTGTACGACTTGCTGGTCCGGCAGTCATTACTGGGCCGGGAAACGTTACGGGACCGGGGATCGCTGGCTGGGCAGGAATCGCTGCTGGACGAGGATTTGCTGGCAGGTCAGGAAGCGCTGCTGGACTGGGGATCGCTGGGCCCGCCGGCCGACGGTGCGCTGCCCGATGGGACGCTGGAGTTGCAACTGGGCTATTTCCTTTTACCCAAGGATCTGAGTTCGACCGGGACGAAGTTTGCGGAGTGGGACCGCCAGACGCTGGATGCCGCGGCCGAGGCGGCCTTCGAGGTCATCCGATGCGTGTGCCGGGGGGAGTATTGGCCGCCCGCCGTTCCCCCGCCCCGCGGCTTCGACGACTTCAACCGGATCATCGGCGAACGGATCATCGGTGATAAGGTGTAACCGCGAGAATCTCCAGCTTTTTTAAGCCAAGGCCAAGCATTCCGCGACCGAGCACTGGTGGGACTGCTAAATGGAACATGCCCAACGCGAACGACATTCCCGCTACTTGCTGATTCGGGCCTCGGCGGGGTCGGGCAAAACGTTTCAGTTGATTCACGCTTTGGCGGGCCTTCTCCTGTCAGGGCGTCCCGTAGAAAGTGTTCTCGCCACTACCTTCAGTCGCAAGGCGGCTCGCGAGATTCTCGATCGCCTCCTCTCCCGGCTGCGGTCCGCGGCTCAGGATGACCAGCAGGCGGCGGCGGTGGCCCAGGTCATCGGCCGGCCTCTCACCGCCGACGATTGCTGCTCCATGTTGCGGCGCCTCGTGGATTGCCTCGACCGGGTCAATATCGGCACGCTGGACAGATTTTTTGTGCGTGTGGCGCAGCGGTTTCGTTTGGAGCTGGACCTCCCCTGGACATGGAACATCTTGGAAGAGGATGACGATCGGCGGTTGCGATTGCGGGCGATCTCGGAGATGCTGGCCAGCGAGGAAAGCGCGAAGGCCGCCGACTGGGTGCGGCTTTTGACCAAGGGGCACGCGGCCCGATCCGTTACCGATCAAATCCTGGAATTGGTCTATCAGCTCTACGACCTGGTCTTTCTAGAGTCCGCGGAGACCGCCTGGAATGCCATCCCCGGGGCGGCGGAGCTTAGTGATCCGGAAGTGCAGGCTGCAATCCGCGCGCTGCGGGAAAAGGCGGACCTGTTCGCGGTGAGAATCAAGGACCAACGGTTCAAAAAGGCTTTCGATGCCGACATCGAGCGTGCGTCCAGCGGCGACTGGCAGCATTTTGTGACCCGCGGCATCGCCAACGCGGTTGCCAGGGAATCCGAAAAGGGTGACCCCTGCACCTATTACGGAAAGGTGATCGACGGGGAGTTGGAAATGGCCTACCGTCCGCTGGTGACGCACGCGCAAGCGGTGCTGCGGAGCCGCCTGCGGCGGCAAACGGAGGCGATGTTCCGGCTGCTCGGCGAATTTCACCGCACGTACGAAGCGGCCAAACGGCGTGGAGGCGGCCTGACCTTCGCGGATGTCACCCGCTGCGTCCGGGATGGCCTGGCCCGACAGCATCCCGACTCTGAGCGGACCGCATATCGCTTGGATGGGAGGATCGAGCACCTTTTGTTGGATGAGTTCCAGGACACGTCGATGCCCCAGTGGGAGGCCCTCCGCCCGATCGTGCAGTCGGTTCGCGGGAGCGCGCAGGGGACGCTGTTTTGCGTGGGCGACGTGAAACAGTCGATCTACGGTTGGCGCGGGAGCGAGCCGGCGATCATCGAGGGCTTGCCGGACGAGCTTCCCGGGATCGAGATCCGACCGCTGGACCGCAGCTATCGCTCCAGTCCAATCGTGATCGACACGGTGAACCTGGTTTTCGATGCTCTGGTGGAACACTTGATTTCGCTTCCGGGTTCGGATTCCCTGGATCGCTCGCTGGTCCTGGAAGCGGCGAAGGGTTTCGGCCGGGCCTTTCAATCGCACGACACGGCGCGGACCGAGCTGGAGGGATACTGCGTCCTCATGAGCAAGGAGGCGTCCGCGTCGGGCCAATCGCGGCAAGAGGACTCCGGTGAGAATGGGGGGCCGGAGGAAGTTTTGCCGGAGTCGAGTCGGGCCGTGCGATTGATCAAGGAGCTGCACCATCGCTACCCCGAGCTGGAAATCGGCGTGCTGTTCCGCAAGCGGAATGCGATGCCGCCCCTGCTGGCCGGTCTGCGGCGAGAGGGGATCCCCGTGAGCGAAGAGGCGGGCAATCCGTTGGACCTTGCGCCGGGGGTGCGGGCGATCTTGTCGCTTTTGCGGCTGGCGGACCATCCCGGCGATACCGCGGCAGCCTTTCATGTGGCGCATTCACCCCTGGCGGAGGCCGTGGACTGGACAGCATATCCCCGCTGGCCGCCCGACCAGCAGGCCGAGGCCCGGCGCACGCTCTCCCTGCGGCTGCGGGCGGCAATCGCGATCCGCGGCTATGGCCCCGTGGTTTACGAATTCGCCCGGCGGCTGGTTCCTTGGTCGGCCGTGGAGGACCTGCCGCGGCTCGAACGATTGGCGGTATCGGCCTATGCGTATCAAGAGCGTGGTCGGCTGCGCGTGGACGATTTTATCCGCCGGATCGAAAGCCTTCGCGAGGCCGAGCCTTCCCAAGGGGTGGTCCGCGTGATGACGATCCACGCCGCGAAGGGGCTGCAATTCCCGATCGTCGTCCTCCCCGATTTGGACGAGAGATTGGGTGGGCAAACTCCCAACGTGGCTGCCGATCGCGGCCAGCCCTCCGGCAAATACGACTGGGTCTGTCCCTGGCTCGATCAGAGCTTGCGCGAGGCAAACGTTGTATCGCGGGAGTTCGCCGCCCGATTCGACCGCGTAAGAACCCGCGAAATACGGGAGTCGCTGTGCCTGTTGTACGTGGCGATGACCCGGGCCGTGCACGCCTTGTACCTGTTGATTGCCCCCTCGCGCGACAACGAGAAAAGCGTGCCGTTGACCTGGGCGGGCATCCTGCGGGCGGCGCTGACCGCTGAAGAGCGCAGCGACCAAATCAACATCCCTCCCGTCCCCCCGAAGACAAAGCTTTGGTCTCATGGTAAGGCGGATTGGCGGTCGCCGCGCGGGACAATACCGCCGACCAGCCCGCCCTCCTCCCTGCCCGAAAAAGGGCCGATTCTGCTGGCGCGGAAGCCGCAACATTGTCGCGCCGTCCAGTGGCTGTCCCCACACAGCCTGGAAGGGAGAGATCGAACGCTCCGCGATCTTTTCCGCCGTCCGCCGCAACGGGCCTTGGACAAGGGAAGCGTCCTCCATCTCTGGTTTTCGCAGATCGAATGGCTGGAGGATGGCGTCCCCGACGATGGCATCCTGTTGAGCCTGGCGGAAAAGGAGTTTTCGGGGAGTCCAGCAACCGCCGAGAGTCTGGCTGCCCTGCTGGACGAGTTTCGTCGCGTGTTGCGGGGAGACGCCGTGCGGAAGCTCTTATCCCGCCACGGCCGCTGCGACTTTCTGCCGCCGGAGGTCATGGACGCGGATCGGCCCCTCCCCGGCGATACGTGGATCGTTTGGAAAGAGCGGCCCTTTGCCATCTTCCTCGACGACGGCACGTTCTGCCGTGGCCAGTTCGATCGGGTCGTGGCGGTCTATCGCAAGGGTCAGCCCTTCCTGGCCCAAGTCATCGACTTCAAAACGGATCAGGTCTTCGACACCGAGGGGGAGGAGAATGCGGCCTCGGCTGATGGCGCGGGCGTGGGGGCGGAACGGCGCGTCTCCGCGAGGGCGGCCTTCTACCAACCTCAAATGGAAAAGTATCGCGAGGCGGTGGCACTTCTATTAGGGCTTCCCCGAAATCGCGTGGCGGCGGCACTGGCGTTTGTTTATCCGGGCAAGGTCGTGCCGCTGGGAGAGGCCGTTGGATGATGGATCGCAAATCGTGCCGCTCGCGGAGGCTTTCAGATCGTGGTGCGGCGATTCCCGCTTGGCCACCGCGCGTACAATTGCCGCCAGCTTCGGGTAAACTCGTGTCGATGCCTGGCAATACGGTATGGTTGGGCTGAGGCGACCTCCACTGCCACCGCAAAGTCAAGAAGACTTCGGACCACTGCGATAAAACCCTTCATGACCTTCGTGTTCTTCGTGGATAGATCGTCTTTGGCAGTGACGGCAAGCTGGAGTGGAAGGCGTTTCGATGGTTGTTAAAGCATCTTAAGGAGCGGTTTTGAGATAGGTTTTTCCCATGTTGATTTTTCCCAAGTGGCATTGTTCTTCGCGTGCCTTGGTTGTCGGGGTCATCGCCGTCTTGGTAGGCGAATTGATCGGCGGCCCAGGGTGCTCCAAGCCGCGTGACGGGATGACTGCCTCGGGGGGCGCGGCATCGCGGCAGGCTGCCGGGCCAGCGTCCCAAGTGCCGGCTGGTGACGAAAGGCCAAAGACAGGCACGGCGGGTGAAACGTTGCAAGGCGAATCGCTGCCGATCGCTGTTCCGCTCCGTGACGTGAATGCAGACGAACTGACCAGCCAGCTCCGCGCGGCCAATCCCGGCTTTCAGGGCAAGGCAATCATGGAACGGCAAGGGGGCGACGTGGTGGTGGCGATCAACGACCCGGCGGTAAAAGACATCACCCCCTTGGCCGGCCTGCGCATCCACAAGCTCGATCTTTATGAGTGCGGTGTGGGGGATTTGTCGCCGCTGCGTGGCCTGCCGCTCACCGCGCTGGCTATCGATCGCACTCAAGTGGGCGATCTGTCGCCGCTTCAGGGAATGCCGCTGGAATATCTCTCGGCCAGCGAGACATCCGTGCAGGATTTGACGCCGCTGCGGGGTTGCCCCTTGCGGCAGCTCAATCTGGTTCGCACCAAGGTGCGTGATCTTTCGCCGCTGTCGGGCTGCCCGCTGCAAAGCCTGTGGCTGAACGATGCACCGGTGCACGACGTCTCCCCGCTGGCCCAGACGCCCCTGGAGAGCCTGACTCTGGCTGGGACCGCGGTCGAGGATTTGCAGCCCTTGAAAGGCGTGCCGCTAAAGCGGCTGCACATTGCCCGAACGCCCGTCAAAGACTTGACCCCGCTCCGCTGGCTGATGCTGGAGCGGCTGGTCTTCACGCCGTCGCGGATCGGGACCGGGCTGGACGTTGTGCGCGGCATGACGAGCCTCCGCGAGATCGGGACCGCTTTCGGCGAATCCGATTGGGGGATCGAGGACCGGCTCTATGCGCCGCCGGAGTTCTGGGAGCTGTGGGATCAGGGCAAGCTGGTGGAGTGAGGGTTGGCCTGGCCGGGGAGCCTCGCCACGCTCTGGGATGTCAAGGCGGCGATGATGGCTCGCGCCTTGTCCCACGTCTCGGCATATTCGTCAGCGGGATCGGACTGCGCGGTGATCCCCCCGCCCACCGGCACGATCCACCATCCGCCGTCGGCCAAGACGGTGCGGATGAGGATGTTGAAGTCTGCCTGGCCCGAGAGAGATACGTAGCCCAATGACCCGCAGTAAGGTCCCCGGGCGTGTGGTTCGCATTCGGCGATGATTTCCATGGCGTGAATCTTGGGTGCCCCGGTGATGGAACCGCCGGGGAAGGCGGCCTGCATCAAATCGTACCAGGTCTTGTCCGGCGGCAGATCCGCTTCGACCACCGAAACCAGGTGATGCACGGAGGCGTAAGACTCCACGCGATTCCAGACGGTGACGTGCACGCTTTCGGGTCGGGCGACGCGGGACAGATCGTTCCGTAGCAGGTCCACGATCATGGTATTTTCGGCCCGCTCCTTTTCCCCTGCCGCCAGCTCGGCGGCCGCGGCGGCATCCCGCCTGGGGTCGGTATGGCGTGGCCGGGTCCCCTTGATGGGCCGGGTCTCGACGTGCGCTTCCCGAACGCGGAGGAATCGCTCCGGCGAGCTGGACAGTACCTGCCGCGGACCGAGGTCCAGGTAGCCGCTCATGGGCGCTGGGTTGCTCTCGCGCAAGGCCAGGTAGGCCGAGACCGGATGGCGGGTGGCGGGCAGATACAGCCGTTGCGAGAGGTTTACTTGGAACACGTCGCCCGACCGAATGCGACGCACGACCCCCCTCACCGCCGCAAGGTATTCTTCGCGGGAAAAGTTGCTCCACAGGCCGTCGCTGAGGGGCTGGATGGGACCGGCGGGAAAGCCGGCCGGACTCCGCTGGCCATCCCAATTATTCGCGGCAGTGGGCCAAGGCTCGTCCTTCTTCCCGGGCGCGTTCAGGAGTGCCAGGAAGCGTTCGAGTCGGGCCGTGGCGCGGCGATGGCGATGGTGCGAGTTCTCAGCGGGCAGACCCTGCGATACGAGCCACGCTCGACGCTCGACGTGGTCGACCGCCAGGACGACGTCGTAAAGGCCACCCCAAAACAGCGGAAAGGCGTGATCCCGAAACCTGGGGGCGGAGATGGGCAGCTCTTCGAAGAATCGCCCCAAATCGTAGCTCCATAGGCACGCCAGCCCCCCTTGGAACGGGCAGGGGCATTCCGAGGCGGTCGCGGCATCGGGCCGGGTTTTCAGCTCCGCCACGGCTGCTAACGTTCGCCGAACCTCCACGCCGGAGGCGGCTTCCGGCACGGTCCAAACGTGGTACGGGTCGGCCGCCAGGAAGGAAAAGCGGCCCGTCTCTTCGTACGAAACAGCGGTGTCGAAGCAGACGCAATAGGGCAGCGAGGCCCAGCGCGGCAACCAGGCCGGCATCCCCTGGAAAGGGACCTCGCGGACCAGCGGCAATTGGTCGGAGGACACGGCCGCCTCCTACGCATCGGGACAATGTTCAAGGGCCTTTTTCCGCGCCAGGCGGCGCTGGCGCCGTTCGGCGGGACTCGGTTCGGGAACGGTGTGCATGCCCCAGTGCAGGGCCTCGTCCTGCGCGTAGTTCTTTCCCAACTGTCCCGCGATCCCTGCCTTGGCCATCTCGTAGCCCAAGTAAAAAGCGGTCCGCGCGGTCAAGGACCGCTTGGACGTTGCGGCGGCCTCGAGCAGTTGCTCGAAAACGTCATAGGCGTCGGTGCCGCGGATATCCCGACCAAAACCCAGCACGCGCAGCTCCTGACCCGAAACGAAGATGCGGGGCGACGGGTCCGACAATCGGATCGCCAGGTCGTCGATGAGTTCGCGGTCGTCGGCCGCCTGAGGATCGCGGAGCATGGCCAGTTGGGAATCCAGATTGCGTATGGAGACCCCGTAGCGATTGGCAGTGGCGGTCAGGAGGCGAATCCAGTTGCATTCGCGGACGGAGGATCGGGCCGTGTTGACGCTTTGCGTGGTGAGGACATAGCGAACGCCCAATTCCTCCGCTAGCCCCAGAAGAAGCAGCAGCATCGGCGCCGAGTCCGCCCGACTGTGGATGAGCAGCGAGCACAAGTCCATGCTCATCACAGCGTTTTCCCATTTGGCGGTGGCCTCGTAAAGCTGGAAAAGGCTCGTGGCGAAACCCATGCCGATGGGTGCCAGGCAGAGCTGGAGAATCCAGGGGACCTTGTGTTTTTCCAGCCAGGCGATCTTGTCGTCCACGCCGTCCCACGTGCCGGGCAGTTGCGGCGTGACCACGGCGGTCGTTTTCCGCTGCCTCCACAGATCGGCGGCTTCCAATCGAAACGGTTCGACGAACTCGGCGCCTGCCGCGATGGCGGCCTTTTGTACCTGGGCGCTGGTGCTGCGAACCCACACGCGATACCCTGTCTCGACGAGCGATTGGATAATCTTGCGCGCGGCTGGCCACGGTTGGCCGTCTTCGTGCGAGAGGGCGATCACGTCGGCACCATCGCGGAGGAGCGATTCGGCCTGCTGGTGAATCTGCGGCCGAGGCGATTCGGATGCATCTTTGATCACCGCCGCCAGCCGTAGATGGAATTCGTCGCCCACCGTCGCAGGCCAATTCTTCTGGCGAAAATACCGTGGCAAGTCATGCAGGTCGGTGGGACCGCGTTCCACGGGTCGGCCCACTCGGGCCTGCAAGACCTCGCAGTCCCCCCGGCAGTGGCCGGGCAAAAGGATCCGCGTGACAGGCTCGGGCACCTGCAACCGATCAGCGACCCAGGGCGTGCTCATCAGGGCGGCCACGGTGATCGGCATGACCGCCACGCTATATTGAAAGTCGAAGCACTCGGCGAGATCCGGGAGCATGCGCCGCAAGGACGGCTCGGCCAGGCGACCCGTCACGAACAGATAGTGATCCAAGCTCATCTTCGACCATGCCTCGAAATGGGGTCCGCAAAGGTTGGAAACGTGGGAAAGGGGCGGCGGATGGGGGGCGGCCTGCCCATCTGGACCGCGCTGCCCTCGCTTTTAGCCAGAAACCTACCCGGCCCACGCCTTGGGTCGCGCCAACGAATCGCCGCCGCAAAATTGTCGCTAATTTAATCTTATGCTCCAAGCGAGATTTTTGCTCAAGCAAAATCGTGCCCGGTGGCCTACTCTCATGACACACGCCCATTGAGGCACAGCATATAGCATTGATAGCGACTTCTAGGTGCAACATATAGTGGCGTGCAATGGCGATGGGACGCCACAAAATCGTGGTGCGTTTGGAGAAAATCGTGGTGGGTTTGGAAAAATTGGGCAAACGGCGAAAACGGGCATTGAGGGATTAATGCAAGTCGGACGCCCCAGTGTCCATCTCCCACGGCTGCCGCGTGAACCTGGTGATCCCGGGGCAGGAATCGGATCAGGCTGGCGATTGGACTGGATCAGAGGCTGCCGCGTGAAGCGGATCAGAGGCTGCCCCGTGAATCGAGTAAGATCGGGGCATAAATCGCGTCAGGCCCGGGCGCGAATCGGGTCAGGCTGGGGACATGAGCCGGGGCAGGCTGGGACGTGAATCGGATCAGACTGGCGCATAAATCGGGGGAAGATCAAGGCATAAATTGGGTCAGGCCGGGGCGTGAGCCTGGTGAAGACGTCAATCGCTATTGTGGAAACCAGCGCGGCCAGGTAACCTACTCGCCAGCCGCCGAGGCGTGCGCGGATCAACCTGCGGCACGTCCCCGCGGCGACAGATTCTTCCTTTTATCCCCAGATTTAGTTGTTTATTTTAGGTGCAGATGCGTTTACTGGCAGATTCCTCTGACGGCGGAGTCCGCTAACGGCAGATTCCTTTAACGACAGTTCCCTTTGACGGCAAGTCTGTTTCAGGGCAGATCACATTAACGGAGAGATCCCTCCGCCCAGCAAGTTGGACGGGGATGAGCTTGAAGTCGGGCGCAGCGATCCGTGTGCCGGGACGCCCGACACGATCGTCTCATGGGCAAGGATGCCACATCGCCATGAAGTCCGTTGCGACACCTTTCGCGTTATGCGTTACCGCACTGGCACTCCTGACGGCGGGAGGCGGATGTTCGCTTTGGTCGCGGGGTGATCCGTCGCGAAGTCTCGATGCCGCGACCAGCGAAAACGCGGACGTCGTCGGTGACCTGGCCGTTCCGTATGGGCTTCACCCCATCCCCGTGGAGTCCATCGGCCTGGTGACCGGCTTGCGGGGAACGGGAAGCGACCCACTCCCCTCGCCGGAGCGGCAGTACCTCTTGGCCGAGATGCAGCGCCGCGGAGTCGATTCGCCGAATACCATTTTGGCCTCGCCCGACACGGCCCTGGTCCTGCTCCGCGGATATCTTCGGCCGGGCATCCAGCGCGGTGACCGCTTCGATATCGAGGTCCGCGTGCCCTCCCGCAGCGAGACGAAGAGTCTGCTGGGCGGGTACCTGCTGGAGGTCCCCATGCGGGAAATGGCGGTACTGGGCGGAGCCATCCGCGAGGGGCGGACCCTGGCATCCGGAGAAGGACCGGTCCTGGTCGATCCCAACGCCGATCCCGCCAAGGATCCCATCTACGCCACCCGGGGCGTGATCCTCGGCGGCGGTGTGTCGCGGACTTCGCGGACGCTCGGGCTGGTCCTCAAACCAGAGCATCAGTCGGTCTTCAATAGTGCCCGCATTCAAACCGTCGTCAATCGCCGCTTCTCTCTCGTTCATCGCGGGATTCAAGAGGGCGTCGCCAAGGCCAAGACCAACGAGTACATCGAGCTGAAAGTGCACCCGCGGTATAAAGACAATATCGAGCGCTACTTGGCGGTGATTCGGGCGATTCCGTTGAAAGACAGCGAAACGGACCGCGTCCGCCGTTTGGGCGAGCTTCAGCAGCAGTTGATGGATGCGGAAAAGGCTGGGGCGGCCGCCCTCAAGCTGGAGGCGATGGGCACGCCCGCCGTCGCGACGCTCAAGGAGGCCTTGCAGTCGCCCCACGCGCCGGTCCGCTTCTATGCCGCCGAGGCCCTGGCCTACCTCGATTGCCCGGACGCCGCGCCCGTGCTCGGCCAGATCGCGCGCGATGAGCCGGCCTTCCGCGTTTACGCCTTGTCCGCGTTGAGCACGTTGAACGACCTGGAATCGGTCCAGCAGTTGCGGTCGATGCTCTCGCTTTCCAGTGCCGAAACGCGCTACGGGGCCTTCCGCGCCCTCTCCACGTTGAATCCCAACGACCCCATGATCATGGGCGAGAAATTGGGAGACCAGTTCTGGTATCATGTGCTGAACGTGGACGGCCCACCCATGGTGCACGTCACCAAGAGCCGCAAGCCCGAGTTGGTTCTGTTTGGTTCGCACATCCGTCTCAACCATCCGCCCATGCTGGAGGCGGGCAACCGCATCATGCTGACCAGCCCCGAGCCGGGCAAAATCGTGGTTTCCAAATTCACCCCCAACGAAGCGGATCAGAAACGCTTCGTCTCGGAGAATCTGGACGAAGTCGTTCGGGCGGTGGTGGAGCTGGGCGGGACCTATCCGGAGGTCGTGCAGATGCTGCAACAGGCCAAGGCCGGCGGCTATCTCATGGCCCGCTTCGAGGTGGACGCCCTCCCCGAGCCGGGACGTCGGTATTTGCCCCAGTCCGCACCTGATCAGGAGCAATTGCGGGGTCCCTTGGTGGAGGACAACCCCGAGGCACCCCAATCGGAGACGGATGCGGCGGCAGAGGGCGACCGTCCCTCGAAGATGGGCGTTTCGGCAGAAGGCGGTCCTTCCGTAAGCGAGGCCTCTGCTCCCGAAGAGACGGCCGCTACGCGTCGGCCGGGCCTGCTGCAACGTCTCGGTCTGCGAAAATCTAGCGACTAAAGGCGCGGCAAAGGTCGGATCCAGCGTGCGAGAACGCTCTGCCCACCGATCCCGAAAGCAAATCGATCTCGGAAACCAATCGACCCCAGCAGAAATAAATCGAGCGCAGAAACATGTCGTGCGTGAAAACATATCATGCGCACAAACATGTCGGACGCCGAAACAAATCGTGTGCAAAACTAAATCGTGTGCGGAACTAAATCGGGCGTGAAAACCAGCGGAGGATGCCAAATCGGTACAAGTCGTTGCGTTCCGGTGGAGCGGAAAGAGCCGCACTCGTGAAACAAGGCATTTTGAGCTATCCTGATAAGGTCCGGGTGTGCGGGGCCGCCCTGCCCGTCATTCCCTTTCTCGTGATGGCGGAGTGACGGCCCGTTGTACCGGGACTTGTGGCACCGTGATGGGGCGCCGCGACCTTTGGCCGTGCGATTTACCCGAGGAGCGGCCCTTCCGATATCCGTCGCCGACGCAATACGGATTCAAGCCCCCCCAACGAACGCAACTCCGATCCAAAAGCTGTCACGAGCGCAACGCTGATCCAAGACCCGTCGCCAACGCAATGCTGAAGGCCCTAGAGATCGTTGGTTTCAAAAGCTTCGCGGAGCGGACTCGTTTCGAGTTTCGCCCGGGCATTACCGCGATCGTCGGTCCCAACGGCTCGGGCAAATCGAATATTGTGGATGCCGTGAAGTGGGTTCTGGGCGAGCAAAGCGTCAAGAGCCTCCGCGGCCGAGAGATGGCCGATGTGATCTTCAACGGCTCGTCGGGACGAACGCCCCTCAATTTTGCCGAAATCACGCTGACCCTCGACAATTCCAAAGGCCTGTTGGCGGTCGATACGCCGGAGGTCCACATCACGCGGAGGGTCTATCGCGGCGGCGAATCGGAGTATCTCATCAATCGCCGCGACTGCCGGCTGCGGGATATCCGAGACATCCTGGCGGGGACAGGGCTGACCACGCAGGCCTACTCGGTCATCGAGCAGGGCAAGATCGACCAACTGCTCCAAGCCTCGCCGATCGAGCGTCGGGCTGTCTTCGAGGAGGCCGCGGGCATCAGCCGCTTCAAGGCGAAAAAGCTGGAGACCCTCCGCCGCCTCGATCGCCTCGATCAAAACCTGTTGCGATTGGCGGACATCGTGGAGGAAATCCAGAACCGTCTCCGCGTTGTGCGCTCGCAGGCCGGTAAGGCGGAACGCTATCGCCGATACACGGAGCGCCTCCGCGAGTTGCGCATGCACACGGCGCGACTGGATTGGGACGCCATGAACCAGCGCCTCTCCGCCCTCGCCGAGAGCAGCCGCGCCGTTGTGGAACGGAAAGAACGGGCCGTCAGCGAGCAGGCCGCGCTGGAAGAGGAACGGCATCGGCTGGAGAGCGAGGCGATTACCTTGGACGCCCAGGCCGGCCAGTTGCAGGCGGCCGCGTCGGACGATCGAGAGAGGATCGCCGCCACTCAAGCCGCGATTGCCCATCAGCTCGGCCGCTTGCGGGATACCGAGCGGGAAATGGATCGCTTGGGCCAGACCCTGCTCCAGCTCCAGCGTCGCGTCCACGAGTCGGCTGGCGCCCATGATTCGTTGGCCCGCTCGGGCGAGGAAGAGGAACAGCGCCGGCGGGAACTCGCCCGAACGCTGGCCGAAAAGGAACGCGATCTCTCCGAGGCCCTGGAGGCCCTGGACCGCGTCCGCGTCCTCTACGAGCAGCGCCAAAGCGCGCAGTGGGAACAATTGCAGCGGTCGCTGAACGCGGCCAACGGCGCGGCGCGACTCGAAACTCGATTGGAATCCGCCCGCGCCGAACAACAACGGATCGAAAAAGAGCTGGGAATCGCGTGCGAAAGACGGCGGCGCTTGAGCGAAGAGATCGCCTATTGGGAGTCGCAGCAAGGCCGGGCCGACCGCGAAGAGCAGGCCTTGATGGCGACCTTGGAGTCGCGACGGGCCACGCTGGCGGCCACGCGCGAGCGCTTGCAGCAGGTGGAACAGCACCGCCGCGAATTGGAGCAGCATCACGCCGCGCGGAGCGAGCGGCGGGCAGTGTTGCAGCAATTGGAAAGCCGCCGGGAAGGCATCGAACCGGGAGTCCAAGACTTCTTGCAGCGGCTCCAGGAGGGCGCGCCGGGGGATCGTGGGCGCGTCCGCGGATTGGTGGCCGATCTCTTCCGCGCCGAGCTTCAGGCCGCATGGCTCATCGATGCCGCGCTGGGCGAGACCGCGCAGTATGTGGTCCTCACCGAGAGTGCCCCGCTGTTCGAACGCTGGCTGAGTGGCGACGCGGCCCCCATGGGGAGGGTGGCATTTCTGCGACTGGACGTGATCGCCGCCCGGGATCGAGGCGCCGACCCCGGCGACGTCGCCCCGGTGGAAGAGGCCCTATTCTCGAACCTGCCTGGCGTGCTGGGGCGAGCGGCGGATTTCGTGGAGACCGATCCTGACTGCGAACCGCTCAAACGCCGTCTGCTGGGGAACGTCTGGTTCGTGGATACGCTGGCCACCGCCCTTCGCCTGAGCGAGTGCGGCGGGCAAGTCCGTTTCGTCACCTTGGCCGGTGAGGTCGTGGAGGCCGATGTCCTCATCGCCGGGCCGAAGACGGCGGGAGGGGGGCTGATCAGCCGCAAAAGCGAGCTTCGCGCACTGGACGAGGAGGTGGCCCGGCTGGCCGAATCCTTGGCCGGCCTGGCAAGCGAGGAAACAGCCCTCCGCCAGCAGGCGGGCCAAGAGGAGTCGGCCCTGATCGAGGCCGAACGGGAGGCTGCCCGAATCCGCGCCGAACTAACGGAATGCAATCATCGCCTGGACGCCCTGCGCGTGCAATGGGAAGAGGCCGAGCCACAGGTCCGGCGCTGGGAGGAACAGCGCGAACAAATGCAGCGGGAGATCGGGGAGATTGGCACGCTCTTGGAGCAAGCGCTTCGCGAGAAAGCCGAGGCCGAGGAAGCGGCGCGGCTGGCCGAGGGGCTGCTGGCCGAGGCGGCGGCGGACCTGGCCGGGGCGGAAGCGGCGGTCCACGAGCGGACGGAAGTCGTCACAGAGTTGAAGGTGGGGCTGGCCAAAAGCGAGGAGCGCTTGCGCAACCTCCGCGCGGAGCAATTGCGGCAGGAAGAGGCAAGACGCGAGCGCCTGCGGGAACGGAACGAGTTGGCCGAGCGCTTGAGTGAAGCTGCCCGCAATTGCCGCCTGGCCCAGCAAAACGTGCTGGAAGGCGAGGCCGAATTGGCAAGCATGTACTGGCGCAAGGAGACGCTGGCCCGGGATTTGTGGGAAATCACGCTGCGGCGAAGGGCCTTGGAAGAAGAGCACGCGCGTGCGACCCGGCGGTTACAGACCCTCGCCAAGGAGATTCACGCGGCGGAGGCAGAGCTGCATCGTCTGGAGCTGGAGAGCAACGGGGTGATCCACGAAAAGGCCGCCCTGGCGGACCGATTGCGGGAAGATTACGGCATCTCGACTGCCGATCTGGATCAGCCGACATCTTTGGAGGACCACCGGGCGCGCGACGAAATCCAGGCCGAAATGGACGACCTGCGGCGGAAAATCCATCTGCTTGGCAATGTCAACCTGGAGGCATTGGAAGAGCTGTCTCAGTTGGAACACCGCTACCAGACGCTCTCCGAACAGTATCAAGATTTGACCTCGGCCAAGGCGTCCTTGCAGCGGATCATCGATCGCATCAATGCCGATAGTCGCCGCCTGTTCCTGGCCACATTGGAATCGGTACGGGAACACTTCGGAGGGCTGTTCCGCGAGCTGTTCGGCGGGGGCCAGGCCAGCATCGAGCTGGAGGAAGGGGCAGACGTCCTGGAGAGCGGGATCGAGATCGTGGCCCGACCGCCGGGAAAGGAGCCGCGAAGCATCTCCCTGCTCAGCGGGGGTGAAAAGACGCTCACCTGCGTGGCGCTGCTTTTGGCCATGTTTCGCAGCCGCCCCAGCATGTTCTGCGTTTTGGACGAGGTGGACGCCGCCCTGGATGAAGCCAACATCGACCGCTTTGCGAAGGTCCTCCGCGACTTTCTCTCCGTCACCCAATTCCTCATCATCACGCACTCGAAAAAGACCATGATCTGCGCCGACGCCATCTACGGGATCACGATGGAGGAGTCGGGGGTTTCGAAACGGGTCTCGGTACGGTTCGAGGACGTCAGCGAGAACGGGGAGTTCATCCCTCGGGGCGAGGCCGGTACGCCGCCCTCTTTGGAGGCGGATCAGGCTGCCTGAACGGCATTTTCCGTTGCTTCTGCAAATCCTGCGCTCTTTTCCGGCTTTTGCACCCGGAAGCGAATGGTTCGAGGCACGCGCAACGCACGGCGCAGGCCGCACAATCGCTTTCCTTCACACGCCTTGCGCAATTATCGCGACCAGTATTTCGGCTACATTTCGCAATGGCGTGGGGAAAGATTCTAAAGTGTGGCGGGATAAAAAATCGAAACTAACAATCGGAGCGTTTGTTCCTTGCCGAGCAGTATGAATAGAGGCGTGGCATGGGACGATTATCAGGGGGGAAAGTGGCAAGTAAGCCTGCCGGTCTCGTCCCGATTCCAGGGAAGAGACGACATGTACTTCTCGCATTTTCTCTCCTGAATATGTCGGCTTGTTCGTTTCCGAGAGTGGGAGTCAGTGTAGTAATTGGCTGGATCGAACTGAAACTTCCCCATTTTACGAGTTTTCTCTGACTTCCAAGGGTTCGGCCAGCCGATGATTTGAATGAGGCGCGGGTCAGAAGGAGCTGTACCACGGCCGACGAAGTAAGTGGTCACCTCGCACGCCCTGACCCAGGGGTCTTTCCAAAAAGGACGGATGTCGCGCCGCGCGACGGAGCGAGCGGCAGAAAAAGGAAAGACCACGGGGCGGAGAGGGACGGTCGGAAGAGGCCGACCGGAGAATTCATTGGATCTAGTGACAGTTTGGAGAGCCTGCAATGAAGGTCTTCACTACAGGTCAGGTTGCCAAGATCTGTAAAGTTGCCCCGCGCACCGTCAGCAAATGGTTCGACTCGGGTCGCCTGAAGGGTTATCGTATCCCGGGTTCTCAGGACCGCCGCATCCCGCGCGAGTACCTGATCAAGTTCCTTCGGGAACACGGGATGCCGCTCGGCGAATTGGAGGATGAAACCACCGCGAAGGTCTTGATCGTTGCGCAGGATCAGGTGCTGATCGAGAACCTGAAGCGGGAGCTGCCGCCGGAACGTGCGTTCAAGGTGGCGATTGCCTCCAGCGGTTTCGACGCTGGCATCCAGGCCGAGAGCTTTCGCCCGGATTGCATCGTGGTCGATTTCTCGATCGGCAAGACGGAGGGCTTGCAGATTTGCCAGCACGTCCGCCGCAATGGTGAGTTCAACGAGGTGGTGCTGATCGCCCTCCTGCCGGACGATGGAAGCTCCATGAGCTTCGATCGCTCGGCGATCAACGAGACGTTCAAAAAGCCCTTCGACGCCAGCCTGTTGGCCGAACGGATTCGCAGCCTGGTCGGTGCTAGGAAAGAGTTGGTCTGATGGCGTCCGCCCTGCAAGGCGGTCGATGACTCGCCGATTCCCGACAAACCGTCGCGGCAAGACCCTCGCGACGGATAACGAGTGTCCCGCGGCTTTCCGCCGCGGGTTTTTGTTTTGGGACCGGAGCCGGTAAGCGTCTCCGCGAGCTAGCACTTCAGCGCGAAGTCCGTCGGATTGCACGCTGTGCGTAGTATGGATCGCGAGGCGTCATGTCGCGACGCCACACGATGTCGCGCCAAGCAAAGAACGTTGCGCCGTGGTGCGAGTGCTCCAGCGCTGGGTCGTTCTCAATCTTGTAGGGATGAGAAACAACGCATTGCAACGTATGGTGGGCGCATCATGCAGGCACACGGACCTTGCGCTGTAGGACTAGCCAGCCCGCTTGGGGGCCGCCTTTTTCGCAGTGCTTTTTTTGGCGGCCTTTTTGGCGGTGGCTCTTTTCACGGCTCCTGCGGCAGCGGAGGTTCCCCGCGCGGCCTTTCGTGCGGCCCTTTTCCGGCTGCTGGGGCCGCCGGTAGCCGCCTTCTCCGCCAGCCAGGACAAGGCTGCCTCCAGCGTGACCGCCTCGGGCTGGAAACCCTTGGGCAGAGAGCAGTTGGTTATCCCGTCGGTCACGTACGGCCCATATCGACCAGACATCAGCTTGACCGGTTGGCCCGTTGCGGGCGACGTCCCAAGCTCGCGGAGGGCCTCGATCCGGCGGCGTCGCGTTCCCTTGGGTTGTGATAACAGGTCCAGGGCCTGCTGCAACGTGATGTCGAGTATCGAGATGTCGTCGGGAATGGACCGCGTTTCGCTCCCGCACTGAAGGTACGGCCCGAATCGTCCCAGTTGGGCCACGACCGGTTCGCCGGTTTGGGGATGCGCCCCCAGCGTTCGCGGCAAAGAGAGGAGCTTCAGGGCGATATCGGGGCGGACGTCCTCGGGCCGCATACCCTTGGGGAGGGAGACGTATTCGGGCTTGGTGTCGCCGCCGCCCGATCCCCGCTGGACGTAGGGACCGTACCGGCCGGTTTTGACATAGATGGGCTTGCCGGTCGTCGGGCAGTAGCACAGGGGGGACTCTGCCATCTCGGCACGGTTCAACAATTCCAGGGCCTTTTGCGGTGTCAGTTCGTCGGGCGGTAGATCATCGGGGATGCTGCCGCGGCGCTCGCCGTACTCCAGAAATGGGCCATATTTCCCGACACGGACCCAGATACCTGGATCGTCGTCGCTCGCCCCCGGCGGTCGGCCGATGAACACGCGGGATGCCTCTCGGGCGTCGATCTCCGCGGCCTTGCTGGCCAGGAGCGATTTCAGTCCCGGTTGCTCGTTTCCGTAGTAGAATCGCCGCAGATAGTCCACCCAGCGCAGCTCGCCGCGGCTGATGGCGTCCAAGGCATCCTCCATTTCGGCCGTGAACAAATAGTCGATCAGGGACGGCAGGTGCTGCTCCAAAAGCTGAACGACCGTCACCGCGGTCCAGGTGGGAACAAGGGCGTTGGCCCGCTTGAAGACGTATTTTCGCTCTAGGATGGTGTCGATGATGGAGGCGTAGGTGCTGGGCCGGCCGATGCCCATTTCCTCCAAAGCCCGGGTCAGGGCCGCTTCCGTGTACCGTGGCGGCGGTTGCGTGACGTGGCCGTTGGGCGTGATCTCCAGCGGCGTCAGCGCTTGGCCCTCCCGCAAGGGCGGCAATACGGTCTCGCGATCGGCCAGTTCCGCTTCGGGGTCGTCCGCTCCCTCCACGTACACTCGCAAGTAGCCGGGAAACTCGATCGTTTTGCCCGAGGCCTGAAACACCACGCCGTCGGCATCGATTTGAGCCAGGAGGCGTCGGCCGCGGGCATCCGCCATCTGGCAGGCGACAGTCCGTTTCCAGATCAATTCGTAGATTCGCAGTTCGTCCGGCGACAACTCTCCCCGCAAGGATTCCGGCGTACGAAAGTCCGTGCCTGCCGGGCGAATGGCCTCGTGGGCCTCCTGCGCGTTCTTGACCTTGGTTGCGTACACCCGGGGGGAGGGCGAAAGGTACTCTTTTCCGTACAGGTTTCGAATCGTCTGCCGCGCCGCGGAAATGGCCTCTTCGGAGAGGTTGGTGGAGTCCGTTCGCATGTACGTGATGTAGCCGTTCTCGTACAGCCGCTGGGCAATTTGCATGGTGGCCCGCGCGGTGTACCCTAGCTTGCGATTGGCCTCTTGCTGGAGGGTGCTGGTGGTGAATGGCGGATAGGGCCGGGTGGTGTAGGGCTTTTCCTCGACCCCCAGGACCCGCCATGCGGCGCGGCGCACCCGCTCCACCGCGGCCTTGGCGGCGGCTTCGTCCAACAGGATCAGGTCGGCGGCCGCGGCCCCCTCGGCAGTCTTGAGCTGGCCGGTGTTGGGGTCGAAGTCGCGGCCCGAGGCGACACGCCTTCCGTCGACGGAGATGGACAAGGCGGGAAAAGATTCGCCGGAGCCGCTCGCCAGAATCGCCGTTATGTCCCAATACGAGGCGCGGACGAAACTCATGCGGCGGCGCTCGCGCTCCACAATCAAGCGGACGGCCACGCTCTGCACGCGGCCGGCGGAGAGCCCCCGGCGCACTTTTCGCCACAATAGCGGAGAGACCTCGTAACCGAACAGGCGGTCCAATATCCGGCGCGCCTCCTGCGCGCGAACCAGGTTCTCGTCGATCTGGCGCGGCGAGTCTAAAGCCTGCAAAATGGCGCGTCGCGTAATCTCGTGGAAAACCAGTCGCCGCACGGGGATGCGCGGCTGCAAAACCTGGCACAAGTGCCAACTGATGGCCTCGCCTTCCCGGTCTTCGTCGGTGGCGAGCAGCAATTCGGTCGCGTTTTTGACGGCCTCCTTGAGTTTGCTGACCTGCTTCTTCTTGTCCTTGGGGACGATGTAGATCGGCTCGAAATCGTTATCGGTGTTGACCCCGAGGTAGGCCCACTGCTCCCTCCGATATTCCTCCGGACACTCCTTGGCCCCCTCGGGCAGATCGCGAATGTGGCCGATGCTGGCTTCGATGCGGTACTCCGGGCCGAGGAACCGGCTGATCGTCCGGGCCTTGGCTGGCGATTCCACGATGACGAGCCGACTTGGCGTACCCAATTGCTTCTTTGCCATTATCTCTCCAAAGTTTCGATTCTCGTCGCTCCTCGCGGCGCCGTTACACGGTCAATGGGTGATCCAACTTTTCCGAGGATTCATCTTTTCACGGTATCCCATGCTAGCGGGATGCGCCGTCGGGGAGCGTCAAATTCTTGTTCCTGCACGAAGGGGCCGCGAGTCCCCAGCACCTCCCAGCGGTGATTTTTCGATTGGATCGTGATCCCCTTTGCAACGCTCCGTGCTTCAATTCCATGCTCCGATTCGGGGTTTCAGCTCCCTGCTTCGACCCCATGCTTTGGTTCTAGGTTACGATTTCGCGTTCGGATTCCGTGCCTTCGTGTTTTGATCCCCTTTTTGATCCGCTGTTTCGATCCCCTGTTTCGATCAGGATGGGCAACGCGACGCCGAACGTCCGCCATTGGGCGTTGCTCGCCGGGCCGCGGACGGAGAGGCGGTTTTGCGCCGCCTTCCGGAACGCAGCTCCCCGCCGCATTGCCGGAGGCTGTTCCGTGCCGAAATCCTGGGACCGACCCAAAAGATGCGTCATGCTTGCCCGTCCGGTTTTGGACCTTCAGGGCGTTGCCATTTTCAATTGCTCCAAAGCAATTTAGAATGACCGTTTCAAGTGGTTTGGGAAATCAGGGCTGGTTCGTTACGGACCGCCCAATCGTTACAATTGCGGTTTTCGGATGAAGTGTCAAGTCGGAAGGCTCTCCCACAATCGGTGGGGGACGTCCGCGGGGTGCTTTTGAGTCGCCCGCAAAAAAGCCGAGTCGCTACGAGGAGCGCAACAAACCCGCCATGGCCAGTCCTTTCAAGATTTTCCGCAAGAATGCCAAGGTATTGTTGGTCGGCCTGTTCCTGATTTCGATGATCAGCTTTGTGATCATTCCGGCCTTGCTGGAGTACCTTGGTGCAACGCGCGGCTCCAATATCCCGCCCGTTGTGGTCACCAAGCGATTCGGCAGCCTCTCGGAACAGCAGTTGGCCAACCTGTGGACCGGCCAGGCGGCTGTGCAGCGGTTTTTGGAGGCCTTGCAAGACTTCGCGCTGCGGCGACAAGGGAATACCCTGCAAATCCAGTTGCTCCGGCAGACCTTGGGTGAGCTTTCGGAAGAGCAGGTCGTGCGTTTGTGGTTGTTGGCACGCTACGCGGAGGCGGCGGGCATGGTGGTTTCCGATCCGGTCGTGAACCGCTATGTGCAAGACCTGGTCAGCTCCACGGGGATCGCGATTTCCGAACAAGACGTTCAGGGTCTGATACAACAACAGCGGATCAGTGAAGATGCGTTCTTTTCGGGGATGAGCCTCGCCTTGCTGGCCATGCGTTATGCGGAGCTAAGTGGAGTGGATCCGTGGCGGTTTTTGCCCGGCTATGCAGGCGAGACGCCGGGGCAGCGTTGGGACTATTTCCTCCGCCTTCACCGGTTGGCCTCGGTGGAGTTGGCCGAAGTTCCCGTCGAGACATTCGCCGCCAAGGTCACGCCTCCGACGGACGCGCAATTGCGAGAGCTATTTGAAAAGCGGAAGACGCACCTACCGCAGCCCAATAGTCCCGAACCGGGTTTCAAGGTCCCGGAAAAGGTCCGTGTCGAGTATCTGAAAGGGGACGTGACGGTTTGGCTGGAGGGGCACTCTATTCCAGAGGAGGAATTGCGGCGAGTTTACGAGGAACGGAAAGATGAGCTGTTTCTGACGCCTCAGACCTCGGCCGCGTTACCGATCGCGACCGGTCCCGGTCTGCCCTCGACGGAACCGCCGGAAACGACACCGACGCCGCCGGCAGGCACCGGTCTGCCGCCTGAAGGGGTTTCACCGGTTTCGGAGGGTGCGCCTGTTCCAGGGAGTTCGCCACAGTCTCAGCAGGGCGTGCCTGTTCCGGGGGGGACGCCGCCGTCTCAACAGGGTGCGTCGCCCGCGCAGGAGATGCCGGTTCCCGAGGGTGGCGGTGGCGGTGAAGGCCCCGCTCCCGCCGCCAGCGAGGGACCAGCGATGAGCGGCGAATCGGCCGCCCAACAAGAGGCTCCCGAACAAGAGGCTGCCGAACAAGAAAAGCGAGAAAAAGAAAAGGGCGTACAAGAAGAAAAGGCAGGAAAGGACGAGAAGGGGGGGCAGCCGTCGGAGCAAAAAGCGACTCAGGATGAACCGGTTGGGCAAGGGGGCGAGGGGGGATCGACGCCGCAACAGCCCGCGGAAGGCCAAACCCCGGTACCGGCTGCGGATCAGTCGCGGGCGAGATGGCGGGGTGTGGTCCGCTGGGTGAGCTTGGTAGAAGAGTCCGCCGGATCGCCGCAGGGGGGGACGTCCACGGCTCCCGAGGCATCATCGCCCCAGGCGGGTAATTCCGACGGCGCGCCAGCCACCGAATCCGCCTCTCAACCGCAACCGGAGACGCCCTCGTCGCCGGAATCGCAGCCATCTGGGGAAATGCGCTCGCCACCGGAATCGCAGCCATCTGGGGAACAGCAGTCACAGTCACAGGCCCCGGGGGCCGGGGAAAGCGATCCTGTCCCGGCGGGTTCGGCAGGTTCGGCCACGCAGCCCCAGCCGCCGACGGAGGCCGGTCCGGCATCGCAAAACCCGCCCGAAAAATCGAAATATCGTCCGTTTGACGAGGTCCGCGAAGAGGTGCGGCGGCTCATCGCGGGCGAGCAGATGCGGACGGTGCTGGACAAGATCGAGGAAGGAATGCGCCGCTACCAGATGGCCTGGGGCAATTACCTGTCTGCCGTGGAGTCGGCGAAGGAGTCAAAGGCCGTTCCACCGGAACCGCCGCAACGGCCGAACTTGGAGGAACTAGCCCGACGCGAAGGTTTCCAATACGGTCGCACCGATCTCTTGCCGCGCTGGGAGATGGCCGAGCTGGAAATCGGCCAATCTGCGGACGCGCAAGGGACTCCGTTCGCGCAGATCGTTTATGACTTGAGAGAGTTTATGACGGTTCGCACCTTCGATCTGAATCAAAATCAGTATCTGGCCTGGCCCACCGAACGGGAGGAAGAGCACGTTCCCGAGTTTACCGATCCGGGCGTCAAGGACGAAGTGCTTCGCGCGTGGCGGTTGATGGAGGGCCGCAAGCTGGCTGAGACCGAATGCAGCCGTCTGGCTTCCGCGGCGGAAAAGTCGGGTAAGACGTTGGCCGATTTTTTGGCGGGCAATAAAGAGCTTGCGGGCATCCGCATCGTCCCCGATACAGATCCATTCACCTGGATGACCTATGGTGATTTGAACCTGGCGTGGGCGGCGCGGAGACCGCCCTTCCTCAGCTCCATCAAGGTCAAGCGGAAGGATCCGGCCAGCGGTCTGGTGACGGACGAGGATGCGGTGGATCAGCCGGGCAACGACTTCATGGAAGCCGTGTTCCGCCTTCAACCGGGGCAAGTGGGTGTGGCCTGGAATCAGCCGAAATCGAAGGTCTATCTTGTGCGGGTGATCGAGATGCAGCCTTCCCCGGCCCAGCTTTACGAGGCCTTCGTGCGGCAAAACGAGCAGACGTACATCTCCGTTTCGTGGTACGACCGTATCGAGGCGTATAGCCGCTGGAGCCGGAATCTGGAGGAGGAGGCGGGTCTGCGATGGAATCGTGCCCCGGCCCGCGCGGCTCGGCGTTGACAGCGACCTCTAGCCCGAGGACGCCGCGAGTTTCGGTCCCGCCGCTTCGTGCCGTCAGGGCCGAGGCTCCACGCCGCGGCTCCTACTACGGCGCAGGATGGTGTGCTTGGTTCAACATCTGGGTGATGGGACCTATCGCCTCGCAAAACATGCCGGGCACATCGTGCAATCCGGCGGACTCTCCGCGGTCGGACCGGTGTGCTTTGGGGGCGTGATCGCGCGACCCGGCTCGTTTCAGAAGGTCCGTCGCTGCGGCTGACCGTATCCCGCCGAGAGATGGCAGCGGAAACCGAAGATGGCGGCGGTGGTCGCCTCTGGGCGGCGGGCTTCAAATGTCTTTCTCGAGATCGTCATGCCGATGCGGAGGGACTGTCCGGGTCTCGTCGCCGAAGATGCGGGTGAGCTTTTCTCGCAGCATCAGTCGGGCGCGGAGAAGCCGGACCTTGACGTTGGACTCCGTGATTCCCAGGACCTCGGCTGTTTCCGCGGTGGATAGCCCCTCCACGTCCCGCAATAGAAACGTGAGACGGTATTTCTCGTCCAGTTCGTTCATGGCTTGCTGTAAGATTCGAGCGGTCTCGGCGCGACCGAGAATCTGATCCGGCGTCTCCCTCCATTCGGCGATAAAAGACGGGAAAGGCAGGTCGTCTTGACCGTCGTGGCGGGTATCCTCGGCCAAGGTCACCGTGGCTCGGACCGCCTCGCGCCGCAGCAGCCCCAGGGCATGGTTCGAGGCAATCCGCAACAACCAGGTGGCAAAGGCGGAATCGCCGCGGAAGTCGTGGAGGTGCTCCAGAAGCGTCAGAAAGGTCTGCTGGACCACCTCTTCAGCGTCGTGACCGTTTCCCACAATGCGATGCGCCAAGCCGAAGACACGGCGTTCGTACCGCGAGACGAGGGCCTCGAAGGCGGAGAAATCGCCCGCCCGAGCCTTTTGAAGCAAAGCCCAATCCATGTCGCGGTCACTGGCCATACGGGTCCTCCGTGCCGTCGGCGACTGCAATGCGCGATGGTGCTCGCCCGCGGACGATCCCCATGAAAGACGACTGCCCGCGCCACGCCTTGCGTGCCGTTCACCTACTCAAGCCCTGAATCAAACAATAGCCAGCTCGAACCGATTTCACAACCGGCCCTCGACAGCAAAGGCATCGAGAACAAAGAAAAGACACGGTCACCACCAGCTTACGCTGGTGGCTCGGCGCTGTGGGTTGATTACCGCGTGATTAACGCGACAGCATGAGCCTCGGGCGTCAGCCCGAGGTGGCAGTATTGCCGAAACGTCATTTTTTGCGAGCCGGAGCCTCGGGCGTCAGCCCGAGGTGGGGACGCCTCGGCGCGAGCTGGGGTTTTCGTGGTCTCCTCGTCGCGCGAGACGGGGCGTTATCGATCCTCGGGCGTCAGCCCGAGGTGGTGGAGAAGCCTTAGCCCGAGCTGGAGGCAGCATCCGAAGGCCACGAATCCGAAACACGACAAACAAGTAGGATCGGACTTGCGTAGCTAAGAAAGGCACAATTACACAGCCTAGGGGAATTTTGCCGGCTGGGGTGGCATATTTCCACTGCGTGCCGCGAAAAATTGGCCGAACGGCTTGGCCTGCCGATGGACGAGGTGGGCTTGGGAGGCGGCCGACGGATTCCGAGGTCTTGACCGTATCGTTTTGGCTACGGCGTCTGCGAGTTGTGACTACGGCGCTTGGCATTAACCGTAAGATTGAATATTTGGGTGTCAATCGAAATAAGTGATATAAACGCTTCAGTATCGCCAATCGTGAATCCTTTTTGAAATTGCGTCGAGATGATATATTAACCAGTCTGCATAGTTTATCTTTCTCTAGGCAGACTGCTCGACGCTTTCAGGCTCTGTCAACCTTTGGTGCTTCCAACAGCCAATCCGGGAGAGGACCGTGAGTATCGAAAACCTAAATAAGATTTTCCATCCGCAGCGTGTGGCCGTCATCGGTGCCAGCGACACACCGACCAGCGTTGGTTATACCGTGCTGCAAAATCTGGTCGGTTCGGGATTCCCGGGGGTAGTGTATCCGGTGAATTCCAAGCGAGAATCGGTGCAGGGTATCCATGCCTACAAGGATGTGCAGAGCCTGCCTCATGCCCCCGACCTGGCAGTAATCTGCACGCCAGGCCGGACCGTGCCGGGCTTGATCCGCGATCTGGGCGAGGCTGGTACCCGGGGCATCGTGGTGATTTCGGCAGGATTCCGAGAGATCGGCGAAGAGGGCCGCAAGCTGGAGGCCCAGATCCTCCAGGAGCAGGCAAAATTCCCCGGCATGCGGATCATCGGCCCCAATTGTCTGGGACTCATTGTCCCGGGACTCTCTTTGAACGCGAGTTTTGCGGCCGAGACCCCGCCCAAGGGGCACATCGGCTTCATCTCTCAATCCGGGGCGTTGTGCACTTCGGTACTGGACTGGGCGATCGATCAGGGGATCGGGTTTTCCTATTTCGTGTCCGTCGGCAACATGCTGGACGTCTCGATTGCCGATCTGATCGACTATTTCGGGTCGCAAACCGAAACGCAATCCATCATTCTGTACATCGAGTCGATCACGGAGGCGAGGGAATTCATGTCGGCGGCCCGGGCGTTTGCACGCTCCAAGCCGATTGTGGCCTTCAAGTCTGGCCGATTTGCCGAGTCCGCGGCCGCGGCGGCCTCGCATACCGGCGCGATGGCCGGGGTCGATGCCGTGTACGAGGCGGCATTCCAGCGAGCGGGGATCGAACGCATCTTCCAAATCGAGGACATGTTCGATTGTGCCGAGTTGCTCGCCCGGCAGCAGCCTCCCAAGGGTGACCGGCTAGCGATTGTCACCAACGCCGGCGGGCCAGGTGTGATGACGACGGACGCCTTGATAGCGCGGGACGGCCATCTGGCTCCGCTGTCCGACGAGACCCTTCAGAGGTTGAACGAATTCCTGCCGCCGTTCTGGTCGCACAATAACCCCGTGGACGTGCTCGGCGATGCCCCGCCCGAACGCTACGCGAAAGCCCTGGACGTGGTGTTGCAGGACCCCAACGTGGACGCGGTGCTGGTGATTCTGACGCCACAGGCGATGACCGACTCCACTGGTACGGCCCGGGCGGTGGGCGAGGTGGCGAAAAAACACAAAAAGCCGGTCCTGGCGGCCTGGATGGGTGGCCATACCGTGGCGGATGGCATGCAAGTTCTGAACGACTTCGGCGTGGCCTCATATGCCACGCCGGAGAAGGCCGTCCGGGCGTTCATGCATCTGGTCTCCTATGCCCGAAACCTGACCCTGCTGCACGAGACGCCGCGCGACATCCCTGTTTCGTTCTCCTTCGATCGTCAGCGGCTCCGGGGGGTGTTCGAAAGCCTGCTTACGGAGGGGGCCGAGGTTCTTACGGAAAGCGTGTCCAAGGCCTTTCTCGAAGCGTATGGTATCCCCGTCAGCAAGCCCTTCTTGGCCCGCACTGCTGAACAGGCCGTGGAGATCGCCAGGCGGATCGGCTTCCCCGTGGTGATGAAGATTCACTCGCCGCAGATTACGCACAAGACGGACGTGGGCGGCGTAAAGCTGAACCTGGCCTCCGAATCCGCTGTCCGCGAGGCCTTCGAGCAGATGACGCAACGAGCGGCCGAGCGGCGGCCCGATGCCCAGATCATCGGCTGCACCGTGCAGAAGATGGTCAGCTACCCCAACAGTTTCGAGTTGATCATCGGCACCAAGCGCGACCCGGTCTTCGGTTCGGTGATTCTGGTCGGGATGGGCGGCGTGGCGGCCGAGGTCTTCCAAGATCGAGCCTTGGCGCTGCCCCCGCTCAACGAGACGCTGGCACGTCGGGCCTTGGAATCGCTCAAATCCTGGCCGCTCCTGCGCGGCTATCGCGGCCGGCCGGGCGTCAACATCGACAAACTGATTGAGGCCTTGATGCGATTCTCCTATCTCGTGGCCGACTATCCCGAGATTCAAGAGCTGGACGTCAACCCGCTGCTCGTCACGCCGGATGAGGTGATCGCCCTGGACGCCCGCGTCATCGTGGATCGCAACGCCCTGGTGTATGGTGTGCGACCCTACGCCCATCTGGCCATCCGCCCCTATCCCGAGGAGTTCGTCACGGAAAGACAGCTCAAGGACGGCACGCCGGTGATCTTGCGGCCCATCAAGCCGGAAGACGAGCCGATGTGGCACGAGCTGCTGGCAAGCTGCTCCACGCAGTCGCTGTGGTTCCGCTTCAGCTACCTGTTCAAGCAAACCACGCACGAAATGGCCTCGCGTTATTGCTTCATCGACTACGACCGGGAAATCGGGATCGTGGCGGAAGTGGAAGAGGAAGGGCAAAGACGCCTGATCGGCGTCGGGCGGCTCGTCTCAGATGCCAACCACGAGGTCGCCGAATACGCCGTCATCGTGGTGGATCGTTGGCACAGCCGCGGGCTGGGCGGCCTGCTCACCGACTACTGCCTGGAAGTCGCCAAGCGCTGGGGCATCAAGCGAGTCGTTGCCGAGACCTCCAAGGACAATGCCCGCATGCTCGCCACCTTCCGCAACCGCGGCTTCGAATTCAATGACAAGGCCGACCAGGAGGTGGTGCTGGTCTCGCGTCCCTTGGCGTAACCGTCGCTTGGCCGGTCTAAGACCTTGGTGGGCGATCCGCCCAGTCGGTCACGAAAATCCTTCCCCACCGTGCAGAATCGCGAAGCGCTCGGTCTCGTACCGGGCTCTTCGCCTTTCTTGACGCTTTCTCAATGCGGCGGTGGCCGCGGCGAGCGTCCTTGCCGTTTTGCCCTGCTTGGCAGGCAAAACACTCTCACCGGCCAGCCGTGTGGGGGGGCTTTCAGGGTACGCTACGGTTACGGGACTCGGCAGGCAAAAGGCGCCGCTCGGCCTGTTCCCCTGATGGGCCAATCCGGTTCTCTTGACGGGCGAATAATGTCATCATAGGATTTGATAAGTCTGCCTGTCCGCTGAAATCCGACACGGTCGGACGGCGGCCGTCGCTGGCATGGTGTCTGGCGCGGCCGGTCGTTGCTTCGAGATTGGACGAGCTACTCGCGATTGAACGAAGAAAGGACGTTTCATGGCTCACGTCGTGTGCAAACCATGCGTGGACTGCAAGTACACCGATTGCGTTGTGGTCTGCCCCGTAGAGTGCTTCTACGAGGGCGAACGCATGTTGTACATTCACCCGGATGAATGCATCGATTGCGAGGCGTGCGTGCCGGAGTGCCCGGTCGAGGCAATCTTTCTGGCCGACAACGTGCCGGATGAGTGGAAGGAATACATCCAGATCAATGCCGACATGGCGCCCCAGTGCCCCAAGATTACGGAAAAGAAGACGCCGCTCTGCGAGCAGTGACGTGACCCGCAAACGGCACGTCCCCGGCAAGGTGACGTGGAGTTTTTCGTCCTTCCGGTTGCTGGTCGGCGGCATGGCGGCGGGGCGATGCCTACCCGAGTAGCACAGTCGCTGGCGGCCGATTACGCTAGAATACGGTTGGCGATACGATAGGATTCGCCGACCGTTTGCTTTTTCTTGAGGACCGCCTTCCCGGGCCGATCGTCTCGGTCCGGTGCGACGGCGGCCCGCTCTAGCGAAAGAGGATCTCCGCGGCGTGCTGGCTAGCCATGCTTCGATCTCCGGTTGGGGGCTGCCTTTGTTTGCCGAAGCAGCGGGAGTTCCCCCGCCCGCGGCTTGGGTGGGAGTTGCTTTTTCCGTGGTGGTGCTTCTCACCGGGCTGGGTTTGATCGCCTGGAGCGCGTGGGCTGTCCAGCGGTTTCGCCGGGGAGGCGCGGGAGAAGTTGGCGAGGCCACTTTTCGCCGTCGGCAGTTCTATCGCCGGGTCCAGGCCGGGGGGTTGTGCGCCCTGGCCGGGGCGTTGATGCTCGTGGGAAGCTGGTGGCCAGGACGCGACACGCCGACTCTCTTGGGGCTGGCCTACTGGGGTTTTGTCGCCCTGCTCGTCGTCTGGATGCTGCTCACCGCCCTGGCCGACATGCTGGCCTCGTGGCACTACTATGGCAGATTGCGGGATGAATCGGATCTGGAACAACTCAAGTTGCAGGTGCTAGCCGACCGCTTGAAACGGGTTCAGGGAAACGGCAAGGCCTTGGCTGAACCCTATTTGCAAGGTCCCGCGACCTCCCCGTCTGCCGCGGAAGACGAGCCGCGGTAATTTGCAGGGGCTGGGCGTGGGCTGGAAACCATGATGCCGTGCGGAGGCTTTGCCCAACGCCCGGTCCGTCACGGGCTGCCATTCCAGGAGGCGGCGGTGACCGGATGGACGGCTAGCTCGGCCTGGGCTTCGAGCCTCCTCCCGTCCGCCGTGACATAGCGGACGAAGACCAGCAGTTGGTGGTGAACGGGTGGTTCGGCGGGCCAAGGCAGGTCCAACAGAAAGCCCGACGCCTCTCCCCGCTGGACAAAATAACTCCGCACTTCGTCGGGGTGGAGGTCCCATCGAGCGATGCGGGCAGTCAAGCCGGAGAGTTGCGGATCGAGGACCACCACGCTCACCGGCGCGGCGGCCGCGAGCAGGTCCCCATCCTTATCCAGCGGCTGGAACAGGACCTGAATGCCATCGTCGCCGGGCCTGCCGTCGAGGTCGATCCCCCGCACCCACTGGGGATGCAAGACGAGTGTGTTGACCTCTTCACTGCTCCCTTGGCGGACTCGGCCCGACGCGATCACCCCTTGTCGGCGAGCGACAGGGACGGCAGCCGTTTTTCCTGCCTCGCCGGATGAAGGCTGAGTTTGCGTGGTCTCGGGGAATTGGGGTAAGACCGAGGAAGAGTCGGGCGGCAGGAACGCGCCGGGGGCGCCGGCAGGGGGCGCGCTGCCCGGCAGGGCCTGCTCGGGATTGGTCTCCTGAAGCGGCGGCGAGATCTGGATGCCTGGCAGATTATCGTGTGCTGGCAAAGGCGGCGGTTCAGCTCGCCCCGGCCAGGCAGGGGCCGCTTCCGTCGGCCCCGCGGATGTTCTGCCGGTCGCTGGGCTGGGGGCGGATGAGCCGCCGCTTCGGCGGCAGGCCTCCAGCTCCGCCTGCTTGTCTTCCAGTAAATCCGCCAGCTCCCAAATCTTGTTCTCCAGCTCGCGATTCTCACGCTCCAATTCCCGGACGATCCGCGGCGTTTGACACCCCCATTGGGTCAATAGCAGCAAACCGCACAGCAAGAAAAAAGGAAGCACGCGCAAGGAACTAGGCCCTTGACGCGGGATGCGGCCTCGTGCGAAATCTCCCTCGATTCGACCCATGCGGACACTTTCCGGGAAAGGCGAGGTCCCGGCAGACGCGAGACGATCTCGAAATGGACTGGCAGGTAATACCGGCTTTTTCTTTGTGGAGCAAGGTCAATCCGCGGAGATTTCAGCCCGTTCTGGAAACCGCGGACAGGTGGAGGATGCTGCGGACAAGTGCATATGAGCTGGCGCTGAGCTTTCCTTGACGTGTGGTTGAGCTGTTGTGTAGCCGTTGGGTGGCTGTCGTGTAGGAGAATTCACCTTGCGAGAACCGGCGTGATCCGGTATTCCTTTGCCCTTGCGGTGAAAAGGAGTGCGTCCTTGCGGCGAGCAGGAGTGGCGGGCGTCGCCCGACGACGATCACGCATTTTTCGTAGAACGCATACCGGTACCTGCATTTCGTGAGACACGCCTGCCAGCGAGATGCCCGTAGCGGCGGGTCGGCGAATACGGTTTAGCGCGACCAGGAATGCCGGATTAGCCATGCCCGATTAGCAATGCGCGATCGGCAATGCGCGATCAGGAATGCCCGACCAGAAATACCCCGCCAGGAATGCCCGATCAGGAATACGGAAGGCCGCTTACCCGGTGCAAACGAATCACGAGCTTGAGCATTCGAAACGGTTTGATCAGCGCAGCGACGGGGGATGTGTCTCGCGGCTGCGTGCGGGCGGCATGGTCTTGCGGGGCTGCGGCGGATTCCTCGTCAAGCCAGGCGCCGTTGCCGTCGAGGGCTTGGCAATTGCGGCATTATCTTCACTGGTACCATTTCTGCTGGTTGTGCTGGTAGCGTTCGCCTTTGGGACAGGTCTTGGTTCGTTTCCACTCCCGGCGGCCTCGGCGCAGGATGTCTCCTTTCCACAATCGCCGCTGCGGTCGGTTGCAGGACCGCCGCTGACGCTCCCCGGCGTCGCGGATGCGGCGGGGGCTTCGGCGGGAGGGGAATCGGCGGGGGCCGCGGCGCCGCTGGTCACGGAAGTGCGGATCGTGGGGGCCAAGGGCGTGCCGCGCGAGAAATTTCTGCCCGCGATCAAGACCCGTGCCGGCCGCCCGTTCAATCCGGATTTGATCGAAGAAGACGTGCGGCGATTGCATCGCACCGGCCTGTTTTTGGACGTAAAAACCTACACGCCGGAGGTCGCCGGAGGAAGGCTGGTCGTGTTTGAGGTGCTTCCGCGCCCGCTGCTGCACTACGTGACCTATGCGGGCAACCGGGCATTCGACGCCAATCGCCTTGCCAAGGAAACCGGGCTGGCCACCGGCGATCCGCTCGACAATTGGCAAGTGGAAGAGGCCCAGCGTCGCATCCTGGAACTGTATCGCAGTAAAGGCTATCCGGATGCCTCCGTGATGATTCTGGAGGGGAACAAGCCGGAGGATCAGGGGGCCGTTTTCCTGATCAACGAGGGACGGCGCCAGCGCATCGGCTGGACGGACTTCCTCGGCAATACCATTGCCTCCGATGCCCGGCTGCGGACGCAGGTCCAAACCAAGCCCGGCTGGCTCTGGTTCCTGGGCGGACTGTTCAACCGCGAGACGCTGGATGCCGACGTGGAGCGGTTGACGGCCTACTATCGCGGGCTGGGCTTCTTCCGCGCCCGGGTCGGAAGGCACGTCGAAGTCCATTCCGATCCCTTCGATTCCAATCGCGAGTGGGTGACGGTCACTTTCGTGATCGATGAAGGTCCCCGCTACCGGGTACGGAACATCGCCTTCTTCGGAAACGAAAAGCTGCCGCGCGAAAAGCTGGAGAAGGACCTGGAACTGAAGGCCGGGGACTACTTCGACCAAAACAAATTGCAGCTCGATGTCGCCAAGCTTCAGGACCAGTACGGTGCGATCGGGCATGTCTTCGCCGACGTCGAAGTCGATCCGCGGTTTTTGGAAGAGCCGGGGATGCTGGACCTGGTCTATCGCATCGACGAGGGGCGGAAATATCAGGTCGGCCGCATCAACGTCAAAATCCAGGGCGAATTTCCGCATACCCGGCTGACTACCGTGCTCGACCGCATGTCCCTCGCGCCCACCGACATTGTGGATACCCGTCAGTTGCGGGACAGCGAGCGCCGGCTCCGCGCGTCCCAGATTTTCGAGGTCGATCCTACGCGAGGCGTGCTGCCGAAGATCGTGTTCAGTCCACCGGAGGTGACGGACCCGGATACCGGCCGTCCGCGGCAACGGCCCGTCCTGGCGGAGAAAGGGAACTCGCCACCGCGTACCGATCCGGCGCCCGGCCCTCGCCCGCCAACCCTGGTTCCGAACGATGGCGTGATACCGGCTGGAGGCGAGGAAACGCCGAGCACGGCGGAGCCGACGATCTATCGGGGACAATATGGCCCAGCGGCGGGTACGAGCCTGCCGTCGCCGCCCCCCTGGTGGCGCCGGGTGATTCCCAACCGCAAGCCCGCGGAAGACACCGCCACGGCGGAGGGGGCGGTTTATACCCAGCAGCCCGGCCTGGAAGCCAACGCGGCAGTTCAGCCGGCGGTGTACACATCTCCCGGCGTTGCTTGGAGCCCCCAGCGACCGGAGGTGGTTCCGACGGCGGGCACGGATGCCATCCCGGCCGACCCCTCCGGGATCGCCAATCCGACCGGTGCGAACGCAGTGGATCGCTCGGGTGGTGCCTTCGCAACGCCCTCGGGCGGGGCGGTTGCTCCTGCCGGTGGCGTAGCCGCGGGAGGAACGTCCGCCGCCGCGGAGCCGATCCTCTTTCCGGATCGCCCACCGCCCGGAGAGTGGGACGGCTATTGGGATACGGGCGAGCCGTCCCCCGAACCACCCCTCGAACTCCCGCTCGAGCCGATCGTCACCGAGACCAGGACGGGGCGGCTGCTGTTCAGCGTCGGCGTCAATTCCGATGCCGGTCTGCTGGGGACGGTGTTGGTCGAGGAGCAGAACTTCGACATCGCCCGACTGCCGCGCAGTTGGCGTGAGATCGCGGACGGTGTCGCCTGGCGCGGGGCAGGCCAGCGGTTCCGCCTGGAGGCCGTGCCGGGCACGGAGGTTCAGCGCTACAGCGTCAGCTTTTCCGACCCCTATTTTCTCAATCGCAACGTCAGCCTGAGCGTGAGCGGTTACTACTATCGCCGCAACTTTCGCGAATGGAACGAAGAGCGATTGGGGGGGCGGATCGGATTCGGCTATCAATTCACTCCGGACCTGTCGGGAACGATTGCCTACCGCGGCGCGGATATCAAGATCAGCGATCCCATCATCACGCCTTTCGGGACCCCGCAGGACCTGCTGGACGCAGTCGGCACCAGCATCCTGCACGGATTCGAGGTGGCGCTCACGCACGATACGCGCGACAACAGCTTCTTGCCGACCGAAGGGCACCTCTTCCAGGTCTCGTTCGAGCAGGTCGTGGGGACATACGATTATCCCCGTGCCGAGCTGGACCTGCGGAAGTATTTCATGCTCAGCCAACGGCCGGACGGCTCGGGCCGCCATGTCCTGGGGCTGAGCACGCGATTCAGCGCGACGGGAAGCGATACTCCGATCTACGACCACTATTTTGCGGGCGGCTACTCCAGTCTTCGCGGCTTCGATTTCCGCGGGGCGTCGCCGCACGAGATGGGCATCTCTGTCGGTGGGCACATGATGCTCCTGGCCTCCGCCGAGTACATGTTCCCCATTACCGCCGACGATTTGATCCGCGGCGTGATCTTTTGCGATACGGGGACGGTCGAGCGGACCGCGGACTCCTGGGACCAGAATTATCGCGTGGCGCCGGGATTCGGCCTGCGGATCGTCATCCCGGCGATGGGCCCGGCCCCGATCGCCCTGGACTTCGCCTTCCCTGTCAGCAAGGAACCCACGGACGACGAGCAGGTATTCAGCTTCTTCATCGGCTTTCTCAGGTAGCGGGATGTGCCTCGTACGGCAGCGCAGTAACGGTTCATGGCCGAGCCGCAACGGAAAAGATTTGCGAGACAACGAGGGTTGGAGGTTCCAGAGGTTCCCTGAGTATGGAACCGAATGTCATTTCGACGAGCGTCAGCGAGGAGAAATC
>DYLS01000143.1 GCA_020721965.1 Blastopirellula marina | reverse complement strand
CACCCCCTGGCCCTCTCCCAGAGGGAGAGGGGAGCAGTTTGCAAAAGTCCAGTTATACCTTATCAGACTGTTCAGTTTCCTCCGTCCACCGCACCTTGGTTTGCCTAGTCGGATACTGATGTCCGAGGTGGCGCGGGAGCCTATTTTTTCCGCGATGGTTGCAACACCATCCTCCCCACAGGACAACCAATGTCCCGGGCGATGATCGGGCATTTGACTCGCAGCAAAAAATAGATGTTTCCGGAGACATCCGTCAATGTTTCGTAATTGCCTTGGCCCTTGGCGATGACCAAGTCAGCATCGGCGAAGCGCCGCTGAAAGGCCTCTTTGCAGTCGTGAATGATCGTGCCGGGCGCGTCGGAGCCGTTGTCGATCACCGTCACCAAATTGAAAAGGCCTGCCTGCTCCGCATCCTCCAGCGTTGCATCGTTGATAACCGGCGATCCGCGGACG
This sequence comes from Blastopirellula marina, assembly GCA_020721965.1. Lineage (GTDB taxonomy): Bacteria > Planctomycetota > Planctomycetia > Pirellulales > Thermoguttaceae > Thermogutta. The sequence continues at coordinate 8,889 of DYLS01000143.1, read as the reverse complement.
GCGACGGTCACTTCTTGGTGCGGCATGTGCTCGATGAGCAAACGGTCGAAAACGATCTCACCGGCATTGTCCGTCAAGTAAAGGATGCTTCGCGCGCGTCCAGCGGCGTCCGCAAACTCTGCAGGGCTGCCGTGGAGCGGTTCCTGAAGGGAGTGATCCAGAACCTCCCTGATCTCGGCTTCACCCACGCCGCCTTTGACACCCAAGTCCATAATGTTTCCGGCGATTGCCAGGCGGACAGCGGCGTCCCAAGGATCCGGCGATTTCTCCACGCGGTGTTGGAAATCCGGCAAGAGGTCCAGGGCCAGGCGATTGAACCGGAGCTTGCTTGCGCGGTAGGGGTCGTCGTTCTCGCAGAGTTTGCGGATCCGCCGGTGGATCACCTGAGCCATGGCGGCCGGCGGCTGGCACAAGTCCATCTTGCTTGCCGATTGCAAAATCTCACGAAGCACTTGCTCGTGAATGCGTTCATCCCCGGTCACAAGGCGCACGGCCGATAGAGACTGTTGGATCAAACAGGGAATGCACTCGAAGAACGTCTTCATCTTAGGTCCTGTCGGATTGAGGCCAATGCGCGTCGGCGTTTGGGCTGGTCAATTCCACAAGTAAGCCGTTCCGGAAGGAATCAATGGCTTCCCCGACGGTCCCGGAGGAGGCATGGAAAACCCGCACACCGGCGGATTTGAAGGTGGCGAACGCCTTCGGCCCGATCTGCCCGACAATCGCAGCCTGAACCCCCAGGCTAATCAACGCGCCGGCGGTTTGCGTGCCCGCCAGGTGCACAGTCCGCTGAAAATCGACGTTGCTCCTGACGCTGACCGTACCGTGGTCGATATCGACAAGGATGAAGAAGCGAGCGCGGGCGAAGCGAGGATCGAGCTTAGCCCCGAAATCCTTGCCTTCCGCTGCGATGGCAACCTTCATTTCCTGCGTCCCCTCGTTGCGAAATCGCCGCCCAGGTGCGATTACTCCCGGGATATCGCAATCGAGACGTGGGCTGGCAACGCCAAACCGGCCTCGACTTCGATCGCCTTGAGGATGCCCACCGGGACCGGGCAAGCCGCGTGCAGGCCGTGCTTGGCCGCCAGTTGCCAAATCCGCGGCGGTGCACCCGGAATCCAGACCTCAGACCAGGGATCGACTTCAGCCAGTTCGCTGGCAAACCTCCGCACCATGCAGCAATCGCTCTCGATTGCAATCGCGAAGTGGGAATCTCGCGACTGGACGCTGACAATTGTCTGCAATCCGCACACGCCCGGCGAAATGTGGGCCTTGGCCGTCATGACTTTCACCTGAGATGGAGTCTTGCTGCCGACGCGTTTCCGGCACCGAATTGCTCCCCAATTATAAGGACCGTCCAGCCTTGAGGAATTCGTATTTTCTCAAAAGTCCGATGTAGCAGGTAGCGTGCTGGTGCCAAGCAAGCGTACCTTCTCGCCGTTTACCGCCTGCGACAATCATCTCACGCTGTCTCTCTTGGTAGGGAGGGGCAAAAGGTCGAATTCGACCTGGGTACCCACGTGGCAAGGGATACATTGATCGGGCATGGTATCCCATGAAGCCGCCGTGGCAGCCCGGCCCGTACAGTGCGCGGGTCCCAGGCAGCCGACCTTCATGTCGCGTAATTCGCGGATCGTACTTTTCAACCGTTCCAGCGATGCGTTTACGAGGTGCATCCCGCCAAGGACAGCGTGGATTGGGCGATCTGCGGTCAGGCGGCGCACGTAGTGGAGGGTGTTGATGATCCCCGCGTGGGCACAACCCAATAACACGACCGTACCTTGCGCGGACTGGAAGAAAACTGCCTGATCATCAGTGATCGGGTCGGGGACACGGCATTGCGGATCGAGGTAGAACGGGCCGCCCGTGTCTTCGAACTCGGTGGTGCGCGGCACGGCGCCGGTGACCATGAGGACGTCGGATACAACGGTCGGTCGCTCGGTGGGCACCCACTGATCGCGACGCTGCTGGATGGCTTGCTCGCAAGAAGAAGGCATCCCAATCTCCCGAGAGGTGCCGTCCTTGTTGCGGGCATATTTGGGCTTCCTTGCAGCCGGGTGAGCGTAAATCGGTATCGGCCGATTGCCACGCAGGGCATCGGCCAATCCGCCTGTATGATCGTAGTGTCCGTGGCTGAGTACGATGGCGTCGGCTCGACTGAGGGGAATGCCCAGCCGATAGGCGTTGTTGACCAGGACCGCGCCTTGACCTGTATCGAACAGAATGCGTTGCGATCCCGCCTCGATCCAGAAGGACAGGCCATGTTCTGCCAAGAGCCCAGCGCTCTCGGCCGTATTCTCGACAAGGACGGTGATTCGGGCTTTGTTCATCCCATTGCCTTTGTTTCGAAGTCAAGCACCGTATATTTCTCAACAAATCGTAACCGTTCACGGAACATTCGGGGCGTCACGGCGTGTCTGCGACATCATGTGCTTCCCTTCAGCAATCGGCGGCCACGAGCACAGCGTTTTTGCTACACGACTCGCGAAAACACCGCGTTTTCCGCATGCTTCCACCCGTGAACGGTTACAACAAATCTAGCCGTAGCCATGGCCATGATCTGCCCATCTGGCAACAGTTCAGCGGCGATCCGATGAACCTGCGGGCCTTCCGACTCAAGCCAGTCGCGCACCACGGCGGGCAGGCTTACCTTTACCGGATGGCGAAAGCGGACATGCATGTCCACGGTAACCGCCGCCAGTCCATGGGCGAATAGGCAGTTGGTCATGGCCCCATCCAGCAGCGTGCAAATGACTTCGCCATGAGGCATTCCAGGATCGCCGGCGAAGCTAGGCTGGCAGGGGAACGCAGCCTCCACGGCCCCGTCATGCACCACAGAGAACTTCAGCCCAAAACCGCGACTGTTGGCCAGCCCACATCCGAAGCAGCCTGGCTGGTTTTGTCGGCGGAGTCGCGAGACTGCCTGGTTGGAATCAAGGTGTTGCATAGCGATTTTCAGTGGTCGCAGGCGTTTTCGCCCCTGACGAGGGTACCGTTCAGAAATGCTTTCACGAGGGCCTCGGGAGTATCGGACGGGACGCCATAGATGACCTGGATGCCTTTCTCCGCAAAGAGTTGCTGGGCGCGGGCCCCGATGCCGCCCGCAAGGATAACGTTGACCCCCTGGCCGTGCAGCCACCGCGGCAAGAGTCCAGGCTCGTGAGCGGGCGCAGCCAAAGTCAGCGTACTGCGATGCTGCCGGGTGGCCTCATCCACGTCGACCAGGGCGAACTCCGAGCAGTGACCGAAATGCTGGGCCAACCGACCATTGGCAAGTGGAATGGCGATTTTCATCCTTTTTCTCCCTTCGTTAGCGATAGTGCATTGGAAGATAGTTCTTAGCTAATGCTACAGCGCAAGGTTATTTGTTTCGCTCAACATTTGGTGGTGTTGGGATATAACAGCTCCCAAGATATGCTGGACAGGTCCTGCAATCAGGGGGACTTTGCCCTGTAGCACTAACTGGACTTTTGCAGCTTGGGTTCACTGGCTCCCGTCTTCCCTCGGAACACGGTAGGGCGAAGGCAGTTTCCCACGAAAACGGCTTTCCTTGTTTTCCTGAATTATCAGCACTCTCATTTGTCGCTCGCTCTCAGAGGGGGATCGAGCAGTTTGTAAAAGTGCAGTATTAAAAATTCCGAACGGCCAATGGGACTAGGCCCCCGACGGCCGACGACGGGCGGCGGTCGAGACATTCAAGCGTCTTGGTCCAGAGGACACGGATCGCCTGAGCCGCGGGGCCGTCCGAGGCTTCGATCACCGTTTTGCGAGCGATCTGCGCCCGGGTCACCGCCGGGTCGTAAGGAATGCGTCCGATGGCGGCAACTCCCAGCTCGGACGCCGATTCTTCAAGGCTCTTTGTTACTTCTTCGTTCAGATCGGCCTTGTTGACCGCCATGACGCCGGGCACTCCCAACTGTGCCGTCAACCGGGCCACGCGCAGGAAGTCATGCCTTCCCGAAGCGGTTGGCTCGACCACGAACAGGGCCAAGCTTGCGCCGCTCAAGGACGCGATCACGGGGCAGCCGATCCCTGGCGAGCCGTCGCAGAGGATCAAGTCCCGCTTCTCCTGTGAGGCCACCTGCTGAGCCACGCGTCGCAACTGCGTCACCAATTTGCCGGAGTTTTCCGCGGCCAGCCCCAAGCGGGCATGGACCATCGGTCCGAACCGCGTTGCCGACACGAACCACTGTCCACAGACGGCCGGTTCGAATTCAATCGCCTTTTCCGCGCAGTAATCGAAGCACACGCCGCACCCCTCGCAGGCGACCGTGTCCACCCGGAACGTCTTGGGCTGCTTGCCGTTGCCCGGCCCATCGAAGTAAACGGCATCGAAGCGACACAATTCCTCGCACTTGCCGCATGCCGTACAATGGCCTGGCTTGATCCGCGCCTTGGCGCCCCCAGTGAAATTCTCACGGCGGAGAATGCGGGGGCTGAGAATCAGGTGCAAGTCGGCCGCGTCCACGTCGCAGTCAGCCACTACCGCTTTTTCCGCAAGAGATGCAAACGATGCGACGACCGTGGTCTTTCCCGTGCCACCCTTGCCGCTGATGACCACCAGTTCCTTCATACGTGTGCTCCCGCCTGAATGGTCTCCAGTAGCCCACGCATCCGCTCGGCAACGTGCGGAACGGAATCAGCGGCCATTTCCCCCCGCGAATAAGCCACGGCCACGACCCGGTCGTCGGCGATCTCAGCCAGAATCCTAATCCGTTGTCGGCGGCAATAGTCCCACACCGCGTGATCCCCGGCATTGGCGCGGTTAATCACCACGCCGAATTTCAAGCCCAAGACCCGGGCCATTTCCACGGCCAGCTTCAGGTCGTGCAAACCGAAGGGCGTCGGCTCCGTCACCAGGATCAGTAGATCGCAGCCCCGTACGCTCTCGATAACAGGGCAGGAAGTACCTGGCGGGCAATCGAGGATGGTCAAATCCGCATCCGGGCTGGAGGCTTTCACGGCACGGATAGCCGGCGGGCTCATCGCTTCGCCCACATGCAGCACCCCATCGACGAACTTTACCCGCCCCGCGGTCCCCACCCGCAATCGCCCGATCGGCTTTGGCACCTCGCGGATGGCCTGCTCGGGGCAGACCAAAACGCAACCGCCGCAGCTATGACAAAGCTCGGGGAAGACCAAGGTCTGTTGCCCCACGCAAGCAATGGCACCATAGCGGCAGGTTTGGGCGCACAGGCCGCAATGCGCGCAGCGGCCGAGATCGACCACCGGGATAGGCTTGGTGATCGGCTGTTCATGAAGGAACGTGGGCTTGAGGAAGAGGTGTCCGTTCGGCTCTTCCACGTCGCAATCCAGATAGGCCACGGTGCGGTTGTCGGCCGCCGCTACCCAGGCCAGGTTGGTTGCAACCGTAGTCTTTCCCGTGCCGCCTTTCCCGCTGGCAATGGCAACCTGCATCGAGATCAATTCCTTCGCGGCCGACCTGCCTACTCCATCGCTTCGTCTCAGCCTTCCTGCCGACCATGGTGAGCGGTCGTTTTTACTGTGGGGCCTTGCTCTCCAGCTCGTTGATCCGTTGGCGGATGCTGTCCAGCGTCTTGGCCACCTGATCAGCCTGCTGTTTGAGGAGGTCGAGTTCTTGTTCACGCGTCATAGCGTGAGAGCCGGCGGGAGGCATCCCAGTATCGGCTCCGCCCAGGCCGACTCGTGCCCAGCCGGGCAAGCCCGTCATGTAGAACATGTTGCGACATCCGCGGCGACCTCCTCGACCGGAGCCAAATCCGCCGCCGTAACCACTGCTGGCAAAGCCGGGAACAGCGTAGCCGGCACAATAGCCCGCCTGGCGGCCAGTCCTCGGCCCCATCCCCATCGGTCCAGTTCTGTCTCCACCTGGCATGTCGATCTCCTCCTTCCTCTATTCCAAAGTTTCTGGACGCACTCTCGCGTAAATCATTACTGGACTATTGCAACTTTGGTTGACAAGCGGCCCAATTCCCTCGGGAGATGGTGGGGCGAAGGCAGTTTGCCACCAAAACCGATTTCCTTATTTTCGCAACTTGCTCAGTCACTCCATTTGTCACACTCTCTCAGAGAGGGATCAAGCAGTTTACAAAAGTCCAGTCATTACTACTCCACGACTTCCGGTTGATTTGTGCTGCATACTGTAGTCATGCAATGGTTTTGCGTAAGTTCTTTTTCTGTTTTGACTTGCGAGATACGCCTGGTACACAGAAAACGGCGGGGGAGTCAGCGTACTCAACTGGCGCGAATCTCTGCCGTGCAATCACTTACAGTTATCACCCCCCCGTTCGCAGGAGGGAAGCTTGGGCTAGCAGGGAGTAACTTTGATCAATGCAATGATTTTGGGGCCGAAAACTTGCTTCCGTTGCGGTTACCTCCGTTATGGAATGGCGGAAAGCATCAGGCCCAATGACCTTCGACGTTGGGCTTTGTGGCGGGTTGCAGGCGGCCGGACTGCATCCATTCCAGCGACTCCCGGACAGTGCCCGTCGCCCCAGGATAAACCGCCACCTTTCCGGCCTGCAAGGTCGCAAAGGCCTTGGGGCCGACGTGGCCGGTCAGAACGGCTTCGGCCCCTAACTGAACAACCTTTTGCGCGGCTTGAATCCCGGCGCCTTGCATGGCGTTGAGGTTCTGCGCATTGTCATGGGCGGTAAATTGACCCGTTTCGGTGTCAATCAAAAGGAAATAGCGGGCACGTCCGAAACGCGGATCGACAGGGCTGTCCATGTCAGGACCTTGAGCGGTAACAGCTATTTTCATGGTTTCTCCTCGATGACGGAATCACCGCTTCCGCGGCGGCAACGATTTCGGGCGTGCCGCTTTTTTCGACAGCATCCCGGCATGGCAAACCGTCCCCTCTCCAGCGTACCATCACAAAACGCCCGCACGATTTCCCCCACTTCACCGCAAATCAGTGGAACTACTCGGATGCCGTTAGCGATGAGAAGGGCCTCCAGCGGCCGGGAAATCGCGCCACATACCAGCACATTGATACCCAACTCCGCAAGCCTTTGAGCCCGCTCGTGCGGTGCTATCGACTTCATGCTCTCCATGCGACACTGACCGTGATTTTCGTTGCCGATATCGACCAGCAAAACTTGCTCCGCCACGTCGAAGACGGGCGACACACGACCTTGCCAATCTGGGATGGCCAGAATCATGGTTACTCTGCCGAATCGGTTTCCGCCGCCAGCCTGTTCCGGCTTGGCGAACTGTCATTCCACGAGAATTGTCGATGCAGGAAATTGGTGGAGTTCCTAAAGTCCAGCTCCAAGGTCCGCTTCCGAGAATCCGCTGCCTCGTCGACGGAATCCGCGTGCCGACCGAGTCGCCCTATTGGCGAACTCTTCCCAATCGCTGCGGGTCCCGCGGCCGGATCGTCGCCACCATCGGCAAGGAGCGCATTCCCATTGTGGACTGGGGAAGTGTGTGGCTCACTCCTCCGACGCTTTCTGTAGTGTTATCGCCCCTCGCGGACAATCCGCGACACATTCTCCGCAACCGATGCATTTGGCGACATCGATTCGGGCCACGCCGTCGACAACAATCGCTTCGACGGGGCAGACCTGGGCACACACCCCGCAGCCCGTGCATTGTTCGGCATCGACTACGGCGACTAATCGCGCGACAACGGCGTTCTGTGCCATCCGGCTTATTTTCTCATTCAGGCTCTGGAGCTGCTCTTGCAATGCCTGGGCCTGAGTATTAAGAGTTACGATCTCGCCAGCGGGATCGGGCTGCGACTGCGGCGTAGACCCGGCCTGCGGGACGACGGAGGCATCCGCGAAGCCACCGCCGTGCCCCCTGCCCATGTTTTGTTCCAACGCCATACCGCGCCCACCGTCGCGTCCCATGTTTCGTCCGGATCCCATCCCTCCGCCGCGTCTCATTCTGCCACATCCTCGCCCCATCCCCATTCCTCTATTTCGGTTCATTGCGTTACCTCCTCATCCTCCTCATCCTACTCTTCCTTCTCCCACCCCTCGACCTCGGCCCATTCCGCCGCCAAATCGGCCAGCCATGCAGGCCATCGAGGGGGCATCGCTTGTGGCCTTATTACTACAGCGCGAGGTTGTCCGCTTAAATTAACATCTTGTGGTGATCGCGCATGACGCCTCGCAATCTATGCCGCGCGGACCATGCAGTCAGGCGGACTTTGCGTTGTCGTGCAGGGGCGATTCTAGGGGATCGCCCCCCGCGGCAAAGGCAATTCTCCACCCTTTTACCTCATTTCTCTCGCGGTGGCCGAGCCTTCGCGAGTCAGACTTGACTGGGCTTCGGCGTCAATTCCTCAATTCGGCGTCGGATGCCGTGGAGAAGCCCCTCAAGGTACTCCAATTGGCCTTTCAAGGCGTTGATCTCCAGCTGGGGCATGACACCGGCGAAGCCGGGGAAAAAGGCCAACCCGCGCGGGCCGACCGCCCACCGCCACGCGATAGCGGGCCGAGGCATGAAGACTTGCGGCCAGCCGGTGAATCCGGCAACACGCAGCCAACAGCCACGACCTCGCCCGCCACAACGCCCGCGCCCCCCCTGCCAAAATCCTCGCTCGCTAGGCACGTTCCGGTATGCCGGGATACGCGGACCCGGGAAATAACGGGCTGCGCACCATGTCATCGGCTTCCACCCCAGGGGGACCGTTCGGCCTCCGTTTGGCATGGTCGATCTCCTCATGAAAAAACTTGGGCACAAAGAGGGTCTAACCTCGAGTTAGCGTCACCCCGCATTTTGGACAGGTTTGCTGATTGCAGGGTTGACCGGCAACATGAGACACCTTGTGGCCGCATTTCGGGAAAACACAAAAGCCGCCGGGACCGGCACCCGACGGTCCGCCCATCCGACCTCGGCCCTGCCCTCCACCGGGCGGAGGCCCAGAACCATCGCCTCGTGGCATTTTCATGCTCC
>DYLS01000322.1 GCA_020721965.1 Blastopirellula marina | reverse complement strand
TGTCAACCCAAACCAGAAATGTCCCCTTTTGCCCCAAGCAGACATGTCCCCTGAAGCGGGCTCAAGGTAGGGCTGAAGAACGATGGCTTGGTGCCCTTTTTCGCCAGGGATGGTCGGGGCTGGGTTTGTAGTTTGGACGGCAGGCCTGTGCGAGCTTGGCCTGCTCCAAGGTGTGATGAATGCTTTTTTCATCATCCAGCGGGATGGACGGCTCACCTTCGGACAGCCGTCGGTAAGGCAGGATGTTGCCCTGGTGCATCACGGTGGGTTCGCCTTCGAACGGCTCGATGATCGTCACCTGTGCGCCGCGCAGTCGATACCCTTGGTCTTGGCCGTGTAGTTGGTATTCATGATTCCTGAACTGAAAGGCGAGATTCTTGGAGAGCGTGCGTGTGTGGTGGAGGGCAAGAATCAATTCAAGCTCCTGAGCGTTGTGCAGCACGGGACGATGGGCATCGTGAGGATTCTGTGCCTCTGAAGCAAAGCGGGCATTGAACGCGGCCATGAAGGCCGGGAGGAAGGCATTGGCGCTATCCATGTCTTCAATGGCGTTGAGGCGCAGCTCCTTGACCAGACGATCCTGCAAGGTCTGATTGGCACGCTCCACCCGTCCCTTGGCCTGCGGGGTGCGGGCATGAATGGCCTGAATGTCGAGCGTCTTGAGCGCACGCGAAAACTGCGTCAGTTCACCTTCGTGGTCTTTGTGGTTGACCCGAAAGATACTGTGCCGATCCGAGTACAGCGCCACGGGTCGCCCGTGGGTCGCAAGATAGCCGTGCAAGGTCTCCATGTAGGCCTGCGTGGTTTCGGCGGGGGCAAAGCGCAGGGCAAGCAAGGCTCCGGTGGCATCGTCAATGAAGACGATCAGCGTGCAACGCGGCGCACGCCCCTCAAACCAGTCATGCGGCGAGCCGTCAATCTGCACCAATTCGCCTCGGCAAGGGCGACGCGGGCGGCGTGGATGAACCTTCGCCGCCTTGCGTGATTTTCCCACCCACAACCCATCGGCGATCATCCATTGGCGCAGCGTTTCCACCGAGAAGGTGAAGCCATGCCTTTCGGTAAGCTTCTCCCACGCCAGGGTCGGTCCGAAGTCATGGTAGTGCTCACGCACCAAGGTCAAGGCGGCATGACGTACACCTTCCGCCAAGGCATTGTTGGCGCGGCGGCCACGGTGCCCTGAGACCACGCCCCGCGCGCCGTGCTCACGATAGCGTTTTTGCAGGCGCTTGACCTGCCGAACACTCAGCCCAAGCTGCACCGCCGCCTCGGCCTGCTTGATGTGCTTGTCACTCAAGGACTGCATGATCTTAAGGCGATCAACCTCCTGATGACTCATCGTAAGCACTCCCTCTGTCATCGCCCCTCCTGCCATGAAAAGGGGACATCTTAGTTTTGGACAGAGGGGACATTACTGCTTTGGGCTAACA
>DYLS01000142.1 GCA_020721965.1 Blastopirellula marina | reverse complement strand
CAACCCGGCGCCCGATTGAAGCAAAAACGTCCGCCGGTGCATGATAGCGTCTCTTTCACAAGGTCAACGTCTCAATCGCACGATACAGCCTGTGACTTCCCTGCTCCGGGAAGCCATCTACTATCCCGGAACTACAGGCCAGCAAAACTCAAGTCTGGACTCTTGCAAAGTGCTCGATTCCCGTCCGCGAGACGGAGACGAACTGGAGTGCTGGGCAATTCAGGAAAGCTAGAAAAGCCGTTTTCGCGGTAACTGCCTTCACCCTGCCAACTCCCGAGGGGAGATGTGAGCTGGTGAACCTAAGTTGCCAAAGTCCAGTTAGAACAAGACAGTGGGATTTCGATCACTCCTCGTCTTCGTCCTCCTCGTCATCCCAGTCTTCATCCTCGTCATCTTCGTCCTCTTCTTCGTCCCAGTCATCCTCCTCCTCTTCCTCCTCCTCTTCTTCTTCCCACTCTTCTTCATCTTCTTCTAGGTCTTCATCTTCATCCCAGTCGTCGTCATCTTCGTCCCAGTCTTCGTCCTCATCCTCGTCCCAATCCTCTTCATCTTCATCTTCTTCTTCGTCTTCGTCCCAGTCTTCATCGTCCTCCCAATCTTCTTCCTCCTCTTCTTCTTCTTCGTCCTCCTCTTCTTCTTCGTCCTCATCCGCGGCCAGGGCGAACGGGAGGGTTTTGGAACAGCCGGAAGCTGCGTCAATGAATGGGTTGGCAACACCAGGATCGACGGCGTACATCCACTTCAAGTTCTTGTTCACGAGAATCGTCACGAGTTCACCCCCAATAGCGTTAACCTAGGCAAATCGTATATCCCCAATGGAAGGTCGTTCGGACCTTTTCCCATGTACGCTGAGTTGGTTTGTCATCCAGGGCTTGGCGTCGCCCTGTTCCTTCGCCGAACCGCTCGCTGGATGGCAGCGGGGCGAAAGCGAGTGCACAGTGTAAATCACGATAGATCACGCTCGCTGTTCGTGGTATTCGTTATTCGTGGTCGGCAAGGCCCTCCTCGCTTTTGTGCAGATTCTCCTTGGAAGACACCGCAGCCGCATGATTGGAAGTCGTGGAACAACGATATTCGGGATAGGGCAAGTCGTCCAGCCCGCGTAGCCCAAACAGCTCCAAAAACCGTGCCGTGGTACCGTACAAATAGGGGCGGCCCAGTTCCTCGGAGCGTCCCACCACGCGAATCAGTCCTCGATCCATCAATTGCCGGATGATTTCACCGCACTGCACACCGCGGATGGATTCCACTTCCGCTCGCAGGATCGGCTGCCTGTACGCAACCACGGCCAGGGTTTCCAGGGCCGGCGGAGAGAGCCGCACATCCAACGTCTCTCGATAGCGCCGACTCAACCAGGGCGCGAATGCCACGCGGGTACGCAATTGTAAACCGCCGCCGACCTCCACGACGCGAAAGGCGCTCCCCTCCTCGTCATACAACCGGGTCAATCGCTTGACCAGTACCCTCACTTCCGTCCCGTTCTCCAGCCCGACCAATTGGGCGATTTTTCGCGCCGACAAAGGTCCCCGGGCCAGGAATAGGGCGGCCTCAATGCGCCGCATCTTCTCATTTCTGGGGGCGTCATCCGGCGGACTCTCGGAAATCGGAGTCCCTGCGGATGAGTCGCCAACACCGCCTTTCCCACGATCCCGCCAAGCGGCCGTCGGTCTGCGGGGGACCGATCGCCCATGCTGCCACGATTGGCAACGGTACCAAGGCATGGCATACGGATTGTATATCATCCCGGTTTCCGCGTTGCGAGTCCGCCTGGGGTACAGATTACAATCTAGCGCGCCATCAGAGGTTAGGCAAGGTCTGGCAACCGTCCAACCATGCAAAGGGCGGGGTCAATTGCCTGGGGGGCTGCTCCCCTGCGATCCCCCCGCAGCCTCGATTTGCGAGAGCACCTGGAGCATGGCGGTGTTCGGGTCTTCTGATATCGCCTCCCAGTGGCGGGTCACGCCGGGCTGACCTGCCACGGCTGTATCGCAATAGAAGCGAAATAACCGCCCGTCGTTTCCCCAGTGCTCCATGCGATAATAGACGGCCCCCCGTGCCTGAAGCCGTTGCTGGAGGTTGGCCAGCGCCGTCTCGTTTTCGATCGGACCCACTCCCTGGGGCGGAGTCGCGGGGCGCTCTTGTTCCGTAGCCAGGGGTGTGTCCCGCAGGCCTCGCGGTGCGTAGCCTGGACCGACAGAGCCGCGGTCCGGCCACCCCTCCACGCCGGTGGCCATCGAAGGGTTACCGATCGCCGGGACCGACGCTCCTGATGCCGCGTCTGCCCAGGGCGTTTGGCCATCGGTGGGCGGTGCTGAGACATTTCCCGGCGTGGCAATCGCTGGATTGCTTGCCCAAGACGCACCCTCTTGAAAAGGGGACCCAAGGTTGCTGCCGCCGCCCAGCTCGGCCATTCCGGCGCTGCCTACCTCGGCCACGATGGGACGGGAGGCTGCGCTAGGATTGGAGTTCCGGCGGGAGTGGAAATCGGCCTCGCCATCCGCGTCCCGTCCTTCTATCGACATGGCGGGCGGAGTTTGCCTGCCGCTCGACGCGGCCGTCTCGTTTTCCATGGCCGATGCCGTGGTACAGCGGTCCGGCCAAACCGTGCGGCAGAGGGCCGGGAAGACCGCCGCCGTCACGGGGAGCACCACAAAAATCCCCAACAATAGTAGGCCACGAATGGTTTGACCAAGGTCGTTCCGTGCTTCCAAGACCGAGGCTCCTTCCCCTCCAAAGTGTGCATTCGCGTGGTTGACCGCCCGCAAGGCTCGGACCTCTAGCCGCCGCATATTGCATCCAAAGTGTGCATGCGCGCGGTTGGCCGCCCTCGTTTCCCGACGGCTCGGATTTCGGATCCTCCTTCTTCCGATGGGGCATATTACGATATTCCCGCGGAATTCGACAACACCAATGCGGGAAAGGCGGAGAGCCAACGGAGATCGGCTCGCCTGCACGGCCCCTGGGCGGATGAGGACAGCGGGCCGCCCGGCGGCACCTGTGAACCGGCAGAGGGTTCAATCTTGCGAGGGCGAAAGGCGATCCGATAGGCTGGAGGGTTGCCCATCCGCTGCTTCACGGCTTCCCAACCGGCGGCTGTCTCCGAAGGGGGCACCCTGGCGGCCAAATTTGTCGCGATGGAACTTTGCCATGCTTGCCGAGCCACCCCTGGTTCACTCCTCGATTTCTCGCTGTGCCAATCTCTGCCAATGCCCCGGATGGAGAGCGGCGTCTGGCTGCTGCCCGCCCCGTCGCAGCGAGCCTTCGTCCCTCAGCCAATCCCGCGGAAGAAGGGGACGGCAGCGAGTCCCTGACATGCTGACCAGCCTGGGACTTGCCATGAGTGTGGCCGTCCTCGTGGTCATCTCCTCGGGCCAGCCCGTTCCCGCGGAGGTGGAAAGCGGCTCTGGCGGGGTCTCTGCCGCTTCCCAGATGGGGGACCGTGGCCCGATTGAGGACTCGCTCAGCGAATCGGGGGAGATTGACGCCGGCTTGGCGGACCTTGTGAAAAACAGCCTCGTGCAACTCGATGCGCCGCAGAGAACCGAGCGCGACGCGGCCGAGCAGGCGCTCCTCGTGGCCGGACCGGCCTTATTGCCCTACCTGCCTCCACCCGAGGAAGTTGCCTCCGCCGAGGTCCGCTTGCGACTGGAACGCGTGCGACAATCCCTGGCCGTCGCGGCCGTGGACCGGGCTACCCAAGGCAGCCAGATCGCTTTGCCGGCCGGGGAAGTCTCTCCCCACGACGCTTTCCGACGCATTCGCTCGCAGACCGGCAATCGTTTGTGCTGGGCCGTGCCCGAGGAGCCCCGCCTGACGCTCGCACGGCCCCTCTCAGGCCCATTCTGGCCGGTGATGGACCGCCTCCTCGATGCGTGGCACGGCGACCTGAAAGCCTCCGCGGAGCCATTCGCCCTTCAGGTCGTCCTCCGCCGCAAGGAAGCGGGCCGCGAATCATCCGGCGCCTACGTCTCCGGGGCCTTCCAACTGCAACCCGGCGAGGTGCGACGCTTCAACGAGCCTGACGGGACGACGACCTATCGGACCGTGCTTGCCGTGGAATGGGAGCCGGTATTGTGGCCGGTGGTGGTGTGGTACGATCCGGCCTGGAGTCGGGCAAAGCTGGCCACGGGGGAGATCGTGCGGCCTCGCTCCGGTGGCGGGCGACGCGAGATTCCGCTACCCCGGGGCGTTTATCCGCTCCGGCTGGCAACCGATTTCGCCCTGCCAACCGCGGAAGCGGCGATCCGGCATTGGTCCGGCCGCCTCCAGATCCTGGCCGCGATCGCGCCCCATCCCTTTGCTTTTACGCTGGATCGAGACGATCGCCCCCGGCGGCAGGGGCTGGGCCAGGTGAGCATCGTCCTGGAGCGATTCGAACGGGGAGAATCGGCCGACACGGCATCGCTGCGGATCGAATACCGCGATGCCCCGATTCCCTTGAAATCACATTTGGCGGGTATCTTTGAGAATCGCGCACGATTGGGGTACAGCGACGGGACATGGATCGAGGGGATCGTGAATAACTGCTTAGCGGAGGCGGATCGCTCGGCCGTCGTCCAATACTCCTTTCCCCACACGAAGTCGCTGTCCATGCAATCTCCACCCCGACAACTATCCGTCACCGTTCCCCTGGCCGTGAGAGTCTTGGAAGTCGATTACGAATTCTCGGGCGACGCGCCATTCCCGGCAGAGCATCCCGGAGCAGGCGGGGGGTTTTCACCGGCGGACGGGTCGGCCGGTGCCGCGCACTCGGATTCGGGGGCATTGGACGGACCAGCGGACGCAAGGCTCTCCCCCGGCAAGGCGGCGTCTCCACCCTCCCCAACGACCGCCACCGGAAGCATCTTGAGAAGCTCATGAACGCCCAATCGGTCGCTGGGATCGAGTCGCCGCAATTGGTCGGCGGCCTCCCGGGCCAAGGTGCGGTCGCCGAGCAGGAGCAGGCATTGCACCAGGTCGTGTCCCGCCTCATGGAAAGGCCGATTGGCCTTTTGCGTGTACGGCAGCCGCCCGCGAAACCCGCTTCCCAATGCGCGCAAGACGGACTTGTGGACATATCCCAAGTGAGCACGGGCAAGGTCCCAGCGGCTCGATTCCAAGGCCAATCGCCCCAGCAGGGCGTGCGCCTCCAATAGCTCCTGGCACCCTTGCAGCAACCAACGCAGCTCATCTTCAGCGGCCTCGATCTCACCCAGCTCGATCATTTGGAACACTTCTTCCATATCCTCCCGCCGCGCGCGGACGCAGGGCGGATACACGATCTCGAAGCCGTTTTGGGAATCGATCGGCCGAATGCGAAGGGCCGAGTGTAGCCCCCTGGCACGCCGGTCTTTGGTAGAACCGCCCGCCCCCCGCCCGCCACCGCCGGGGGAGCCTCCCGCGCTATCCCGCCGCCGCTTGGATCGATCACGAACAAAACGTCTGTTGGACCGCTTTTTGGGCATTTCTCAACCTGTCTCGGCTGACACGATTTCGGCTACGATGATCTCAACTCATCGGGTTTCCGCTAGAATGATCTCAGCTCACCGGATTTCAGGCACGTTGATCTCAACTCAGGGGGGGTCGGTTACAGCGATCTCGGCTAACAGGGTCTTGGCTAGCACGATCTTGCCTGCCAGGATCTTGGCTAACAGCATCTTAGCACTACAGGGCAGAATTGTTTGCTTGGCTCAACATTTTTCGGTGATCGAACCTACCGTCCCGCAAGATATGTTGCGCACATCATGCAACCAAGCGGATTTAGCGCTGTAGGATTAACCCAAAGTTCCTGGACGTATTCGTGCGTAAAACATTACTAGATAAAGATTTCGGGTTGATTTGCACTGCTTAATGTAGCCATGCAATGGTTTTGCGTAAGTTCTTGTCTTGTAATGAATTGCGCGATACGCCTTGTACTCGGAAAACGGTGAGAGAACCAGGGCGTTCAATTGACGTAAATTATCTTCTTGCAGTCACTTGCAATTAGCATTCCCCTAGTTCGCGGGGGGAAGTTTGAGCTAAGAGACCTGTAACGATTTTGCGGGTTATCGCGAAACCAATTGGCGTTCTCACCATAACAATAAGGCTGAACCTGCGGACCGTGCCTCCGTTTCCAAGCGAAAAACGCTCGTTTCCGCACGCTTCCACTGTTGTAGCCGATTCATCGCAGCCGATTGTTGAAACAGGAATCTGCGATTCCAGCCGAAGGTTGCGCACGTCAGCGTCATCCGGCAATTCAGGCATTCGCGCCACAAGGTGAACGCACTCGCGGCGACTTTGCCGGGGACGATCAGAGCGGAGCATGAACGCATGAGGTTGATACGAGTGATTTTCGTGTGTGGTGTTTTGGGCTGGTCGACGGGCGACGCGCTGGCCCAGTACGGGTTGACCGCGGCGCCCGAGCTGTTGCCCTTGCCAGCCCCCCCGCGACCCTTGCCGTACCCAAGGAACCAGCCGCCTCAAGTCACACCGCTACCGCATCCCGATACTTCCCGTGCGCCTGCGGGCGATGCTGGCAGGGGATACTCGCCAGACCCGCAGCCCAGCACCCTGGTGAACTCGCCGACTGTAACCTCCCAACGTCCCGGAGCGGACTCCCCAAGCCTTGACGGGGCGTGGTACGTGCCTTCCGGGGTACCGATGACAGTTAGCCCTGTGAACGCCTCAGGCCTGCCTGAATCCGAGCTTGCCTTGCCATTGCCTCCGATTCCGGCAGATTCGCCTCAGTCGGCGGAGCCTGGGTCGACTCCTTCGCTCTTGGGCACGATGCTTTCAGAAGGAGCGGCCACCTACTGTCCCAACGCCGCCGAATCGGCAGGCTATGAATGGCTCGCCGATCCGGCATGCCATCACCTTTGGTACGCGCGAGCCGCTGGTTTGATCATGGGTCGCAATCAGCCCAATCGCGTCTGGTTCAGTTTCCAATCCAACAACAACGCCAACGAAATCATGAACGGCCAAGACGCCAAGGTCGATTGGCAAGGCGGATGGCAGGTGACCATCGGGCGCCGCGACCCCTGCTGCACGCGGGGGCTGGAGGGTACCTACTGGGGCTGGACCGACATGCGGGGCGATGCGTCCGCCACCCATCCCGAGCTCGTCAGCACCACGCTGGACTTTACGGATGTGGTCTACGCGAACCCCGCCGTCCCCGGCTTGCCCGCCGATCTCTTCTTCGGCGTCTACGAACAGCGTTTGGACCGCCGCAACGAAGTGCATAACGTGGAGATCAATCTATTCCACTACCGTCCTACATTGGACGACGACCCGCTCCGCCTCGATTGGTTGATCGGCGTCCGTTACTTCCGCTTCGATGAAAGCCTGCAATTCTCATCGCGGGCACACAACGGGGCGTGCGGGAGCAACCCGGCCGAGGAGGGCTTCCTCGCCGATCGTGCCGAAAACGACCTCATCGGCGGCCAGATCGGCTTCGACATGGCATGGCGCGTTCGCCCCACGCTGACGCTGTCGCTCGTCCCCAAATTCGGCATCTACAACAATCACATTCATAATCGTTTCGACGCTTACCGTGGTGACGGCGAACTATTCGCTCCCGACCCCACGACACCCCTCGGCGATCCGGTGCCCGGCAGCTATCCGGCCATCTCCAGCAAGAATGCCGTGGCCTTCCTCACGGAAGCCGATATCCGATTGGACTGGCAATTCGCCCCACGCTGGACCGCCTTCCTCGGTTATCGGGTAGTTGCGGCCACGGGAATCGCACTTGCCGATCACCAGTTCCCACCCTACGTTGTGGACATCCAAGACGCGATCCTGGCCATCGACGACAACGCCGGCTTGGTCCTGCACGGTGCCTTCGCGGGCGGAGAGTTCCGATTCTAACAAAAGCGGCCGCGGACTCACGTTTCATTCGTTGTAAAGCCCTCGGGACGTGTATCCACAAAGTACACGTCCCGATTGGGCCTAGAGCCAGGAACGTGGATGTCCAGCATATCCAACGGCTCGTCGTCGGTCATAAAACCATGCGTGGTACCGGGCGGGAGACGCAAAAAGTCGCCAGCTTTCAAAGAATAGATTTGGCCATTGAGAATGGCTGTCCCTCTTCCGCTTAATACAAAATAGAACTCCTCAGCCACGCGATGGTAGCTTATGGCGGTCCGACTGTGTGGCTCCACGCGAACACGATAGCATGTTGCCGCCCGCTCCTCCTCGGAATCGATCAGAGCCTCCAGCAGATAAGGTCCCAGCCGCGCGGTTCGCTGGGCCACGCCGCTAGAACGATGAATGATGCTACAGCGCGGGTCGTGTGGCGTCATGGTGCGGCAACCTCCTTTGGAGGCCATGATACCACGCTGCCCGACTGCGTGGACTGCTGCACGCCCCCGCCCTCATTATTGCCGTCAGACCGCCGAGGCCACCTCAGCTTCTGCAATCCCGTTGTCTTCCGCGGTCATTCTATGTACTCGCGTGAACGCTCACCGCGCCGGTTTCTTCCGGGCAAGCGGTTGGCTGATGAGCATTTTCAACTTCGATTTCGGGCCGACAATTTTTCTGGCGAGCACATCTTCTTCCGTAAACCTGGCCATAAGGATCTCACCGTCCGTTGCGCGATTGCGGTCGTAGGAGATGTAGATCGTGCCATCCGGGGCCTGAAAGCCGTCGGGGTAGGAGACGCCAGGCCGATCATCGAGGACCAGCCCGCCCTGCCAAGTTTTCCCTTCATCCTCGGAGAGCCAGACGCTGAGCTTCGCGCGACCCTCGTGCGAGTCGATCGCATCCCCATGCTTGACCAGGAGAATACGGCCCGAGGCGAGACGGCGGATAAAAAATCGGGCATTGGGGTGCGCCACGCCGGGAAGCGGGGTCGGCTCGGACCAGGTTCGCCCTCGGTCCACGGAGATCGATTGCATGATGCCGGTCTGCGTCCGAGCCAGCATCCAAAGGGCACCATCCCGACGCTCCACAAACATGTGCTCGATCCAGTCCGGGTTGGGAAACTTGACAGGGCCACCACGCGGCTCCCAGGTCTCTCCGCTATCGGTCGAGACGAACATACAAGCACCGCGGAGGGGGTCCAACTCCCGAAACAGGTCGCGAAAAGGTCCGAAGCCGGGAAACTGGTTGAGATAAATCGGTAGCACCCATTCCCCGCTGGAAAGAACGATCGGCTTGTTCAACATCCCGCCGTGCCAGATGCGGCGTGGCGCGGACCATTGCGGATTCGCATCGTCCGGGTTGGGGCACACCGTCGCCCAAACACCCGCTCGCCCGTCAAAGTGATTCATCGTTTGGTCAAAGAAGAGCCACAATCGGCCGAGCGGGTCCGTCCAAAGATTACCGATGATGACCGTTCGGTCCATGGGCAGGTTCTTTGAATGGGAGTCGATGACCAAGCACGGTTTGGACCAGGTTTCCCCTTCATCGTCGCTGGTGGCAAGGACGAAAAACGCTTTGGGGCTATCGCCGCCGGCCACCCAGCACGCCCAAAGTCTGCCCTTGGGCG
>DYLS01000141.1 GCA_020721965.1 Blastopirellula marina | reverse complement strand
AAGAAATTGCGGCTTTTCGATCATGGAATCAGGATACGCCGCGATCGGCTCTTAGCCCAGTGCCGCCCAATAGCCGGCATTGGATCGGTCGATTCTGGAGAGCCTGGTGGCACGTTTGGCGTCTCCCGTGTCATAGGTTTTACCGGACTTTTGCAACTTGCGTTGACAAGCGGGCCAATTCCCTCGGGAGATGGCAGGGCGAAGGCTGTTTCCCGCCAAAACAGATTTCCTTAGTTTCCTAACCTACCCAGTCCTCTCGTTTGGTACTCTCTCTCAGAGAGGAATCAAGTACTTTGCGAAAGTCCAGGTTTTATCACAGTTTTCACACGGTTGGTAAAAGGCGGGGACGCCCTCGGCGATACTGCCATCCTACCTAGCGACGATGCGAAGGCCGAGCTACTTTCCGGCGGTCACCGGCGAATGCTTGCGCCAGCCATGCCGTGAACTCGATGGTGGCGGGACAGGTTGCGGTCCAGGCCCCGTCAGCCGCCAAAACCGCCCCCACAGCACAAGGAAGGAGGGCACTAGGATCGTGCGAATCACGAACGTGTCTAACAGCACTCCCAACGCCAGCGCGAATCCCAATTGGTGCATCGTTCGCAACGAGCCGCTGATCATGGCAACAAAGGTTCCGGCCATGATCAAACCGCAGCTCGTGATGATCCCGCCTGTCTTGCGGAGTGCCGATTGCAATCCTTCGAGGAATCCCAGCCGCTTTTGTTCCTCCAATACCCGGGTAACCAAATAGATGTTGTAGTCCTCACCGACGGCCACCAGGATCACAAACAGGAACGTGGGCAGCTTCCAGTCTAAGCCGTGGTACGAGCCTTGGTAGATCCAAGCGAACAAGAGGTGCGTGATACCCAGGGTCACAAAGTAGCCCCAGACGACCGAAATCACCAGGAAAACGCTGATCACCGGCCGACGCAAAATGGCAATCAAGACGAATAATACAGCGATGGGCACCAGTTGCTCGATCAATTCTTGGTCGCTGAGGGTCACGGCCCGCAAATCTCGGATTCCTGGCGGAGTGCCTGTGAAGTAGAACTCCGCTCCATGCCAGGGCGAGTCGGGATCCTTGGCCATTTCGTTCAGATACTTTTCCATGTGGTCCAGCAAGCGAATGCTCTCGATGGAAAAGGGATCGTAGGGAAAGACCACGTCCAGGCGGGCGACTTTTCCCCGGTACTTGCCCTCCTGGGAAACATAGATCGCCTTGGCCCGACTGCTGATCACGCCCCGTCGCAGTCCGCCGAAGATGCCCGACCGCCCGCTCTTTTCTCCCAAAGGGTCCACCAGGCTCCGCACGCTCTGGATAGGCCGAGTGACATCTCCATGTTCATCGGTGTATTCCATGTCGTACAATGCCTTGACCAATCGCGGCAGGCGATCGTAGCGATCGGGGCCTTCGTTGAAATCCGCGTGAGGATGATAGGCCAAGATCGTTACAGGCCCCGTCTCCCCAGCAGGAAAATACTCCCGCAGCAGAGCAGTCCCCTGCACGCAGAGGCGGTCCGGTCCGAGTTCGCTGAGGAGGTCGTAAGTCAAGGGGACGTCTTGCGCGAACCACACAAAGGGCGCCATCACGGCCAAAGCACACACGAAAATCGCGCCTGGAGCGTTGGTTACGGCACGGCTCATGGTGTTCCAAAAGCCCTGAAAACGCGCGCCCGACCTGCGGCGACCCAATCGGATATCGTCACTATCGCCGTCCCCGTCCTGATCGATTTTGAATGGCCAGAAAACGCTGCGTCCGAGCATCGCCAAGATGGCTGGTGCCAAGGTCAAACAGGCCAGCAAGGCGACCACCAAGGCCACGGCAATGGACGGTCCCCCATCGCGAAACTTGCCGAAGTCGGAGAAGACCATCATCCCCAGCCCCAGGATCGTGGTCAGTGCGGATCCCAGCAAGGCGTTACTGACTTGAGACAGGGCCTTGCCCGCGGCCACGGTTGTCTTCAGCCCTTTGCTCAACTCTTCCTTGTATCGGGCGATCAGGAACAAGCAATAGTCGGTGCCGCTGCCAAACAGAACGACGACGACAAATATCTTCGTCGTCTTGAACACTGCAAACTCGAAGGCGCTGGTGGAGTAGCTGATCCCCGCCAGGATGGCGAGGGCGTCGAACGCCGCGAACACGGCCACGGCAATCGCAATCAGCGGCACGGCGGCCAGCAACGGGGCACGGTAAACCAGCAATAGGATCAAAATGATCAGGCCGATCGTGGCGTACTCCGTATTTTTGATACTCTCCTCCGCGGCGAAGAGCATCTCCGTACCAACGGCCCCGGAACCGGTGACCGCCAGCTCCAGTCCTGCCGGTCGGTCCGGTGCATTTCGCAAGGACTCGAACTTTTTGTAGATCTCCGCCAGTGGCTCCATGTTGTCCACCGCCATGATCTCGCCCTTCATTTGGGCAATGATCAACAGGGCCTGGCCATGATCGGTCACCGGGCTGAGCAACTTCTTGCCGATGACCTCGGTGCGGTGGCTGACGATGTTGACGATCGGGCTGTCGCCGTTTTCCGGCGGTTGATATGTCGCCACAACGCGATCCGCAAACGCGAAATCCGCTTTCGTCAGCGAACCATCGCGGCGAGCTAGCACGAACACGACCTCGCTTTTGGAATTGACTTCACCAAAGGCCGCGGTTCGCAGCTTTTCGCCTTGCACGCTTGCCGCTGTGTCGGGGAGGTACGCGAAATCGCCGTCCCGAGCCACATCGTCCCAGTTCGGAGCGGTAAGACGCAATAGCACAAAGAGGGCCGCCCACGCGAGAAAGACAAGGTACCAGCGTTGCGTTACGAACTGGCTGAAGCGATCCAACACGTTGTCACCCGATCCAGTTAAAGGCACGAGAGCACTGCCAAACTCCGCGAGCCGACCCGCAGCCCGTCGGCCTTCGTTCTCAGCAGGTCGGCGGAAACAATCTCAACCTTCTCTGTTATCGTAGCAAATCTCTAACTTTCGCCAAGACAAAGAAATATGGCAACGGAAAACCTTTGGCAATCGTTTACCTCGACGTATTTTGCTCAGATGCTGAGCTTTCACGGCTTCATGGGGCTTACAACGTGCCGGGCAGTTTTGGGACCAGGTACTGGAATCACCTTTAGTTCACCGCAATTTTACACAAAAAAGCGGGTCTCGACCCGAGATCGAGACCCGCTGGCTGGGTTTTGTTCGCCTTGAAGCCGGGCGACGATGCTCGGCAAGAGTTCAGTAGTTGGAATTCTCTCCACCGCCTCCGTCAACGTTCCCCACCATGTGCAGGTGGTCATGATCGATGTACACGACCTCCACGGCGTCTTCATTGCGAATCATGTGGGGAATGGGCCAGCTCACCCAAGTCTGCTCCGTGAAATAGACCGTGCACTTCCAGTGAACGTGATGCAGTTGGGCAGGACCTACCAGCGGATAGACTCGCGGGGGATCGATCGCATCGGTAATCAATTCCTTCACGATTCGCACGTTGTTGCGTTGCACCTCGTGCAGGAAGGGCAATCCGCCCTCGGAAGGCCGGGCCTTTTCGAACAACCGCATGACCTCATCGTCGGATGGCTCATCCAGTGCCGTATGCGGCACACCCTCCACCAGGGGCGGCAAGATGGGCATCTTTTGGTACCGCTCTTCGTCCCAGGCGCGGTCTTCCAAACGATCCGAGAAGTAAGGCGAGACCGGGATGGGGTAGTTCAAAACGCCCCAATCCATTGGGCTGACCGCCGTCCCACAACCGGCCGTTCCGAGCAAGAGTAGCCCGGAGACCAATCCCATCGCCACACCAAGACCGGCTTTGCGTGCCATGTATCGCTCCTCGATGGTCACCCAGAATGGCTCCCTGTTTGCGTCAGCATCTTGTGCACGACCGTCTACAACGAAGATGGCGTTGTTTCCAGACCCACGCCGGGACGATAATACTTGCCCTTCCGTGTCGCTGGAGAATCGAGCTACCTTTCTTATCGTGACAAAGTGCTCCGAACTTGCGGATTTTTCCGAACGATGGGGTGATTTGGAGGATGAGGGCCTTACCGCCGGGAGGGATCGTGAGGAGACTCCGCCGCCAAAGGTAGTAAAATCCGTGCATCTTGTCCAAAGACCCTAACCTCTTCAGGATACACGCGGCACACCGAGTCATTTTTCCCGGTGCTGCTGCCTCCCCTGGTCCTGCTGCCTTTCCTGATACCGCTGCTTTCCCCGACCCTGCTGCGAAGCGAAACGGCGTCCTCCGGCATCAGAGGCAATGCAATCAGGCTCGGCAGAACCCCCAAATGACCGCGCCGTGGACGACAAGCCAGGCTGCGGGACGCCAACGCCGGAGGGCGGCCGACCGCTTGTGTGCAGCCCGCTACCCTGTCGCCCGAAATACAGGCTACCCTGACGCCCGAACTATAGACTCGACCTGTGCAAGTTAGGGGCACAGGCTCCCCGCTTCCCTCGGGAAGTGCAGGGTGAAGGCAGTTTTTTACAAAAACGGCTTTCGCTTTTTTTCTGAATCGCTCAAGTGCCCTATCTTGTAGCCTTCTTTCAGATGGGGAGCGACCCGTTTGCAAAAGCGCAGCTCAAGGAAGGATGGCCGATGTGACGATTTCCCTGTCTCTGAACCGCTAGACAGTTGTCCGCCGACGGGGTACGATAATATCAAATCGGCCCAATCTTTTGGTCGTCCGCGAACCTCATGGGGCCTGTCAGGCTGCCAACCAACAGGCAAGGAGGCTTCGCGGACTGGGGTTTTCTTTTATCAGCCTTCGCGATCAGAAAGGAGTATGCCAGGTGGTCAAACTCATTTTGCGTGAAACCGAGTCGATTCAGGAAGCAGTACGGCGATTTCGAAAATTGGTGGAGCGAGCGGGAATCAAGCGAGAGATGCGTCGCCGTGAGTATTATGAAAAACCCAGCGAAGTCCGACGCCGTGCGCGATTGCGTGCCGAGCGGCGTGCCCGACGTTCCCGCTTGTTGATGGCTCAGTAGCTAACTTGCCTCTGGAATGGACCCGATCACGTGGTCCCGCCAAGCATCCGTTGCATGCTGTCCAGCCTCTTCTGCACTGACCTTGACCCTCATAGCTCGCGGTATCTTTCTCACCGGATGCCTAGGTTCCCCTATGAAGTGGGGGGTAGAATTGTCGTCCGTAATTCGGGTGACGTAAGCCGACTCGGGCAGCATCAGCCTGGGGAACGTGGCCTGCGGGACGTAACCAGTGTACCACGCTAAACTAGACTTTATTGCCCCGCGATTCGCTCCGCGAACGTGCGGCTGTACATAGCGTGACTTTGTTGCAGGGCGACCGAACTACGGCGTGGAACCATGCCCAGAAGGATTTCTCGTCGGCCTTTCCGTCCTGGTTTCCGCGGAAATGCAGGGTCATCGTGTAAAGCGGGCTGGTCAACCCATCGGCTTCGCTGGGCTCTCTTGCTCATTGCGAGCTGGGCCGCGCTCCCCGCTTTCTCCCAGACCGAGCCAAGGGAGGCGACGCCCCATGCTCGAATTGTGGTTGCGAATCTCTCATCCACGCCGCGGACCTTGGTATTCGGCCCTTCAGACAAAGCTGGTCAACCCGCGCAGAACCCGCTGGAGTTGGCGTTAGGCCCGAATCAATCGGTGGCTCTGCGGTTTCCGCGGCGTGGGTGGACGGACGAATCGGCCCCGCTTTGCCTCTGGATATCGGACGCTCAACTTACAACGACGCAACCGATCATCGATTACGATCTGTTTTGCATTTGCGAGGCGTCCGGCTCCAGCAGGGCTATTGTCGCCGTTTTGCCCCGTCAGGAAGGCGAGCAGGCGGCTGCCGAGGCCACGGATTTCGCACAGATCCTCGATGCGAATGCGAGTTCGAGTCACCGAGGATTTACGGTGTCGGGCATTTTCGATTGGCCGGCGCGAGGCCCAATTATCGCCAGCATTCCGGTTGCCATCTACGTCGATGAAGAGCAGACCGCGTCGCCACGCTTTTGGGTGCCTCGCCTACAGCGACGCATCGCGGCCGCGAATGAAATCTTTCGCCAGACCTGCGGCATCGAGTTCGAGGTGCGCTCGTCGGGAGTGTGGAACAGCGATGATTCCTTGAGCGATTTGGCAGAGGCCCTGGCCGACTTCGAGGCCAAAGTCGATCCGCCCGATGCCATGCTGGCCATCGGATACAGCAGTCAAATGTTGAAGAACGTGCCTGCCGGGCATCTCGGCGTGTCGCGGGGTCTCCTCGCCCGCCACATCTTGATTGCCGACCTGGGATCGCAACTGAGCGAAGCTGAGAAGCTCGACATATTGATTCATGAGCTTGGGCACTACCTGGGGGCTGTCCATGTTCCCTTGGACCATTCCGTCATGTTTTCCAAGACGCGTCCAGATCTGATCCGTGGCAAAGGGTTTCGAATCGGATTCGATCCGTTGAATTCGCTGATCTTGAATTGCACGGCGGAGGAAGTGCTGCGAGGAAAACGGAGCCGGGGTGAATTCTCGGCGCAAACGCTGCACGTCCTGAAGTGTGCCTACGATGCCATCGCATCGCTCCCTCAAACAGACGCCACCGCGCGGCAAACGCTGGACGAGATCGCCGCGACGATGCGAGTTCCCGCGTCCCGATCGGCCCCATCACGCCACGAGGACCAACAAGAAGATGTTCCGGGCGTAGTCACCCACCGACAAGATCCGGACGCCATTCCTCGCCCACAATCTTTCCCCCCAACGATTGAGGCCGCACGTTGGATCGTGGGGCAAATCTTGGCGGATGCCGGCGGGGCCAAAGTGGCGGACGAAAGCGCGATAGCCGCAAGCCCGCGCATGCCCGTACCCACCGATTCCGATGCCCGCTTCGAGTGGTTGGTACGGCGTGCTACTGCCGCCGCCCAGACGCTTCCCGAAGATGTCCGACCCCACGCATTGCCTGGGTTTATGATCGCCCTGGGTGTACTGACAGACCGCACCGACACGCTCCTCGATCAACCCGTCGTAGGACCGGTGTGGCGCCAGGTGGAATCCCGCGATGAGCGAGCGCGGCGGATGGCGCTCCTGGGTCCTTCCAGCATCCAAGGCCGACAGGACTGGGCACAACATTTTGCCGTCTCCGTGGCGCTTGTGGAGTTGGTGGGAAGCGGTCCGGCCAAAACGCTGGGCTTGATGAAGGAGTGGCGAGACAGTCAAGGACGATCGGGATTCAGTTTCGCCGATCTGGCAGCCGACTACGCGGGCGTACGGTTGGCCGACGCCTTGAAGCAGAACCGGCTGACGCTGCACGATCTAGAGCAGGGGTTTCGCGTCACGGACTTCCTGCCGCCACTGGCGGAGTTCCCCGAAAATCTAAACAGTAGCGATTTTCAAAGCCGTTACGGCGGTTTGATGGGCGTCGAGTTTTCGCGAATGCTGGATCGCATCGAAGACGCAATCGACGCAGCCCCGGCCTGGAATCCCGCTCGCGAAAAAGACTCGAAATGATTGCCACATCATCTTCAAGATCGGTAAGGTAACTGGACTTTTGCAAATTGGTGGCACAAGCCCCTCTAGGCCCCTAGGAGAGGGTTAGCCTGTGGGCAATTAGTCGCGAAAACGGTTTGCCTTGTTTGTCTGATTTGACCAAACCCTCGCCCCTTGGCCCTCTCCCAGAGGGAGAGGGGAGCAGTTTGCAAAAGTCCAGTAAGGTAACTGAGGGTGTCCGGGCATTTGACAGTCGTAACCTCTTGTTTTCAATGGTGTTCGGACATTTGGCCGCACGGTTTCGCGTATCTGTGCGGTTGAGAATTTGGGTAATCTGCGGAATCTAATGTCCGGGCACCCTCAGGTAACCGGCACCGCGGCAACTCCAAGCAAGCCATTCTACGCAAGCCGCATTGTCAGGATCAGAATAGATACCCGAGTGAAGCGTGGGGTTGGGCCGGTCCCGCGCAGGTGACCCACGTTGCCGAAGTGATTGCCATGCGTCCGATTTTAGCACGATGGTTGTTGCTGGGTGTGCTTGGGAACCTTTTCGTCCCCGTTGGGGACGCGGTTCGCAGCGAGCAGCTTTGCCGTATCGAAGTCGTCGATGAAGAGGGGTGGCCGGTCCCTTTGGTGGAATTGAGGACGGTGCACCAAGTTCGATTTGTGACAGACAATGCGGGCATGATTGCCTTCGACTTGCCCGAACTGATGGATCGCGAGGTGTGGTTCGACGTCATGGGCCACGGTTACGGCGTTCCCGCCGACGGCTTCGGATTCCGGGGAGTGCGATTGACGCCCCACGCGGGCGGATCGTTGCGGGTGGTAGTACAACGCCAGCTCGCGGCCAGACGCCTGGGGAGATTGACCGGCGGTGGACGACTGGCGGAGAGCCTGCGTTTGGGGGTGAACGTGGATGATTTCGAAACCGGCATCCTTGGCTGCGACAGCGTACAAACGGCCAGCTATCACGGCAGGCTGTATTGGTTCTGGGGCGATACCATGGTGCCGCATTACCCTTTGGGCATGTTCCAAACCACGGGCGCCATAACGGATCTCGTCCCGGGGCGGTTCGATCGTCCGCCCCTCGCGGTACGGTACGAGGTGTTTCGGGATGCGGCGGGGCGACCGAAGGCCGTAGCGCCCATGCCGGGCGAGGGACCGACTTGGGTCACCGGCGTTGCCAACCTACGAGACCAGAATGGACAAGAAAGGCTGGTGTGCACGTATGCCAAGATCCGACCCCCCTTGGAGGCGTATCGTTGGGGCCTGGCCGTGTGGGACGATGCGGAGGAACAATTTATCCCGCTGCGTGTGCTTTGGGAGAAGGCGGGGAACGATGATCCGGAGCCGGCTGTCTTACCAAAGGGACACGCGATGGTCTGGAAAGACGAGTCGGGCGAGGAATGGGCTCTCTTTGGCGACCCATTCCCCAGTCTGCGCTGTCCCGCCACATTCGAGGCTTGGCAGGATCCCGATCAATGGGTGACGCTCACGACGCCCGAATTTCTTTGGGATTCCGAGCACCGACGCAAAGTCGTGCCTCACAGCGGGGCCATGGGATGGCACCCGTGGCGAAAACGTTGGGTCGCAGTGTTTATGGAGCGATTTGGCGAGCCTTCCGCGTTTGGCGAGCTATGGTATGCGGAGGCCGACCAGCCGACGGGTCCATGGGGCGCCGCAGTCAAGATCGTTATCCACGATAATTACACGTTTTACAATCCGGCGATGCATCTCGAATTTACTCCCGAAGGCTCACCCGCTTTGTTTTTCGAGGCCACCTATACGCAGCAGTTTGCCGATCATCCCGCCGTCACGGCGCGATACGATTACAATCAGATTCTTTACCGCTTGGACTTGGACGATCCCCGGTTGACGCCGGCTCAAGAACCGGCACACCCCTGAGTCCTACGGCGCAGGTCCGCCGGATCGCATGATGTGCCCGGCGTATGTTGCAGGGCGCCGTGTCCCACCAGCACAAGATGTTGACCCACGCAAGGAACCCTGCGCTGTCGTATGAGTTGGGGACGAAGCGAGTTGATCCTTT
>DYLS01000140.1 GCA_020721965.1 Blastopirellula marina | reverse complement strand
ACGAGTTGACCCAGGCTGCTGCCGAAGTGACGGCGGCAACCGGCATCCCTCCTACCAACCTGCTCACGTGGGACCCAGAGGCTCCGCAGCCATGAGTGACAGCTCGAACGGCGAGGTCTCCCCCTTATTGTTGCGTCAAGGCTGGGGCACGGCAGTGCTTCGCCATCGCAGGGCGATCCTCTTTTTGGCGGTCATTCTCTGCCTGGCGGGGGCGTATGCGGGCATGACCATGCCGGCATCTGTTTTCCCGCAAACCGATTTCCCTCGCGTTGTCATCCTCATCGACAATGGGGTGATGCCCGCCGACGAAATGATGGCTGGCGTCACCCGTCCTGTCGAAGAGGCGATGAAGGACATTCCCGGCGTTGTGAATATCCGCTCGGCCACGGGGCGGGGATCAGCGGAAGTGAACGTCTTCTTCAACTGGTCCACCGACATGGTCCAGTCCGAACTATACGTGCTGGGCCGGTTGTCCCAAATCCTCGCCACGCTGCCGCCCGAGGCTCAAGTCACGGCGTACCGCCTGACATTTTCGGCCTTTCCCGTCGTCGGCATCAGTCTGACCAGCAAGACGCGGAGCCTCACCGAACTGTGGGAGCGTGCTCGCTATGACGTCTATCCGCGATTGCTCCGGATTCGAGGCGTGGCCCGGGCCTCCATCGTGGGCGGCCGCGTGCCAGAGTATCACGTGGTGGTCGACCCGGTCAAGCTTGACGCGCATCGTCTGTCCCTGCCCCAGGTGAGCCAGGCCCTGGCCGACACCAACCTGTTTGTCCCGGCCGGGATGTCCGAAGCTCAGCACCAGCTCTACCTGAATGTCGTTGACAACCGATTGCGCACCCCGAAAGAGATCGAGTCGGTGGTTCTGAAGTGGGAGGGCGTTTCACCGCTACGATTGGGGGATGTGGCGGCGGTTCGCCCGGGGCAAGCTCCGCAATACAACATTGTAACGGCCGATGGGCAACCCGCCGTGTTGCTGAACGTGTACAGCCAACCGGACGGCAACACCGTGGCGATCGCGGACGCGCTCCGCAAGGAACTCGATCGGATCAAGGCGGAACTGCCGCCGGACGTCCGCACGGCCTTCTTTTACGATCAGTCGCTGTTCGTGCGGGAAGGCGTTCGCAGTGTCTGGGAGAGCATCATCATCGGCCTGGTGCTATCCGTGCTGGTGCTCTACGGGTTTCTGCGCAGTCCCGCCACGACATTTGTGGCTGCGGCGGTGATTCCTGTGACCGTCCTCTTTACGCTCATCGGTCTGCGTGTCTTCGGCATGAGTTTCAACCTGATGACGCTAGGCGGGATTGCCGCGGCCATCGGCCTGGTGATCGACGACGCCATTGTGGTGGTCGAGGCCATCTATGCCAAAGTCGAAGCGGGGTTGACGCCGTCGGAAGCCGTGGTCGCGGCAATCCACGACGTCGGTCTTCCGCTGGTCGGAAGCACACTCACGCCTGTCGTCGTCTTCCTGCCACTGGCCCTCCTCACCGGCGTGGCGGGAGTCTTCTTCCGAGCCTTGGCATTGACCATGGTCTTCGCCCTGCTGGCATCGTTGCTCTTGGCGGTAACGTGGACCCCGGTCACTGGCGCGATACTCATCCGCCGCCACGGCGGTCGTCCCCGGGACGAACTAGCGCAAGGCGGGCCGCTGCTGCGACGGATCATTTGGCTCTACGAGTGGCTCGTCCGCCGTGCGCTACGACACATGCTGCTGGCCATCGCGTGCATGGCCCTTGTCGTGGCGGCCGGTATCTGGCTGTATGGGCGTCTGGAAACCGACTTCCTGCCATCCCAGGACGAAGGGGCCTTCGTGCTGGACTACTGGACGCGACCCGGCACGAGCCTGAGTGAAACCGATCGCATGCTGCGTACCGTGGAGAAGATTCTGCTGGAAACGCCGGAGGTCGAGAGTTTCTCGCGGCGAACCGGCGCGCGGCTGGCGTTAGCCATTGCCGAGCCTAATACAGGCGACTTTCTGGTCAAGCTCCGTCCCCACCGGAACCGCAGCACATCGGAAGTTATCGATGAGATTCGCCACAAGGTCCATGGAGCCGTTCCGGCATTGCATACCGAATTTCCCGGCGTGCTCAGCGACCTGATTGGCGACCTCACCTGGTCTCCCGATCCTGTGGAGATCAAGATTTTTTCGACCGA
The DNA here is from genome assembly GCA_020721965.1 of Blastopirellula marina. Classification (GTDB taxonomy): domain Bacteria; phylum Planctomycetota; class Planctomycetia; order Pirellulales; family Thermoguttaceae; genus Thermogutta. The sequence goes on along the minus strand of DYLS01000140.1, from coordinate 7,307 downwards.
TACCTTGCTGCTAAAAACGAAGGCCGCCGAGATCGCCAAGACGATTGAGCAGATTCCTGGAGTCGTGGACGTGAATGACGGGCTGGTGGTAGCCGGACCGTCGCGGCGGTTCCAGGTGCTCACGGCCGCCGCGGCCCGTGACCGGATGACGCCCCGCAGCATCGGCGACTCGATCCAAACCGCCCTGTTAGGAAGCGTGTCTTCCGAAATCCTGGAGGGCGACCGCCACGTGGGGGTCCGCGTGATGTTAGACGCACGGTCCCCACTGGGACCTGAGGAAATCGGTTCTCAACCCTTGCGAGTCGATCCCCAACTCTCCATCCCGCTCCATGACGTAGTTCGGGTCAGCCACGAACCCGGCATCCTGGAAATGCACCGGGAAGACCTTCGCCAGTTGGTGGCGGTTTCGGCGCGGTTTTCAGGCGTGGATTTGGGCCGCGGGATTGCCGCCATTCAAAACAAGCTCGCTCAAACCATTTCGCTTCCGCCAGGTACTTCGTTGGAATACGGTGGCCTGTATCAGCAACAGCAAGAGTCGTTTCAAAACCTGGCGATCGTCTTGATTACGGCCATCCTCCTGGTATATACGGTCCTGTTGATCGAATTTCGATCGTTCCTAAAACCACTGGCCATCGTTGTGGGTGCGGTGCTGGCCCTCTTTGGGGTGATCGCTGCGCTGTGGATTACCGGGACCTCGTTGAACATCGTTTCCTTTCTGGGAGCGATCATCGGCGTGGGCATCGTGGCCAAAAACGGTATCCTTATGCTGGACTATGTGGAGCATTTGCAGCAGCGTGGGCTTTCGACTCTGGAGGCCGTGGTGCAGTCCGGGCGGAGGCGTCTGCGGCCCGTGCTCATGACATCGCTGACCGCGTTCCTGGGGCTTCTCCCGCTGGCCTACGGGGTTGGCGCGGGAGCGGACATGCTCCGTCCCTTGGCCATCGGTGTGATCGGCGCGCTGTTCATGTCGCTGGCTCTTTCTCTGCTAGCAACGCCGGTCTTTTATTATTTGATGCTTCGCCTGTTACGACTTGACAAATCGGCAGCCCCGGCCGCGAATCCCGCGCCGGCGACATCGCAGTGAGAGAGGTGACAGACGTGAAACGTCTACGACTGGTACCTGCGCTCGCCATGGGCCTCGCTCTGGTGGGCCTCCTTCTCGGCGTAACGGTTGGTTGTCGGCAAGCCCCTTCCGACGAGGGCGATCCGGTCGCCCCGTCGATCACGCCCGTGCCGGTCACCGCAGCCACCGCCAGGTCGGGAACGCTGGATCCGTCCGTGGACCTGCTGGGAACACTGGTGGTAATTCCCGAAGAGACGGCCACGATCGCGTCCTGGATCAATCAGAGGATCGACCAGGTGTTGGTGGTGGAGGGCAGCGAGGTCCATGCCAGCGACACCCTCGTTCGCCTCGATAGCCGGCAGGCAGAGATAGAATACAGTAGGACAGTCGCCCTGATGGACCAGAAGTCGGCCGCCCTGAATCGCCTCTTGCGAGGGAGTCTGCCCGCGGAAATCGAGGTCGCCAAACAAGAGGCGGAAAAGGCCAAGTACGCCGCGGACGCCCTCCGCCTACAACTGGAAGCCCTGAAGCCCTTGGTGGACAGAAAGGAGTTGTCGCCCGTCCAGTATACACATCTCGCCGCCTCGCTCAACTCGTCCGTTGCAGCCCAGGCGGCGGCCGAGGCCCATGCCAAGCTCGTGGAGCAAGGTCCCGTCAAGGAGGAGATCGACCAGGCCCGAGCTGAATTGGCGGCGGCTCAGGCTGATCTCGCTGCGGCCCGGCTGAACGTAGAATTATGCAACATCACAAGTCCCATCGACGGCACCGTGACGCGATTGACTGCCCGGGTCGGAACCCTGGCCACACCGGGTACATCCTTGGCGACCGTGATGAATCTTTCCCAACTTTTCGCGCAGGTTCGTGTACCTAGTGCCTACCAATCCGACATCCAAATCGGTAGCCGGGTGGAAGTATCCGTACTCGGGGAGTCGATGCCAGGTAAGATCGCGAGGATCAATCCCGAGGCCGATCCAACCACGGGCGACATCGAAGTCTTTGGGTTAGTCGATAATCCCCAGAGGACTCTGCGGCCAGGTTTCGCGTGCCGCGTGCGCGTGTGGCTCTCGCCGTTGAAAGATGCGACCATCATCCCGGCTGTTGCCGTGGCCGATCGCGAGGGGACGCCGGTTGTCACCGTCATTCGCGACGGCAAGGCCTACGAGGTGGCAGTAACCTTGGGACGCCAAGCCCGCGCCGAAATCCAGGTTCTGGAAGGACTTACCCCCGGGGACGTGGTAGCCACAAGTGGAGGTTACGGGCTGCCCGACGGGTGTCCGGTCGCCATTCAAAACGAGGCCAAAAGCGAGAAACACCCTTAGCCCAAAGTTCCTGGACGTATCCTTGCGTAAATCATTACTGGATCACGACTTCCTGTTGCTTTGTGCTGCGTGCTGTAGTCATGCAACGGTTTTGCATAAGTTCTTGTCCAGCATGGAGTTGCGTGATACGCCTTGTACTCAGAAAACGGTGGGAGGATCAGGGTGCTTGATGCGCCCGAATCGTTGCCGTGAAATCACTTACTGTTGTTACCCCCAGTTAGCAGGGGGAAGTTTGGGTTAAGATTTCTCCTCGCTGACGCTCGTCGAAATGACACTTCTGTACTCATCGCGGTGACACTGCCGGCGCTCGTCGAAATGACAGTCCGTTCCAAACTCAGTAGTTCCAAGTTGCGTCCCTTGCGGACCAAATAACCTGTGAACAACCATCTGGAGCATTTAGACAACCCTCGTTGTTTCACAATTCTCTTCCCTTATGGCTGACCCCTGAACGGTTACTTATATCGGTTGTTTTATTTGTCGGGATTTGCCTGTACAATTTGATGTATCGTAATTGCCGTATCTTAGTGAATCCTACCGAATAGCGTCGCGAATTCGACACAGCCACAGCTCCGTTGATGTGACGGGCGTATGCAACGAAAGGGGTGCCAGCGGATTCGGGTGGTGATTCGCGTAACCGCTGACCGCAACAAGCGATATCGGCGATAGAGGCTTCTTCCGCAGTCTTGGGCCTCGGCTTGCTTCGACCGGAAGGTGCGATCCAAATGCCAATCAGGAAGATCGTCCAGATCGACGAAGACAAATGTAATGGCTGTGGGGAGTGCATCCCCTCATGCGCCGAGGGGGCCATCCGCATCGTGAACGGCAAGGCTCGGCTCGTGGCCGACGCCCTTTGCGACGGTTTGGGGGCGTGCCTGGGTCACTGCCCGAAAGGCGCTATCACCATCACCGAGCGCGAGGCCGGCACCTTCGACGAACGCTTGGTCCAGGGGCAGGCCCAGCACGCCTGCCCGGGCGAAGCTTGGCCGAACCCTGCCGCTGTTTCCAGAATCAGCACCGGGCCGACTTCTGTATCCTCCGCCCTCCCGATCGCATGTCCCATTGAGGCGGGCGAGGAAGAGGGCCGAACAAAACCGTCCGGGTCAGGGCTGAACAACTGGCCCGTCCAGCTACACCTGGTCTCCCCTACCGCTCCCTTTTTTCGCGGCGCGGACGTGCTGTTGGTGGCCAATTGCGTCCCCTTTGCGGTGATGGACTTTCACGAGCGGTTCGTCCGCGGCGGCGTGTGCCTGACAGCCTGTCCTAAGCTCGACAACACCCACGGCTATAGCGAAAAGTTGGCGGCCATCATGCTCCACGGGGGAATCCGGTCCCTCACCGTCGTCCGCATGTCCGTCCCGTGTTGCGGCGGGCTGGTGCGAATCACGGAAGCGGCACACCAGGCGGCCAACCCCGCCAGCGTACCCCTGCGAGAGATTACCGTCTCTTCACGAGGAGACATTACCTCCGAGAAGGTCGTAAACTGACGCCCGATCGCGCGGGATATCCAGCGTCCGGGACATTGTGACCGGCCAATGGTGACCCAGCCAACGGTTGAGATGGACCGTGAAGCACGGTCTGGACGCCGACTTCGCCGCACCCTTGCCCGTCCGCACCGCGACTGGACGATCAGTTCCATCAATTTTCGAGGCCCCGGGCCAGGAGAGGTAGGATTCAACCCACCTTTTGGCGGGATTGCCTAACACACCACACGCCCCCAAAATACACTCCGACATTCGACCCCGATCCAGCCATGCGAGAGATCGGGAAGCCGGGGGCGAAGTACGGCAACGACCAGCCGCCACCGGTCTCCGAAAACGAAACAACTGCTCAGTGCGTTTGCTCAGAGCGTTTGCGGATTGGTGCAGGTTCAACGGGTTTCTGTCACAGTGGTGCTTTTTGGTTGCGAAAGAGGAGGTGATGTTCATGTATCAGAAGTTGAGCGTGATGGTGCTGGGTAGCTTACTGACGCTGGGAGCTTTTGCATCCGTCTCGTGTGCCGTCGCCGAGGAAATCAAGGTTGGGGCCAAAGCGCCCGACTGGTCCGGCATTATCGGGATCGATGATGAGAAGCACTCTCTGGCGGACTACGCCAAGGCCAAGATCATCGTTCTGGCGTTTACCTGCAATCACTGCCCCGTCGCGGTCGCCTACGAAGATCGCCTGGTGGCCCTCCAGCGAGACTATCAGGATAAGGGGGTTCAAGTTGTGGCGGTCAACGTGAACAATCTCCCCGCGGATCGGCTCGATCAGATGAAAATTCGAGCACAACAGAAGGGGTTCAATTTCCCGTACCTCTACGACTCCACGCAGAAAATCGGCCGGGACTATGGCGCGGCGGTAACTCCGCACATCTTCGTCTTGGATCAAGATCGCAAAGTCGCCTACGTCGGTGCCATCGATGACAATATCAAAGAAAAGGCAGTCAAACGGCACTATTTGCGAGAATCGCTAGACGCCTTGTTGGCGGGCAAGACCCCACCCGCGGCGCACACCAAGGCCTTCGGGTGCAGCATCAAGTATGAATGATGTCGAACGGACGGCGTGCTTCTCCACGCTCGGCGATTTCTGATCGGATCCGACCTGATTAGCAATTTGCGTTTGATTCGAAACTTCTCTTTTAATTCGCACACTTTTCGAACGCATTCGCGTGCCGAGGGAGAAAGCTCCCTCGGCACTTTTTGTTGCGTGGTGCCCCACCGCCATTGCACGCCACTATATGTTGCGTTTGGATGCCGCTATCAATACTATATATCGTACCTTAATGGGCGCGTGCAATGAGAGTAGGCCACCTAGTTTTTGTAGAGATCGCCAGCAACCGATTGCTGGAATCGCAGGCAACCTAACGCAAATATGAGGCAAACGATTTGCACGTTGCGTCCAGTCACGGCGAGGAGCGTCCCTCTTCGTCTCCCCCCGCGAACTTTTCCGCCGGGGTGATCGCTGCATCCGCCGCGCCCGTTTTGCTTGCCTTGTTGTTCAGGCCGGTGCGGCGGGCGAACTCCTGCATCCCCGATTGGAGGTGTTGTCTCACATACTGAAGCAATCGCCGTGCCCAACGAAATTCGATAGCCAGGATCGCCAGTCCGAGCGGGATTACGATCACCGCCGGTCCGGGCCCAATGACCATTAACAAGCCGACGAAGAGAACGGAAAACCCGACTACGGCGATCACTAAGCGGCGCAACATGCGGTAGCCGTGCTTGAGAGCCCACCGCACGGCCCAGGTGGCCCCGAATATCCACGAATCCTTGTTCTCAACGTGGGAGGCTGGAGTCTTGACGGCCGTCCCAGAACCCCACCGTTCCCTTTTCTCCGAGTCGGCAGCCAATGTTGAACACCCCTCTGATGGGCTAGATTGCATCGTATTCAAGAGGTCTTTCGTACTACACTGGACGGTTGTAAGTTTGGCCACAACATCTTTGGTGATAAGACATACGTGCCTCCCCATCTGCGCTGCGCAAATCATGGAATCAGGCGGACTTTGCACCGAAGTAATCATCACGCGCTCTGGCAGTCGTAGGTTTTGTACCCCAACCCATGGAATGCGGTCGCTGTGCGGCACACCGAAAGCCCCATCCGGCAGGGCGCTTAGGTATGCTCCCATTTTATCCGTGCCAGGCACCCACTCTATCCTTATCCCCCTATCCGCCCCCACTCTATCCTTGCCCCCAATCTATTGTACGAGCTATTGTGCGAGCCACGGCGTCTCCTCCGTTTTCACCGTCTCACGGATACCCCATTAAATAGCCAAATAGCGTAATCGCAAGTCCCGTAACGGCCAGAGGCATTCCCCCCTTGCGGCTCCACGTCACCAGCCGTCTGCTACAGATTGCGCCGACACCCCAAACGATTCCTTCCCAAAACCGCCCCGCTAGATCGCTTGACAGGGAGCGAGAATGGCACCATGATCGGCTACAAGGAGATTGCCAGATATTGCCGGTTTCCACTCAAGCTGGCTCACGCCCCGCCAATCCCACCATCCAATACCCAACCGGCCGCGTGTGGGATCGGCATAACCTCTTCGCTCAAGGGACCAGAATGGAACATTCGCCCATGAGGCAAAACCACAATTCACACGCTAGGGCCCCACAAGCGAACTTACTCATTCCCTGGGGAGGCACTTTGTCATGCGCAAAACTCACTACCGCTCGAATCGTTGGACGCCGCCATCCTTCTCTGCGATTGGATCGCGTGGCGGCCTGATATGCCTGATTGCTCTAACCGTTCTTGGCACGGCCTCTCGGGCAAGCGGCGAAAGCCCTGCACCACCACCGAATATCGTACTGTGCATGGCGGACGACCAAGGTTGGGGCGATGTGGGTTACAACGGCCATCCCGTCCTAAAGACACCCAACCTCGACCTGATGGCCCGGGAAGGATTGCGATTGGATCGCTCTTATGCGGCCGCGCCCGTCTGTTCTCCCACTCGTGGTAGCGTCCTCACGGGTCGACACCCCAACCGCTTCGGGTGCTTTTCATGGGGACATACCCTGCGGCCTGACGAGGTAACCATCGCCGCACTGCTACGACAGGCTGGCTATGCAACCGGCCACTTTGGCAAATGGCACCTTGGGTCGGTACGGAAAGGCAGTCGCGTCTCGCCCGGGGCCATGGGCTTCGATCACTGGCTCTCTACCCCCAACTTCTACGACCTCGACCCGCTGATGAGCGATCAAGGCAAGGTCGTCCGCAAGCAGGGGGACAGTTCCATCATCGCGGCCCAGGCGGCATCCGAGTTCATTCGCGCCGCGGCGGCCGATGGCCGACCCTTCCTAGCGGTGGTGTGGTTCGGCTCTCCCCATTCCCCGTATCGGGCCTTGGAGGAAGGCCGACACCTGTACCTGGATCAGCCCGAGACGCTGCGAAATTACGTAGTCGTTCACAGGGGTTCTCGTCATGGCAGAACGCCCCCTCCCCTTGTCATT
>DYLS01000032.1 GCA_020721965.1 Blastopirellula marina | reverse complement strand
CCCCGTCACCATCATGGCCGCCGTCCCCTTGGCCGTGGCCGGGGGATTCTGGGGCCTGCTCCTGTTCGACAAGCCCATATGCAAGCCCGCCATGACGGGCATGATCCTCCTGGCCGGCACCATCGTCAACAACAGCATCCTGCTACTCGATTTCATCCTCCAAGCCCGGGCCGCGGGCATGGAACGCAACGAAGCCGTCGTTCAGTCCGTCCGGCTGCGATTGCGTCCCGTCCTGATGACCACCGTCTCCACAATCGTCGGCCTGATCCCGCCGGTGTTCGAAATGGCCGTCGGTCTCGAACGGATGAGCCCGCTGGGGGTCGTCGCAGCCATGGGGCTAACCGTGGGGCTCACCATGGTGGTAATCCCCGTCGTCTACACCATCTTCGACGATCTGGCCGAATTCGTAAAACGGCTGGTCAGAATCGCCACCGCCTGAAAAACAACCCGAAGAAGCCCAGGTTGCCGTCGCAATCATCGATCAGCCACGGCGTCAGGTTGGGATTGTGCAACGAGGCCCGCGCCACCGCCTTGGCCCATCGCACATAATCCCACTGGCTCTTCCGGCCGCGAAGCACGACATGAAGGCCATCGCGGAGGCTGGAGAGGGGGCTTCGGGCATGGAGCCTACGGCGCGGGCTGTTCCTGCGGCGCGAGCTTGTCGAGCAGGATATCCGCGTGGGGAACGACCTTCTCGAAGTTGGCTGGCAAGTCGGGATCGGCGTTTTTGACCGCCCAATTGATGCCGGCGGTGACGAAGACCGCGAAGAGTGGGCTGGTCCACACGTCCTCGGTGTGTCCCATGGACGTGAAAAAGACGTTGCCCTTGCCTTGGCGCCGCGCCCAGGTGGAGGGGAACGGCGGGCGGCGGTAGCAATCGCCTTTCAGGAATCGCGTCTCTTGCACCAGGATGACGTGCATGTCGTGGTTGAAGTTCTTCATGCAGTACCATTCGTCGAAGAAGGCGATCACCTCTCCCAAACCCAGCGGCGCGATGGGCGGAAGGCGATGCGAGGTGATCGCCAGCGAGGCCTCTTGCTGCGGCCCATGCACGACGAACTCACCACCCAGCATCCGCAGGAAGGGATCGAGTTTCTCTTGCGGGACGTTGGCATACGGCTCTCCTGGCGTCCGCCAGCAGGCGCAGGTGGAATGGAATCCGATGAAGCCCTTGCCGTCCTCGATGGTGGCCAACAGACGGGCTTTGCCAGCGGCCGTCATCGGCGGTTCGCCGGCGTCATTCGGTTGCGTCAGGTCATTGTTGCAGTAGAAGGCGAAGGCGTCGTACTGGGAAAGGTCCTGATCGAAGACCCGACCGTCCTTCGTGCAGACGACCTCCACGCCCATCTCGCCGCCGATCTCCACCAAGCGCTGCTCACCGAAGCTGAGTTGCTGGCCTTGCTTGCGTTGGACAATTTCGTGGTAGTAGCCCACGTTCCGCGTGAAGAAGAGAATCTTCTTCTTTTTCGCTTCCTGCGCGAGGAGCTTGGGCATCGATCCGGCGGCCAAGGCCAGGAAAGAACTGGAAACGAGCTGGATCGCTTCGCGGCGTCGCATGGGGGTACCTCACGATGCGGTTAAGAGTGAACTATCGGCAGGCGGGTGGTCGGATTGCGGCGGGCTGCCAGGACATGTGCCCCGCGACCCGGCCGAGAACGCCCGGCTTCGCCCGGAGTGGGTACCTCCCCATTAGAATCAGTCGCTGGGCGGGCGGCAAGGAGTAACCGTTCACGGCTGGGCTGTAACCAAAATTGACGCAGGTATCTTTGTCCAAGATTGACACGGATATCGTTGTCCAGGATTGACGCAGGCATCTTTGTGCGGTACCGCTTTTGAAGGTACGGCTGTGCGAGGCAATCGCATTGCGAGCACGGCGTGAGAATAATCAGAGTTGCAGGATACAGCGAAGAATAGTACAGGGCACCGTCGGCCTGATGGCATGATGCGCCCGGCGCAGGTTGCGAGGCGTCATGCCCCATCAGCACACGATGTCGAGGTACAAGAACACAACCCTGCGCTGGAGAACTGCGTGAACCGCGTGGAAAGGGAGCGAGGGGAAGGCTCAAGCGTCAACGATCGCAGGACGTCTTTCTCAGGGACAGCGCGGTCGATTGTTGCACTTCGGTTATTCGCCCCGGGACGGCTGCCATGAAACCCAAGAATCGTCGCCAAGGCCCCGCCAAGTCTCGCCGCCACGGCTTCCACCGTCGCACGCCGCCGGGGGCGCCGCCCGGCACTCTGGTCTCGGAACCTGCCGCCGGGCCGCTCCGCATCACATGCACCGTGTTCGACGCCGAGAGTTGCACGGAGCGCAGGATTTCTCGGGTGGAAGACCTGCCTCCCTCCGCAGAGGCGGGCACCACCTGGATCGACGTGGACGGGACGGGCGACGCCGTGATGCTGGCGCAGATCGGCCGAACCCTCGGCCTCCATGCTTTGGCCCTGGAGGACGTGATTCACTCGCACCAACGCGCCAAGGTGGAGGAGTACGGAGACTGGCTGTTCATCGTGGCCCGCTGGCCGCACATCCGCGACGGGCTGGAAACCGAGCAGATCAGCATGTTCCTGCGCAAGGGGCTGCTGGTCACTTTTCAACCGCGACCGGGGGATGCCTTTTACTTGGTCCGCAATCGACTCCGCGACCCCAGCTCGTCGCTCCGCGCGGCGGGCGCCGACTATCTGGCCTATTCGCTCCTGGACTTGACGGTGGACGCCTTCTTTCCGATTCTCGAGCAGTTTGGAGACCGTATCGACGTGATCGACGAGCAGGCGGCGACTTCCGATCCGCGTTCGGTGCTGCACGCCATTCACGATCTACGGCGGGAATTGCTGTTTCTGCGGCGGGCCGTTTGGCCGCACCGCGACGCCTTGCAGGCGCTGGCCCGCCAGGATCGTTTCCTCAGCCCCGATACCCGCCTCCATCTCCGCGACTGCATCGACCACGTCACGGCCATCGTGGAACTGATCGAGACCTATCGGGAAATGTGCGCCGACCTCCGCGATTACTGCATTTCGCTGATCAGCAACCGCATGAACGAGGTCATGAAATGGCTTTCCGTGATGGCCACGCTGTTCATTCCGCTGAGCTTCATTGCCGGCGTTTACGGGATGAATTTCGATCCCGACGTCTCACCGTGGAATATGCCCGAGTTGCGATGGACCTGGGGATATCCCTTCGCCCTGGGCTTGATGCTGCTCGTGGCGGCGGGGATGATGTACACCTTTTACCGTCGCGGTTGGATCGGGCGAAGGGAAGACGTGTTTGCCACCACGCAGGCTGATCCCAACCATGGCAGCGAGGCCGGGGCTTCGGAAGGCAAAGGGGCAGCCCCCACCGACTCGTCAATCGCGAAACGCCGCCCGAACGATGCGGTCGCGGACAGCGCGTAAGCCATGAACCGCGGTCGGAATCGCAAGGCCCGAGGCACGGGGCGCTCCGGCCAGCCCGCTCCCTGCGCCTCATCGGGGCGCCTCATCGGGGAAAATCGTAACCGTCCACGGGTGGAATCGTGCGCAACACGGGCCGTTTTTACGCGCGTGTAAAAACGCCCTGCCCGCAGCCGCGGATTGTTCCTGGGAACCCCGCGATGTCGTGGTCGATGCGGCGCGACACCGCGCAGGTTCCACGAGCGGAAAATCAAACCGTGTGCAGGGCCTCGACGACCAGGTCGCCGATCTGGGAGGTCGAGTAGCCCATCTTGCCCGCCGCCTGGCTCTTCATCTTGGTGCCGGTCACGACCTGAATGGCCTTGTGAACTCGGGCGGCGGCGGCCTCGAAGCCGGAGTGTTCCAGCAGCATCCCACCGGCGGCGATGGCGGCGATCGGATTGATGGCGCCCTTGCCGGTGTATTTGGGAGCACTGCCCCCCATCGGCTCGAACATGCTGGTCCCGCCGGGATCCGGATTGAGGTTCCCCCCCGCGGCCACGCCCATCCCGCCTTGCAAGATCGCGGCCAGGTCGGTGATGATGTCGCCGAACATATTGGTCGTGACGATCACATCGTAGAATTCCGGATTCTTGACCATCCACATGCAGCAGGCGTCCACGTGGTTGTAGTCGGTCTGGATGTCCGGGTACTCTTTGGCGACCTCTTGAAAGGTCCGCCACCACAGGTCGTGGCCGAAGGTCAAGACGTTGGTCTTGGCCACCAAGGTAAGCCGCTTTTTGGCGTTGCGTTTGCGGGTATATTCGAAGGCCCAGCGGATGCACCGCTCGCACCCCTTTCGCGTGAAGATCGCCGTTTGCGTGGCGACTTCGTCTGGCGTGCCCTTCTTCAAGAATCCGCCAACACCGGTGTATAGGTCCTCGGTATTCTCGCGGACGACGACGAAGTCGATGTCGTTGGGGCCTTTGCCCTTGAGCGGCGTTTCCACCCCCGGATAGAGCTTCACCGGTCGGAGGTTGATGTATTGATCCAGACGGAAGCGCAGCTCGAGGAGCAGGCCGCGTTCCAGGACTCCCGGCGGCACCTGGGGATGCCCGATGGCGCCCAGCAGAATGGCAGGGAAGGTCTTGATTTCCTGAAAGACCGACTCCGGCAGGACCTCGCCGGTCTTCAGGTATCGTTCACCACCCAAGTCGAATTCCCGGAACTGGATGTCGAAATTCTCCAGGCGGGCCACGGCCTTGAGAACCTTGACCGATTCCGCCGTGACCTCGGGACCGGTGCCATCGCCCCCGATGACCGCCACGCGCAAGAGCTTTTTTTCTGCCATGAATCACCTCGATGGGAGACTGCGGGTGGAAAGGGTTCCCCACCGAGTGATATCACTACGATGCGCGACGCCGCCCGGTCCAAGGGACGCGCGGCGGGAGGCGGATCGCGGCGATCGCGCCGCCGTGGTGGGGAAAACTTGATTTTATTGTGGGCGGTCGGGGACGGAAAGGCCACGCTCGCCCCGCCTTATTACGACAGCGCAATTGTTGGCGTGGCGCAACATCTCGATCTTGCGGTGACAGGGCAGCATTGATGTTGCGGTGATGAGACCTAGCTGATGTTGCGGTAGTGAGACAGGCGGTAATGAGACAGGTTGAGCTTCGGGGGGATGAGCCAGAGTTGATGTTGCGGTGACGGGACAGAGCGATCCGCAAGATATGCTGGGCACATCCTGCAATCGGGCGGACGTTGCCCTGTCGGACTATCCGCGCCAGGGAGCCAAGGAGAGGTCCAATTCCGTCCCGAATTCAGCCGCACATTGCAGGGCCACGGCCAGGCGCCGCAGATAGTCATTGCGAGAGATTTCGCGGGCACCCAGGGCCTGCGTCACGGGCGTCAGCATCTGGATATCGACCAACCGGTAACCTTTGGCCAGCAAGTGAAACAGGAGGTGCAGCAGCCCGACCTTCGAGGCGTTGGAGCGGGTATGGAACATCGACTCGGCGGCGAACAATCCGGCCAGGGCCACGCCGTACACGCCACCGACCAGTTGCTCGCCCTCCCACACTTCCACACTGTGCGCGAAGCCCAGCCGATGCAACCGCCTATACCCCCGAATCATCGCCGAGGTGATCCACGTCTGATCGGCGCGGCAGCCGGCGGTGGCGCACTCGCGAATGACCCGCGCAAAATCTCTATCGCAAGTGACCTGGAAACGGCCTTGGCGCAACAGTCGCAAGAGGCGCCGGGGGATGTGGATGCGGTCGAACTCGAAGATGGCGCGGGGGTCCAGCGAGGCCCAGATGATGGGCGAAGTTTCGTCGGCGGGCCAGGGGAAGATCCCGTGGGCATAGGCGTCCAAGAGCAGCTCGGCGCGCAGGTCGCCGCCCAGCGCGACGATGCCCTCGGGCGACGCCGTTTGAGCGGGCGGAAAGAATCGCGAGGGCGACAGATGCGGTCCGTGCTGGTCTTCGCCGCGTGGTATCATCGGTGCGCTATCGGGAATCCGTATTTCGTTCGGCCCCGCCGCCCTCGCGGTGACGCTTCGCTTCAGCCGAGGATTTCCACCTGAATGCCCACCCGCTTGGCCGCGTAGGCCGCCTCTTTCAAATAGTCACCGTAGATCGTCATCCAGTGAAAACCCGGCATTCTCTCTGCCAGCAGATTGCTATCGCACTTAAAGGCCACGTCGATCTGCGAGCGGCAGATGGGGAGGAAGGGATGGGCCACGATCTCGCCCAACAGCCCCACCCAACGCTGCGACTTGAAGTCCGGCAGAATGTTCGTGACCACCGTGCCGTTGCTCATCTCGACCTTGGGGGCGGCTCCGTAGTCCGACTCGAAGTGCGTCATGACGCGGACCGGCTCGGCGTCTTTCCCATTCATTTTACGTGGCGCCGTGCAATGTGCCAGCGTGATCACGCCCTGGTGCGGATACGTGGGATCATTCATGAACGGCGGCCTGCCCGAGATCGAGGCCATGAGGATTCCCGCCGGAATCAGCACGAAGTCGGACTCGCAGAAGGCCAGGTAGCCACCGTCGTTCAGCGTGCTGAGGACCATGCAGGCGGAGGTCTCCGCCACCGGCATGATGGTGCCCATGCAATGCAGCACCGTAATCATCCGGCAGTCGGCCTGCTGCATGATTTTCCGGAAGACGTGTTCCAGCACGAAGGCGTTGCGGAGGAAGACGCGGTCCGTTTCCATACTCACGTGGGGATCGCTGAGGTAGGCATCCGTGCGCTGCTCCGCCAAGGCCATGGCGGCGGAATCGGCCCGGGCATCCTCGATCATCTTTTTCAGGTCGGGATAGCTGACCTCCAGAATCTCCATGCCCCAGACCTTTTTCACGAGTTCGATGATGACCTGGCTGGGCTGGGCCCAACCGCCGGCTCCACCCACCGCCACGATCCGCGTGTTGCGAGTGTTCTTCAGTCCGCACAGCGCCCGCAGCCGCCACAGCACTTCGTCGCAGTCATCCACCACGACGTCATCGTGATCCATGCCCGCCACCTTCAATTCGTCGGTGTGTTGGCGGAGAAATCGCGGGCTGATGATTTCATAATACAGATACACGGGGCCTGACTTGTGCCGCAAGAAAAAGATCGTGTCCTTCTTGAGGGCCGCGAGCTGACTGAGATCGCCATCGCAGGCGTAAACGAGGAGGGCGTCGGCCTGCTGCACGTCCGGCATGGCGGCCAGTTCGCCGGCGTTGCGTGTGGCCGTCAAAGGGGCGATTTCCAAGGGGAAGTCGGCCTTGCCAGAAAGGGCCTGCAATTCGCCGTTGATTCGGGCGACTTCCACTCGGGCGTCATCCTCGGTTTGCACCCCACCCCAAGGACGCCAACTGGTCTGGGGCGTTTTTTGGTACACCTGATACAAAAAGACGGGCTTCACCTTGAGGGGCTTCCGCGGGGGAGGCGTAGGCAATTCGGCCGATTGCAGGCCGCTCGCCCAGCTCAGACCGCTCAAGGCCGCGATACCCAAGGCGGCCCCGCTCATGCCGCCTAAGAATACCCTGCGATCCAATCCCTCCACTCCTTGTGGGGATGCCGTGTGATCGTGACCACACGGGCAGCAATGCGTCAAAACCTTTCCCTTGGGCAGCGGATGGCGAGTGTCCATGGCTTTCCCTCCTAGCAATTCGGATGCGAGTGAACCGTTCTCGCCGGGACCTCCTGTCGCGGCGATACTCCCCTTAGTCAAGCCATATTGTGCCATTCATGGCGCCCGATTACAATCAATAAGCAGCGACGAGCACGCCCCGGCAGTGCAACCACCACCAGCTCACGCTGGTGGCTCACATTTCTATTCACCACCAGCTTATGCTGATGGCTCTTCTGTGCGCGTTTGCTCCAGCACCAGCTCACGCTGGTGGGTCGTGAGTTGCACTAGTGCTCGCATTTGTCACCCAACTGTCCCAATCTCTCCAAACTGATCTTTTGAAAAAAACGACAACTTTCTATCATACTGCAAGCTCGGCGGATTCTCGTTCGGTTTATGTGGCCGACATGATGCCGAACTCAAACCAGGGTGACTTCGGGTACGATGGAACCGTTAGCGGACGAAGGGGCTGGCATCCGGTCCGCCCAATACCTGTCAGCATAGCCCCGGATTGGCAAGCGGCCCGATGTGCCCGACCCATCCCACGTACCGTACGGAGTTGCGGCGGCGGCCGACGTTTGGGTTGCGGCTGGGTGAGGCGATAGTTGCCATCGAGGCGATACAGCAGGGGGGAACAACTCATTGATGGTATGATCCGAGTTGCACAACCCGGCACGCGTCGTCGAGCCGCCTACCTCGGCTCGTGGGGGGGAGTCTGCGCTCTGATTGTTTTGTCCGCCTGGCTGGCAGGCTGCACGCTCCCGCCGAGTGCGATCGACCCTTCGGGACAACAGATTCTGGCCCCGGGTGGGGGAGAAACGGTGGGGCCGTTCGTCGAAGTCCCCGGCCGCATCGGACCCAGCGATTGCAGCGAATTCGCCGTCACTCCCGCGGAGACCGCCGCATCCGTGGGCACCGAGGTCATTCTGGTGGCGAGCGTTCGCGGCCAGGACCAGTACATGCTCACGAACCAGCGGGTGGAATGGTCGCTTGCGGACTCGGGGGTGGGCAGCTTCGTCGATTTCAACCGCGCCGGGATCATGGACTATTTGGTCGGCGATTTTACGCGGCCGCGCAAAGTCACCGACCGCTTCGTCATCACCAGCACCACCCGCGATTACCTCCGCTTAACCCGCGGCACCGTCACCCCCACGGACGACGTGCTCGTTCGGCCGGGCCAGGCCTGGGTCAGCGTGACCAGCGCGGTGGAGGGAACCTCGGTCGTCAACGTGTACGTGCCCTGCGTTTACGGCTGGGATCGCCGCATCCAGACGGCGACGATCCACTGGGCGGACGCCTACTGGACGCTGCCGGGGCCAGCCGTCGTGCCCGCCGGATCCCGCCACAAACTGGTCACCACGGTCACCCGGCAACGCGACGGTACGCCCTGCTCCGGTTGGAAGGTGCGGTATGAGATCGTGGATGGGGCCTCCGCGGTCTTTGCGGCGAACCAGACCAATGTGGTGGAGGTACCGGTCGATTCGGCAGGCCAGGCCGCCGCCGAAATCTACCAGACTCAACCAGCCACCGGAGCGACTCGAATTAGCGTACAGATCATTCGGCCGGGCGACACCCCAGGGGCCTCCGGCCGACAATTGACGGTCGGCAGCGGCACGGCCATCGTGACCTGGTCCGGCGCACAACTCGATGTCCGCGTCTCCGGACCCAGCACCGCCGCTCCCGGCGCCCAATCCTTCCGGATCGAGGTGAACAACTCGGGCAGTCTGCCGGCCGATGCAGTCAGCCTCAGCGTGGCCCTGCCGCCGGGGGCGATTTACCGCTCGGGCAATCCCGCGCCGACCCTCGCGGACGGCGTGCCATCGTGGCAGGTCGGCCGTCTCAACAGCGGCGAAACCCGGTACTTCGATGTGGCTATGGACATCGCCGCGGCAGGCAGCTACTCGATCTGTGCCACGGCCCAGGGCGCTGGCGGCATCTCCGCCCGAAATTGCGCTACCCTGACCGTGGGCGCCCCACAGATAACCCTCCAAGTTCGCGGGCCGGATCGGGCTTTGGTCGGCCAGGACGTGAGCTTCATCATCGACATCAGCAATCGCGGCCAGACGGCTGTGAGCGGGCTACTGGTCCGCGACACCTTCGACCGGGGTTTGCAGCACAGCGTTGCCCAAGGGTCGGTGGAACGCGACTTTCCCGGCTCGATCCTACCCGGCCAGACCAAGTCCATTGGTGTCACGTTTCGCGTGGTCCAGCCAGGCCGCTGGTGCCATACGGTTCAGGTGACCGGTCCGGGCGGGATTGCGGCCTCGCAGCAGGCCTGTCTGGAAGCCTCGGCGTCCGGGGCAGCGGCCGGAGGAGTCGGAGGGGCCGCATCGCCCGGCAACGGTGCGCCCGGCTTGGGGACCGGCACTGGCCCCGCAACCGGTACTGGCCCCGCAACTGGCGCCGACCCCGCAACCGGGACCAGCCCTGCGGCATCCGGGGGGAGTTCCACGCCCTCCGCCGCCCCCGCCGCGCCCGTGCCATCGACTGGAGGTCCGGCAATCGCACTTCCACCGGCTCCGACCGGAACTGGCACGACCATTTCCCCGCCACCGACAGCGCCGCCTTCTTCCGGGTCGGGCACGGGCGGGGCTGCCACTCCCGGCGCCGCGCCAGAGGTGCCGGCGCCGCCCACGAACGCAAGTACCGGTCCCGACCGTCCCAACGTCACCGTGCCACCATCATCGACCGGCGCCGGGGACGCATCGGGGGCAGTACCTCCAACCGCTGCCTCGCCGGTGGAGCTTCGCGTCTCGGGTCCTTCACGCTTGGAATTGGGCAGCTTGGGGATTTTTACCTTGGAGGCCACGAACCGCAGCGCGACGGCCTTGTCGCAGGTCCGCATGGTCTGCGATTTTGACGTAGCCTTTGAACCCATTCGGGCCAGCGCCGGCCAGCAAGTGGAGGGTGAGTCGATTGTGTGGTCGCTGACGGAGATCGCTCCCGGCCAAACCGTTCGTCGGCAAGTAGAATTGAAGGCTGTAGCCAGCGCTGCGAATGCCTGCTGCCGTGCCAGACTGGAGGGTTCGACGGGGACGCTAAGTCAAGCCAGCGCCTGCCTGGCGGTGCAACCGGCGGCGCCCGGCACGGCCACGATTCGCGAACGCCCCACATCCCCCAATCTCGGGCTGCGGATCCTCGATCGCTACGAACCCATCACCCAGGGCAAGGGCAAGACCATCACTCTCCGGATTGCCAACGAGGGGAGCCAGGCGGCGCGAAACCTGCGCTTGACGCTCCAATTACCCCCCGCTTTGGCGTGGAATGCCGCGGAAACGAGCGGTCCCACGCCGGCGGAAACAGGTCTCAAGCCCGGTCTGATACGCTTTTTGCCGCTGGAGGAATTACCGGCCGGGGAAAGTCGCGACTACACGATATCCGTCGCTACGATTGCCCCGGGAGAGGTGGAGATTCTGGCCGAGCTGTCGGCCGACGCCTTGCCGCAACCGGTCACGGCCACGCGGAGGACTACGATCCTCCGCCGCTGAGGGCCGCGCGGACGCTAGGGCCTTTCCCGATGCCACGGGACAGCTTTGGGCAGCCGCTGTGCGTCAGTCGACCAGTTCCAGCGTGAAATCGTTGTTGCCCGTTGCGTTGATCGTTTTCCGCAAGCCAGACGTGTTGACGTCGGCGTATTTGGCGGGCAAGAGATGGCGTGGGCCGGAGGGTTGCGCCGGGGGCGGTGTGCCATCCGGGCCGACGGCGGGCATGGATCCCCCCTCGTCCGCCGGAGTCGCCCCGCCGCTGGCCTGCTCGGCCTTGACCACCGTCACGGCGTAGTCGCCCGGCAGCGCGCCGCCGCTCACCTCAAAGGTACCCAGCACGGCGTGGCCTTGGGAGTCCGTCGTAGCGAAGGCAGGCTTACCATCCTGCGCGGCCGGGTGCAAGGTGACGGTCGCACCCTCCACGGGGGCACCACGATACATCACCGTCACCGTCACAGGTACCCGTGCCGGGCGATTATCCGCCGCCTTGCCGACGTGGAACGTTGCTTCATGACGCACCTCCAATTAGAAAAGCACAGAACCGCTACGGAAAACGACTGACGACCACAAGGGACAACAAGTTGGAACAAGCCGCAATCAACCCGATTCGCAGCGACGATTCCAGCACACGGAACACCGCAATAGGTGAGGATCAGTCGCGGCCTCGATGCCGACGCCCATAAAAACACGTAGGTCGGGCGTCACCGTGCATATCCTGGGCCCGAGGTTGGAGATAGACTGTCTTCTAATATCGCCGTTGAACTCGACATCGCCGCTTCAGGTCCGCCTTTTAAGACGGAAGTTTTCTCGCGTCAAGAAAAATGCGCGATTTACCGAACAGGAATACGGTGACTTCGGAGTCAGCCCCCCGATGCCACGATACGTCATTCTAAAGCACGATTCTCCGCGGGGATTGCACTGGGATTTGTTGTTGGAAACGGCCGGACTCCTTTGTACTTGGGCAATTCCCTGGCCTCCCGACACCCCGGACGATTTGCCCGCCCAAAAGCTCCCCGACCACCGCCGCATCTACCTGGAATACGAGGGCCCGATCTCCGGCAATCGCGGCACGGTCACTCGCTGGGACGCGGGAGAGTACTTGATCCTAAGGCGAACGGAGGGATTGCTGGAACTGGAGGTCCGCGGTCTGCGCTGGCGGGGCACGGTTCGATTGATCAGGAGCGGGCCTGGCTCGGACACCTGGACGCATCGCTACGTGGCGGACGCAAGGCCCCCAGAGCAATGATCTGTATGTGCCAGCGTGTGAGCCTCGGGCGTAAGCCCGAGGTGGAAAATCAGCGAGACGTTTGACTGCGATTCCGTCGTCTCTACGTAATCGTGATTTAACATTCCCGCGCAATTGCGATTCTGTCGTTTGTGGCTGATTGCGGTCCTATATTTTTGCGCCGTTTTCCACCACCAGCTTACGCTGGTGGCTCGAAAGATACGCTGGTGGCTCGTGGATGATAGCGCGGCGCCGTGCGTTGATGAACGCGCCGGCGTGTGAGCCTCGGGCGTAAGCGTAAGCCCGAGGTGGGAAAAATCTCCGCCGGGTCAGCCGCTGAACCGAATCAGCAAGATGTCATCCTCGTGGACGACGTAGTCCTTGTGCTCGTGTCGCACGAGATTCTGGGCCTTCATTTCGCGTTCGCTCCCCACGCGGATCAGGTCGTGGTAGTTCATGATCTCGGCGCGGATGAATCCTTTGGCCAAATCGGTGTGAATGGCCTCGGCGGCTTCGACCGCCGTGGCTCCCCGGCGAACGAGCCACGCGCGGACTTCTTTTTGCCCCGCCGTCAAAAAAGTTTGCCGCCCGGATACCCGCAACAGCTTCCACAGCAATTCCCCGCGATCGGCCCCGCCGACGCCGAGTTCGGCCTGGAAGGCGGCTCGTTCATCGGGCGGCATGGCGGCCAGCTCCACCTCGAGCGCCAAGGGCGCGGCGAAGACCGGCAACTCCGCGGGAAGGACGGCCGCAAAGCGATCAAAATCCCGTTCATCGTCGGCCGTGTTGACCACCACCAATTGTGGCTTTTCGTTGAGCAGCCGGAAGGCTCGGGTATAGCGCAACTCGTGGGGCTGCATATCGGCCTCGGTAAGGGGGCGGCCAGCCTCGAGGCCCTCTTTCACCCGTTGCAGCACTGCCTGTTCTTCCTCGAACGTCTCGCGGTCCTGCTTGGCGCGGGGCTTTCGCAGGGCCTCTTCCACGCGTTGCATGCGGCCGGTGACGATTTCCAGGTCCGCCAGGATCAAGTCTTCTCGAAACGATTGCAGCTCCGCGGCCGGATCGGCGCCGCCAAAGGCCGGGACAATCAGCACCAGGCAGCCCGCGTCGCGGAGCACCGCCAATTTCGCGGCGTTCCCCTGATGGGACCGGCTCAAACCCGGCGTATCCATTATCTCCAGGGCGGCGGGGGTGACCTTCTTCGCGTCGTAGAACTTTCGCAGCTCTTCCAAACGCGGGTCGGGCAAGATGGCCATCGCGCTCTGGCCGCTGTGCGCCAGCGCGGGGTCTGGCGCCACGCCCGTCAGCCAGTGAAATAGCGTGCTCTTGCCGCAGCCTTGATAGCCTACCAATCCGATCTGCATGATCGACTCCGTCCCCCACAGGGGTTGACTCCCAGACCTTCCCGAAAGCCGACGCGCTGGCGACCGTGACGGGTCCGCCGCGGAGCTAGCGCTGGTGTTCCTCCATCCGCTCGATGTATGCCCGCAGACGCTCAACCTCGTCGGTGATGTGCCGGATCTTCAGCATGTTGTCGAGGCGTTTGAGAAGCTCCAGCTTGTGGACCGGCTTACTGAGGAAGTCATCGCAGCCCGCTTGAACCGCCCGCTCGATATCGCCCGGCTCGTTCAGCGCCGTCACCATCAGAATCATGATGTCCTTGGTGCTAGGATTGGTTTTGAGTTGCTTGCAGACCTCGAAACCGCTGAGCCGCGGCATCATGATGTCCAGGAGGATGACGTCGGGCTGGAACTGCTCGACTTGCCGCAGGGTGTCGACTCCGTCCGCGGCCACCGCCGTTTCGCAATCGAAGTCCGCCAGATACGCCTCCAGCAGCTCCACGTTGGTGGGGTTATCGTCGGCGATCAGAATCCTGCTCTTGGCGGCCATGGCAAACTCTCGCACGTAGGGACATTACATTGATTGGGCGGCGTGGGGGCGATCGCCACCTGGAAACGATCCTAGAAGCGATTATACGAGAGACGCCGAAGACCAAGAAGGTCGCCGGGGACAGCGCGGGTCTGAGAGTTGAAACGAGGCCCGGTCGGGCCGCCAAAACGTGCCCCGCACTCACGCCGCTGGCTGGCGTGCCAACCGGCTGCCGGGGGAGAGTCCGGCGGGCGGATCGGCTACTTCTCCAGCGTCACGTTCCAGTACGCCTCGCTGACAAAGCGGGACCAGCTTTCCACGCGAATCTCCCGCGAGGCGTACAATGGCCGCCACTTGGGACGCACCGGCTTCCGGCGGAGCCTCATGCCGGCCTCTTCCGGCGTTCGGGAGCCTTTGCGGCGATTGCACTCCGTGCAGGCCAGCACGCAATTCTCCCAGGTCGATTCCCCCCCGCGGGCACGAGGGATCACATGGTCGATGGTCAGCAATTCCCCGGCGAGCTGACGTCCGCAATATTGACAGGTGTTGTGGTCCCGCTTGAACAAGTTGCGGCGGCTGAAGGGGACCGTGTGAAACGGGACGCGATCGAAGTCCTTCAAGGCCACCACTTCCGGCACACGCAGCCGCAACGAGACCGACTGAATGAAGGGGTCGCCCTCCACCGGCGCCAGTTCGGTCCAATCCGACCAGGTGTACATGCTGAAGTCGTCGGGGTCCACGATCAGGGCCGTCCCCTGGTAAACCATCACCAGCGCCCGGGCCACGGTGGCCACGTGGATGGGTTGCCAGTCGCGGTTCAGCACCAGCGTGGGCCGCTGCAAAATCGCCGAGTTCACGTTTAGGACCTTTACGGGCAAAAGGGAATCCGCGCTCGGTGCCATGCCAACGCGGAACCGAGGACATCGCGTCTCACCGCCGATTCGGGGCGAAGAACCCAGACCCGTCTTCAGGGCACCGGCACGCTTTACCCCATCGACGACCCGTCCGCAAGACCCACCGCCATTACTCTATCAAGCCGGCGCTATCGATACAACAGATACGATCCCCACGCCCAGCTTGTGCGGACCAAAACACCGCCTTGAGTCTTTGGAACGGCGTGCCCCTCCGCCGTCTGGCATTGGCGGTTCGGGCTTTCGCGGGAGAATATCGCCGTCGATCAAGCGGCCGATCCGGCCCCAAAGACCATTTGCCCCCTGGCTCCCGGCACCCACGTCGTCTCAGCCGCAGGGCCGATGCCCAGCGGCGCCCAGTTTTTTGCACGCGCGCTGTCGCAAATTAACCTAAACTTTTTTAGCCCGATTCGGCAACGCTGGGGCATGATCTTTCGCGCCTTCCGTGCCACTGCACGGGAAACAGTAAGTTAGGACCTTGGAATGAGAGCGTACTCAGTTGCAAACCACGACGCGCGGCGCTGGACGCCTTGCGACCTGTTCCTCGGAGGGATCGCCGCGTCGGCCGTACTTTGGATTGTCATCCCCGCTGCGGCGCATGCATCGCTGGCGAGCTGGGGCTATGCCGCGGTCCTCCTAGTGTTCTTCGCCCTGGTGCTGGCCTTCGCCCGGCGGCAACGGTGCCGCTTCGACCGCGTGGCCCGAGATCACCACCAACTGACGCAAATGCTCTTGGCCAACCCGGTAGTGGCGATCACGCTCCACGAGCTGGTTCGGGATGAGGTCGGCCGACCCGTGGACGACGTCGTTCGAATGGCCAGTCAAGCGTTTGAGCATCACACGGCTCGCAGTATCGCGTCAGTGATCAATCGGCCCCTGACGGAGGTCTTCCCCGGATTTCGCGAGACCCGCTACTTCGCGGAAATCTGTGCCGCGGCGGAGTCGGGTACGCCGCGACACTTCGAGGACTTCTTCGCCCCGTTCGGTCGGTATTACGACATCTATGTTCATCCCCTCACAAAAACGCGTCTGGCGACGGTTTGTGTGGATATCACGGATCGCCGCCGCCGCGAGGAAGAACTGCTCCGGCAAAACGTGGAGCATTGTCAAGAGAGTGAAAATCTCCGCGCGATCCTGAACGCGGTGCCTGCCGCTGTCGTCCTGCTCGCCGAGGACGGCGCGGTCGAGCACATCAACCGCGTGGCCGAGCACCTGGTTGGCAAGTCGGGCGCGGAGTGGCTGGGCGCACAGCCGGGCGACGGCCTCTGCTGCATTCATGCCGCGACAGCCCCCGCCGGTTGCGGATCGGGCGAGGCGTGCAAGTCCTGTCCCATCCGGGACGCCATCAACACCGCTCTGCAAACCGGCCAGGCCATCCACGATCGGGAATTGCAAAGGGAATTGACGATTCGCGGCAAGCGGCAGGCGTACTGGTTCTGCTTGAATGCCGTGCCCGTCAGTTTGGGAAGCGAGCGGCGGATCCTGTTGACGCTCAACGACATTACGCAAAAGAAGGAGTCTGAGGAGGAGCTGCGCCGGACGGCAGACGCCCTGCACGCCGCCAAAGAGGCCGCCGATCAGGCTAGCCGATCCAAATCGGCGTTTCTGGCCAACATGAGCCACGAAATCCGCTCGCCCATGACGGCCATCCTCGGCTATGCGGAGATGCTGGCGGGCACGCTCTCGGATTCGAGACAGACCGAGGCCGTCAGCATCATCCAACGCAACGGCCAATACCTCCTGCAACTGATCAACGATATCCTCGACCTGTCCAAGGTGGAGGCGGGCAAGATGACCGTCGTCAAGCAGCCCGTCAAAACAGTGGAACTGATCGCGGATGTCCTCTCGCTGATGCGGATTCGAGCGGAGAGCAAGAGGCTCGGCTTTCGCATAGGCGCTAGCGGGGAATATCCCGAGACGATCCAAACAGACCCCGTTCGATTGCGGCAGATTCTGATCAACCTGCTCAGCAATGCCATCAAATTCACGGAGGTGGGCGAGGTTGCCTTGAGTGTAGGTCTGACGGCCGACGACCAGGGGAATCCACGTCTGGCCTTCGAAGTGCGCGACACCGGTATCGGCATGACGCCGGAGCAGATGTCGCGGCTGTTTCAGCCTTTCAGCCAAGGCGACGAATCGACCTCGCGGCGATTCGGTGGCACCGGTTTGGGGCTGGCCGTCAGCCGAAGATTGGCCCGCTTGCTGGGGGGCGACATCTCGGTCCAGAGCCGCATCGGCCAGGGGAGCTGCTTTACGTTGACCATCGACCCCGGTCCCCTGCAAGGCATCCCTCGCCTGAAGGCGATCCCCGATGCCGCTGCGGACTCGCCCACGCCGGATCGCCCGCGGCGCCCCTCCTTGCCCACGCTCCCGGTCGGCTGCCGCATCCTTTTGGCGGAAGACGGCCCAGACAATCAACGTTTGTTCGCCTTCCTGCTACGTAGGGCGGGTGCCGAGGTGACCGTTGCCGAGAACGGCCGAGTGGCCTGCGATCGCGTCCTGGGCCAGCCCGATAACGAGGCAAAGCCTGGCACCGACGGCCCAAGGAATTTCCACCTAATCTTCATGGACATGCAGATGCCGGAGATGGATGGTTACACCGCCGTACGGGTTTTGCGCGAGGCAGGCGTCGCTACACCGATCGTTGCGCTCACGGCCCATGCCATGCCGGAGGACGAGCGCCGATGTCGGGAAGCGGGATGCGATGACTACCTGTCCAAGCCGTGCGATGCGCGAACGCTGCTGGCAAAGGCCGTGGAGTGGCTGGGCGGACCAGCCCGGCAGCCCGCGGATTATATGACCGCGGCGCCGACCGCGTAAGCCGGAAAGCTCTGACGTTCGGCCCACGCCGTTGTGCGGCCGCCGACGCCGAGAGGCGGTTGCGTTGTGGGCCGAGCTACATATTTTTGGGGCGACGCCGAAGGGTGGAGTTGTCTTTTCCGCCTTCGTCCCCGATAATTGGCAAAGGATATATTGAATCGATCGGAGTTCATTCTCATCCCGCCTGCGTTTCCTCCTCCAAGTACGCTCTCCGCGCACGATCGTCTGTCGGCGGATCGGTGTAGTTGCTATCTTGGTTGCCGAGCCCGGCTGAGGCGAAGTCGCGCACCGCTCTTGAACGTGCCGTCGGATCAAGCTCATGCCGAAGGGGCGGGAATTCCGTCTTTTGCGAAGGTTATGTCATGAAACAAGTATTGCAAGATTTGGAACGCGCGATTTTGGAGTTGGTGCAAGCCCCGGGCTACCAGGCGGTCAAGCCCAAGGTGATCGCCAAGCAATTGAAGATTCCGTCGGAGGAATCGCACCTGGTCCGCAAGGCCGTCAAACGGATGGTCTCGGCCGGACTGTTGGAGTTCGGCGGTGGCCACCTGGTCTATCCGGCGGGAAAACGCAAGGGCGAGGACAAGAGGCCCGCCGCGGAGATCGTCGGCATCTTTCGCCGGCGCGAGGCAGGCTACGGCTTTGTACGACCGCGTGGGATGCCGGAATCCGCTGGCAAGGAAGACGACATCTACATCCCTCCGGAATGGAGCGGGGACGCCTCCAGCGGCGATCTCGTCCGCGTCCGCCTGGCCCCCCGCGGTGGCGCAAGGAAACGGGGGTTGGGACCTGCCGGCCAGATCATCGAGGTCCTCGAACGGCAGACCTCCCGTTTCGTCGGGACATATTTCGAGGAGGAAGGGGCGGGCTACGTGCAAGTGGACGGAACGGTCTTCGCTCAGCCGATCTTCGTGGGCGACGCCGGGGCCAAAAACGCCCGTCCCGACGACAAGGTCGTCATCGAAATGCTGCGCTTCCCCAACCACTACCGCCGCGGCGAAGGCGTCATTGTCGAGGTCCTGGGATCGCTGGGCAAGCCCGGCGTGGATACCTTGACGATCTTGCGGGAATTCAATTTGCCGGGCGATTTTCCGCCGGAGGTCTTAGAGGACGCCCGGCGCCAGGCCGCCGCATTCGAGGAGGCCATCCCGCCCGACCGGTACGACGCCACCAGCGAAGTGACCATCACCATCGATCCCGAGGACGCCCGCGATTTCGACGACGCCATCTCGCTGGAGCGGCTGCCGGAAGGCGGGTGGCGCTTAGGGGTGCACATCGCGGATGTCTCGCACTTTGTCCGCCCTGGCTCGCCCCTGGATCGCGAGGCCCGCGACCGCGCCACCAGCATCTACCTGCCGGATCGCGTGATCCCCATGCTGCCGGAGCTGATCTCCAACGGGCTGGCCAGCCTTCAGCCGGGCAAGCTCCGTTTGACCGTCAGCGCATACATCGAGTTCACGGCGGAGGGGATCAAGACCGACGTTGCCTTGAAGCGGTCCGCCATTCGCAGCGACAAGCGGTTGACCTACGAGCAAGTGGACGCATTCCTGGACGATCCCGCTGCCGGGAAGCGGCGGCTGGGTAAAGCGGTCGGCGATTTGATGTTGAAGATGCGGGAACTGGCGGCTCTGCTTCGCGGACGGCGGATCCGCCGCGGCGCCCTGGAGCTGGTCATGCCCGAGGTCAAGGTCGATTTGGACCGCCGTGGGCAGGTGGTGGGCGCGCACGTCGTTCCCTACACCGAGAGCCACCAGATGATCGAGGAGTTCATGCTGGCCGCCAACGAGGCCGTGGCCGAGACGCTTTACGCCCGCGGCTGGCCCTTCCTCCGCCGCATTCATCGCCCGCCTTCGGTCCGCAAATTGCGGCTCCTGCAAGAGTTCCTGGAAGGGTTGGGCCATGCCACGGACCAACTGGACGACCGCTTCAGCCTGCAACGCATCCTCAAATACTTCACCGGCACGCCGCAACAATACGCCGTGCACTATGCGGTACTGCGGACGCTGCAACGGGCCGTCTACAGCCCCAAGGAAGAAGGCCACTTCGCCCTGGCCAGCGATTGCTACTGCCATTTCACGTCGCCCATCCGCCGCTATCCGGACCTGACCGTGCATCGCCTTGTGCACGCCCTGCTGCTGAACGAAAACCCGCGGATCAACCCCGTGGAACTGGTGGAGTTGGGCGAGCACTGCTCGGCCCGCGAGGAACGCGCGGAACTGGCCGAACGCGAGCTGGTGCGACTCAAATTGCTGGCCTATTTGGGCGAACGGATCGGCCTGGAAATGGATGGCGTGGTGACCGGCGTGGAAAGTTATGGCCTGTTCGTCCAAGGGGTGGCGCTGCCCGCCGAAGGACTCGTCCACATCGATTCCATGACCGACGACTACTACCGCTTCGACCGCGCCACGCACAGCCTCAACGGGCACCGAGTGGGCCGCCAATTCCGCCTGGGCGATTTGGTAAAGGTGGCCGTCGCTCGTGTCGACATGGAGCGGCGCCAGCTCGATCTCCGCCTTCTCGAACACCTGGGCCACCCAGGCCCCCACACGCTCGGCGACTCTCTCAACTCTTTCGATTGGAAAAAGCGGAAGACCGGCAAGCGGCGCGAGCCACTCTCCGCCGCACCTCGCACGGTGAAAAAGAGAACGGCAAGCGAGCCATCCAAACGCGCGGAAGGGGCTAAAAAGCCCCCCTCAAAATCGGCCAAGCCCAAAAGGAAGGGTAAGGCCGATGGGTGATGCACCGGGATCAGGCAACATCATGACCAAGGGTTACCCCGCCCGGCCGATTGGCATCTCCGAACTTCAAAGAATCCGCTATAATTGGGTGGGGAGGGCGGCGGTTGCACAGCGCCCCGTTTTGTCGGCTCAAGGTCGGCGATCGACGATATTCAAAAGGGGGATGATTGCGCAAAGTCGACTGAACGCGGCTACGAAAATAGTCGGCGGGGCATGGCAAAAACTGCCGTTTTGGCAGGCTCCTAGATCGTACCGAGGGATCCCGGATGCAATGGCTTGGTGAACGGCGATGCGACGACGGCGAGCATCTGCGAAATAACCCCGCTCCGGCGTAGGGACCAGCGGCACGCAGGAAATTTGCTTATTTCGGTGTATGGCATACTATTTGCTTGGAGAACGGAAAGACGACGATAAAAAGTGAGCGGCGGTCGCTGGTTGTAGGGTCGGCCGCGTCCGGAATCCGCTCGCCGGCAATGCCCACATGCCGGTCCCACCCCTGAAACCCGACAAAATACCTGAAGCTGGGTCGAGTGGGCGCGGGCGAGGGTTTTTCGGGAATGGCGAGAGTTTTCCGGGAATTGAAGATGCAAACTTTGCGCCGCCTTTCAAACGTCCGTTCAAGACCGGCGGACTGGCGGTGATTGGGAAGGAGAGGTTGAAAACATGCCGTTTGAGAGATTTACGGATCGTGCCCGAAAAGTCATCCAGCTCGCCAATCAAGAGGCGCAGCGGTTCAATCACGAATACGTGGGGACCGAACATATCCTCCTGGGCTTGATCAAGGAAGGGAGCGGTGTCGCCGCCAACGTCCTCCGGAATCTGGACGTGGACCTCCGCAAGATTCGCCTGGAGGTGGAAAAACTAGTGCAGAGCGGCCCGGACATGGTCACCATGGGCCGATTGCCTCTCACGCCACGGGCAAGGAAGGTGCTGGAATACGCCACGGAAGAGGCCCGAAACCTCAATCACAATTACGTCGGCACGGAACACATCTTGTTGGGTCTGTTGCGAGAGCAGGAGGGCGTCGCCGCCCAAGTGCTGATGAACCTGGGCCTGAAGCTGGAAGACGTCCGCGAGGAAGTCTTGAACCTGCTCGGTCACGGCAGTGAGGCGGCTGAGACGCCGGAACGCAACCCGGGAGGCGCCACCGGGGAAGAGCCCCAGGAAGGGGGAACCCGATCCAGCCGCTCGCGGACGCCCGCCCTGGACAGCTTCGGCCGCGACCTGACGGAGTTGGCGCGGCAAAGCAAGCTCGATCCCGTCATCGGGCGGGAAAAGGAGATCGAGCGGACCATGCAAATCCTCTGCCGCCGGACCAAGAACAATCCGGTCCTGCTGGGCGAGGCGGGGGTGGGCAAAACCGCCATTGTGGAAGGCTTCGCGCAGCGGATCATCAGCGGCGATGTGCCCGAAATCCTGCTCGACCGCCGCGTCGTGGTGCTGGACCTGGCGATGATGGTGGCGGGTACCAAGTATCGCGGCCAGTTCGAGGAACGGATCAAGGCGGTCATGAACGAGGTCCGCCGGGCGCAAAATGTCATCCTGTTCATCGACGAACTGCATACCCTGGTCGGCGCTGGCGGGGCCGAAGGGGCCATCGATGCCTCCAACGTCCTCAAGCCCGCCCTGGCCCGCGGCGAAATCCAGTGCATCGGCGCCACCACCCTGGACGAGTACCGCAAATACATCGAAAAGGACAGCGCCCTGGATCGGCGTTTCCAGATGGTGATGGTGGAGCCGAACAGCAAGGAAGAAACGGTGGCCATCCTCCGCGGGCTTCGCGACCGCTACGAAAAGCACCATCACGTGCAGATCACGGATGACGCCATCGAGGCGGCGACGGAACTCTCCAGCCGCTACATCACCGGCCGCTGCTTGCCCGACAAGGCCATCGACGTCGTGGACGAGGCCGGTGCGCGGGTGCACCTGAAATCCATGACCCGACCGCCAGACCTCAAGGAAATCGACGAGGAAGTGGAACGGCTGAACAAGGAAAAGGAAGAGGCCGTCGCCAATCAGGACTTCGAGAAGGCCGCCCGGCTCCGCGACCAGGCCGATAAGCTGAAGAAAAAAAAGGCCGCCATGATGCGGGAATGGCGGGAAAAATCCAGCTCCACGGACGGGGTGGTGGATGCCGAGGTGGTGGCCGAGGTCGTGTCCAAGATGACCGGCATCCCGCTCACCAGGATGACCACCGAGGATTCGCTCCGCCTGCTCAAGATGGAGGAAGATCTGCACCGCCGCGTGGTCAGCCAAGATGAGGCGATCAAGTCCATCTCCAAGGCCGTGCGGCGAAGCCGGAGCGGGCTGAAGGATCCCAAGCGGCCCGTGGGATGCTTCATCTTCGCCGGGCCGACAGGCGTCGGCAAAACGCTTCTGGCCAAGGCCCTTGCCGAGTTCATGTTCGGCGATGAGGACGCCCTCATCCAGATCGACATGAGCGAGTACATGGAGAAACACAACGCCAGCCGGCTGGTGGGCGCGCCTCCCGGCTACGTGGGCTACGAGGAGGGCGGCCAGCTCACCGAAAAAATCCGCCGGCGCCCCTATTCGGTGGTCCTCCTGGACGAGATCGAAAAGGCCCACCCCGACGTCTTCAACATGCTGCTCCAGGTCATGGAGGAAGGCCGCTTGACCGACAGCTTCGGCCGCAACGTGGACTTCCGCAATACCATCCTGATCATGACCACCAACGCGGGCGCGGAGGCGATTAAGAACGAGTCTGCGTTCGGCTTCCAGAAGCCCGACGACGACGCCAGCTACGAAAGCATGAAGCAACGCGTCATCGAGCAGATCGAGAAGGTCTTCCGCCCCGAGTTCCTCAACCGCGTGGACGATATCATTGTCTTCCGCCACCTCACCCAGAAGGATTTGGGAGACGTGGTCGAGATGGAGCTGGCCAAGGTCCGTGGGCGATTGCAAGAGCGAAATCTGGCCCTGGTGTTGACCGACGAGGCGAAAAAGCTGATCATCAAGCGCGGCAGCAACCTCGACTTCGGGGCCAGGCCGCTCCGCAGGGCCATCGAAAACTACATCGAAGACCCCTTGTCCGAGGAGTTGCTCCGCGGCAAATTCGAAGGCAAGGACACCATCATCGTGCGGGTCAAAGAGGTCGGCGGGAAACGCCAGTTGATCTTCGAGGGGGTGACAGGCAAGCCCGAAGAACTGCCCCCCGAGCTGTTGCAGGATCATCTCCCGGAAACAGCCGGGGTATCGGCTGGCGAGGAAGGTTCGTCCAGCCCCGCGTCCTCCAACTGAACCGTTGCGTGGCTCCGCGAAGCTCCTGGTCCCCGAACACGCATCTCCAGACTCGCCGTGGGTGCTTTCCCCCGCGGCGAGTTTTTGTTGGAATAGGGCTTGTGCTTGACGGATTCCCGCCAGCATCACCTGGTGGTGAAAAAAGCGTACTCACGAGCCACCAGCGTAAGCTGGTGGTGGGAACAAGCGCAAACTTATGGGTTACCGACGTAACCTGGTGGTGAAAGGCTCCCGTTCGATCTGCCCGACGGTTGGAACAAAGGGAGTATTCGGCGATGCCACGCAGCCTACTCCGTCACCCAGGAAGGCCGTTTCGCATGGTCTCTCCAGCGACATCGGCCCTGCCCACCGACCGCGGAGTCTTCAGGGCAATAAAAGCAAGGACGCTGTGGTGCGTGCTGGCCGTCTTGGTCACCGCCGGGACGGGATGCGCGCGGACCACGCCAGCCAAGGACGAAGCGAAGGTGCCATTGGTCGAGCAGATCGGACAGCTCGCGTCGCTCCGCGAGACGAAGCTGGTTCCCCTCCGCGAAGAGCTGGCCCGCCTCGAAGAGGAAAATGGGCTTCCCTGGCAATTGATGGAAGCCCTCCCCCCGCCGGATGAAAACCTGGCGGCGGTCTTCGTCGATTTGTTCCCGGCCGATCGGCTGCCGGGAATCCTGGCGGAAGGGGAGCAGCACCTCCAAGCGCTTCGCGATCCGGAGGCCAATCCCGGCGGGCTTGCCGAAGCTCGATCTTACCGCGAACGATTCGAACCCCAGCGACTGCTGGTGCGGACTGCATTGCGGCGGCCGAAGTGCGTGTTTCCCATCCGATTCACCGCCGGTTTCGCGGCCGACTTGGGATTTCTGGATCAAGTAACGGCCGCCGTGCAATTGGAGAGGCTATTCGCCCTGGAGGCCGTCGCCCAAGGGAATTCGGCCGATGCCGCGGGGTCGGTGGTTGCGCAACTGCAACTGTCTGCCGCACTGGCCGCTGGCAAGCATCCCTTGGTCCGCTTTTCCGCTGCGCGGCATCGCGCCGCGGCGCTCAACGTTCTGCAAGAGTTAGTCTTGAGCAAGTCCTTCCGCCGCCAAGACGCGGTTCACGCCTACGACGAACTGCGACGCCAAATCGCCATCTGGCCGCCCGATGCCAACGCCTGGATCGGGGCTCGGGCGCTCGGCCTGCACGCCCTGGAGGCCGCCAAGCGCGGACGCCTCTACGATATCCTGACCCGCGAAGAACTGACCGACTTTCAAGAGCAGTACGACATGAAATCGCTCGTGAAACAAGTCCGCCAGAATGCGGATGCCGACGCCTTGTACTTTATTCGGGCCATGGTTCGCGTCCTCGCCATCAGCTCCCAACCGTTCTTTCAGCGGCGGGCAGAATTGGATCGGCTGGCCACCGCCTGGAGCGAGGCCTTGATGCAGGATCCGCCGCCTTTCGTCTCCTGCCGCGTGCTCTTGCCGCAAGTGGCGCCCGGCCAGGCGATTCAGGCCCGGGATCGGGCGAACGTGGAGGCCTGGCTGCTGGCCCTGCGCACGGCCCTGGGAGACCCACCCCAACAGCCGCCCATCAATCCCTGGACGGGCGAACCGTATCAGGTCGAAGCCCACGACGGTTGGGTCTATGTGCAGGGCATCGGGACGGGCGAGGTGGGCAGACATGCCGCCATCGAGATACCGGTGCTGCCGAATCCCAAGGCTGACGCCACTCCCTGAATCCGCCCATCGAGAACGACGAGCCGGGCGTCTCGAAGGGCAACACGCGTTCACAGCGATTGCACCACCAGCTTACATGCGAGGCTCGTTTCTACGCATTTTTTCCACCACCAGCTTACGCTGGTGGCTCGTGAGCGCGTTTTCTTCACCACCAGAGCAGTGGCGATTGTGCGGGCAGCAACGATTATCCGGCCCCTTAACCGACGGTCGAGCATCACCCAGCCCTGCTCTGCTGCGCAGGCGGCCGTTTTTCGACGTATGGTTGCGTAGAAACCATCAGCCGCGATTCCGACCTGCCCAAGCCAGCCACAGACGGCGGCTAAGAATCGGCCGAACGAACGACCCCGGCCGGGACCTTGGAGAAAACACGCCATGCCTTCCGAACCGGAATCCACTGCCTACGAGACCGTTGATGCCCGGCTCACCTCGCCCAACACCAATCCCGAGCCGTTGACTGCGGAGGCGGGAGCGGCGGTACCCGTCTTCAAAGACCGCCGCAGCGGCTCCCGATCGGGACCGGGCGCGGAACGGCGCCAGTTCGCGAATACGTACAGCACGCTTTCGCCCGAGGCCCGCGAGTTGGGCCTGGCCATCGACGAGTACAAGTTTCGCAACCACCGCCGCTTCATCGGTTACGAGGAACTGCTGGCGGTCATTCGCTCCCTGGGCTACCACAAATAGCGGGCAAGGTTGCTTTGGCCAAAGCCATGACCCGTGTGGGCAGGTTAGCGCAAGGGGGCGACGTGCGGCCGGGTGCCTGGCCTCGTGTCCAGTGATGGTCAAGTCGCGGCTCCAGCGATTGACCTGCGACGGCACGCGGTATCCAGCGGCATCGCGCGCTCAGGTCAGGCTCGCGGCATCGGCGGGTTTCTCCCGGGGGTGCAAGTCGTCCGATAGCAACATACGGCGGAGGTCGCTTTTCAGCACCACACCCATGGGCGCCCCGTCGCGATCTTGGACCAGGGTCAAGGGTTCTCCCCTTTCGTCCAACTGTGTCAGCACCTCGACGACCGTTTCATCCGCCGGGACGCGGAGAAGGGGTCGCCGCTCCAGCCGCCCGGATTGGCCCCGGCGCAGCAGAATCGAAACCGCATCCACGTAACCCGCGGGAAGCCGTTTGCGATTGGGGTCTTGCAGCAAAGCAAACGGAGGGTCCTGCCGGATCGCCGCCTCCAACTCCGCAAGCTCGGCATTCCAGGGGACAACGGGGAAATGCGAGAGAGGCCGCATGCAGGCGGTGATACGCTGCGACGACGCCGCGAAGATTCGGGAGGCCAGTTCCCGTTGCATATCGAACAGCAGGCCGGCCTCGCGGGCCTCGTCCAGGATTCTCCGCAGTTCGCGGTCGGTGATAAAGGACCGCACGTCCTCTGGCCCCTTCGAGAGAAACGCCTTCCACAAGCGGTCCCAGAGATAAAGCAGCAAGGAAATCGGCAGGAAGAGGAGGGCGAAAAAGACGAGCAGCGGGCCACAGCGGCGGAGCGTGGCAAAGGGGGCCGCCAAGCCCAGGCGTTTGGGGAGAAGTTCCCCGCACAAAAACAGGAGGGGCGCGGCCAGCAAGGCCGCCGCCGTCTCGGCATCGGCGCCCCGCAGGTCGGCGGCGTTCTGGATCAGCAATACCACGCCCATCGAGAAGACGTAGTTGGCCACGTTGTTGCCCGTCAGTACGGTACCAATGTACAGCCAGGTCCGCGCCGCAAGCCAGCCCACCGCGGCCATCACACGATCGCCGGTCGCCGCCGCCAACTCCAAGCGGAGCCGTGCCACGCGATACAGGGCCGTCTCCGATCCGCTGAACAAGCCGCTCAACAGGAGGCCGAACCCAGCCAAGATCAGGGCGAAGGCAATCACGGGCCGCCCTCCCCTTCTTCCGGCAAACGTCGCCGCAGCTCTACCACCACCGGCTTGTCGCGGCGGACCTGAACCACACGGAACTGGAAAGGCCCCCAGGCGCATTCATCGCCCACCCCAGGGACCCGTTCGAGCTGCTCTTGCAGGACGCCGGCCACGGTGTAATGCCTCGTTCGCGGCAAGGTCAGGCCGAAGAATCGCTCGAGCCGGCGGATGCCTGTAATGCCGGTCACTTGCCACACCCCGGCCCCCACCCGTTGGATGGACGTTCGATGCCACAAGATCTCGCTGCGTCCGGCTTGGGGCGCGAAGATGCGCCGCAACAAATCGTCGATAGTGACAACGCCGATGGTCTCGCCGAACTCATTGACCACCGCCGCGACGGGCCTCTTTTCCCGCCACAACGTCTGCAACACCGCCGCGGCGGAGACCTTCCAGGGGACATACGGGACGGGATCGGCAAATCGTTCCAGCCCCACCCGGGGAGATGCCCCGCCGGTCGCGGTAACCCGCCCCGATGCCGGGCGGTTCGCCTCTCGCGGAGGGAGGGCCAGGGCCTGTTGCAGCAAGGCTTGCGGGGCAAGGGCCGCCACCACCTGATCCTCCTCATCCGAGATAATGAAATAGCCGCTGGGGGGAATCCCCTCTCGCAGGGAAGCGGGAGTCAAGGGAGGACGATGGTGCCGAATCTCGCTCCGCGGTCGCATCACTTCCTCGGCCGACAGGTCCGACAATTGCATCAGGTTTTGAGTGATCTCGTATTCACGCTGAAGGGTCACGGCGGGGCGATGGGCGTGAATTACGGCCATCTCCAGGTCGCGGACACGAAGATAGGGTTCGGGTCGGAAACCTGGCAAAAACACTCGCAATACAGCCGCCCCAGTGCCGTGCAGGGTGTCCAGGACGGGCGAAACCACGCGAACGGCTGGCGCCAGTACCAATGCGGCGAATCGGGCAAACGGCCGAGCGGCGGCCAGGGCCACGCTCTTGGGGAGCATTTCACTGAACAGGATCAGAGCGAAGACGGAGACGACGGCGAACCCGCCCGCCAAGTCCGCCCGCCCCGATGCCTGCCAGCGGAGCGTGACGATGGATGACAGGGTGAAAAAGGCGAAATTGGCAATCAGGTTCCAGAACAGGATCGCCGTCAAGAGCCGCTGCGAATCGCGGAGCAGGGCCACCGCCTTCCGATCTCCCAACGTTCCCCGGGACATCGCCTCGCGATCCGCCGCGCGAAGCGAGAAGAAGGCCGCCTCGCAAGCCGAGCAAAAGGCCGAGACCACCGCCAATGCGGCCATGGCCAGGAACAAGGGCGCAAGCATCCACCACTCGGTCACGGGAGCACAGCCTCCGCCTGCGAGGGTCGCGGCCTGCACCACCAATCCCCCCTCTTGCGCGACCAATCCATCGCGGCAAGCGAGAGATGAGGGATCGCCTTGAAATCGGACGCCCTCATGGTCCTACGTCTCATCCAGGCTGGTCTTTCCCGTCGCCAGATCGAATTCGTCCACGGCCGGAATGAGCATGGCGGCCGTTGCAAATCCGTAGGCCGCAATCAGCGACAGGAACGCCAGGTGCGTTTGTCCCAAAAACAGGCTGGTTAAAGCATAGAATGTGGCCAGCGGACAGGCAAAGGCGGCGACGGCGATGGCGTTGGAGGGATTGCGTGCCCCCAGTGCCAAGTACAATCCGGCCCCCCCGCCAATCATAAAGGCCAAGAACGGGTGCAATTGTGCCTGGAACGAGCCGCTGAAGGCCAGCATCACCCGCATGCATACCGCCACGCCAACGAACAAGAAGAAGACCGTGCCCAAGCTCGTGGCAATGGCGTTGCGCGAGCTGACATACGACAGACCCGAATGCAACCCCAGCATGGCCACGAAGGCATACAACACGACCAGCCCCACGATCAGGTAAAAGCAGTTTTCGCCGGAAATCCTCCCCTGCCAGTACAAAAGCCCGCATAGCAACAGCGGCAAGACCACGGCCTCTTTCACGTTGTACAGCGTGCCCAGCAGTTTGCCGAAAACAAACTCCTTGGGCGTGATTTGAGACACCAGAATAAGGTCCAGCGTCCCCGCGTCGCGCTCCGTCGTCAAGGCCGTGACGGCCTGGGCATTGACCAGGATCAGGCTGAGCAAAAAGAAGGGCACAAGGACCACGGCAGGCAGGGCCGCAAAACCGGCCTGAGAGCCAGGGACCAACGTCAACGCCGCGACGGCCGCCGCGAAAAGGGTGAAATACGCACCCTTGACCAGCAACACTTTCCGACCATAGGCCCAGGTACAGACCTCGCGCCACAACACGGGATGATCCCAAACGTGGCGGATTTTCGCGGCCTTTCGCGAGGCGGGCTTGGCCGGGGCCTCCGCTTTGTCCAAGAAGTGCGAACCCGGAGACGCCTCGCTTGTATCCGAGGCATCCGCGCCTGCCTGCGCCACCGGTACCCCAGCGCCTCGTGCTTCCCACCGGGTGACCCAATCCGACGCCCGCGCTGGTTCGGCCCCTGCATCGGCAGCTTCGGGCAAGGGCGGGGCCTGCCCGGTCGCCGCCAGCTCCACCAGGGCCTTCAGTTCCGCCGGACTCCGCTCGCGCCGCAGGGCATCCGGGATCAGATTCCAGCTTCGTACCCGCGCCACGGCAATACCGGCAACCAAGGTAAAGACGGCGGCAGAGACGACGGCAAAGGCGGCCAGGGGGTGCAGGCCAAACAGGGAGGCGGAGGCATCCGGCACGGGACGGCAGGCCTCCAGGACCGCCCGCCATGGGCTGATGGCGACGGCCCAGAGGCGGCAGTCGGTCCCCGCCCAAGTCTCGCCCAACAAGCCGGCGGCTACGACCTCACCCAGTGCCAGCCACAGCACCAAGGCCATGATGGTGACGGCCAAGGCTTGAAACGTCTTTTCGCGCCAGA
Source organism: Blastopirellula marina (assembly GCA_020721965.1). GTDB lineage: Bacteria > Planctomycetota > Planctomycetia > Pirellulales > Thermoguttaceae > Thermogutta. The sequence continues at coordinate 15,096 of DYLS01000032.1, read as the reverse complement.
AGGCGGTGACCGTACCCACGGCCCCGCCCAACAGCACGGCCAGAACGGCGACTCCGAAAGAAAGAACGATTTGCCGCTCCGAAATGCTTCCCAATAAAGCACTGAGCATAAAGACCGGCACGCCCGCCACGAGCATCGACAGGAATGTCACCAAACTCCCCAGCAGTTTGCCCAGCACCAATTCGCGGTTGGTCAATTCCGTCATCAAAAGCAGATCGAGCGTGCGCCGGTCCTTCTCCTGCGAGACACTGCCTGCCGCGATCACTCCGGCCGCAAAAAACGCCACAATCGCCTGAAGCGGGGCCGCGATTTGGAACCAGGCCATCCCGAATCGGGCCGAGTCGCCCACGTCACGGATATATTGCGTACCCGTCACTACCAGCCACGCCGTGCACATCAGCAAGATCAGGATGAGCACGTACATGGACCGGGCAACATAAAACTGCCGTCGCCGCGGACGAATGGTCAACTCGCGTCTGAGGATCGGTCCGGCAATCAAAGGAAAACTCCAACCATTCAAATCAACCCAACCGGCTGCGTTATCCCATCCGGGACGGTCGCGGTGTTGTTTCGAGGCCCAGCCATCTCAGCTAGGTCAACTCGCGTCGCAAACTTCAGAACCGCAATCCGCATTGCTTACGCAATTCAGCTTACGCAATTCACCTGCGATACGTTCAATCATCATCTTAAATCAGCGGCCGGGCGCGGAAAAGCTTCGCGCATGAAAGTGCGAATCGTTCGACCGCGATTCGAGGCCGAGGTCAGGGTGCTCCTCCCCGATCACGTCTCCGGTCCCGACGCCGAGATTCTTGCCGAGGAGGCGGCGCTGACCAAGATCATCGCCATGGCCAGCAACCCGGACGCCCCTGAAGAATCCGCCTGCGGGGAATACCTCGATCCAGCGTCGCACAACGCCAGCGCGAAGCACGGGGGCCCGTCGCGCTGTACATCCATGGGTGGGAGCTAGGACCTGGCAAAGGATGGGGTAAGCTCACGCTGGACGACGCCCGCTTGCCAACCAGAACGGCGGGTTTGGCTACAAATTCGCCGCCAGCACACTCACGTCCACGCAGAAGTAGTCCGCCAGCTTGCGAATCATCTTGCGGCTGAAAGGCTTCTTGCCCGCCAGCACTTCGGAGATCGAAGACTTGGCCAGCCCCGTCTCATGGCTGAGCTGTGCCTGCGTGATTCCCTTGGCTTCCAGCAGGTGCCGCAGCATCTCGGCATCAGAGGCGGGTTCGATGGCGTGGTAAACGCCTTCGTAGGTGGCGACCAGATCGCTGAGGGCATCGAGGTACATCTCTTCGCCGTCATCGAGCTTGCCCTTGGTAAGCAGGCGATCCATGACCTTTTGCGCTTCGGCCAAATGCTCGTCCGTCTTGATGGAAGCCAGCGGGAATGCCAACACGAGTTCCAAATAGGAATCTCGGTCCTTTCGCTTGAGCCCAAACTTCGTCTTGGTCGCCATCGATCAGTGTCCTTTGCGTCGCCATTCGCGAGACTTCTTTGACAGTTCGCTCTTGGGTCTCGGAGCTGGCTCAAAACAGCCACATGTTTCCTTCCATCTGCCCTTGTCGTGTTCGGCGTGCGTCAGCACTGCGAGGATGAAGACCCTTTGGCTTGGATACAGGATGCGGGTCACCAGGCGGTACTTGTTTCGGCCAATGTTGAAGACCACGCAGTTCCCGGCGAGGTTAGATGTGGCAAAGTCGGCTATGACATCTCCCCACGAATGCCAGGAAACCGATTTGCTGTTCACATGGGTGTGCCACGCCCGCAATGGCCCTTCGGCGTCCTCGTGCCCCGGTTCCTCCCAGAACGCCCGCAGCCTTGCCTTCGAGATCACCCGCATCCGCAGCTCCTGTTATCGGCACACAACGCTATTGTAGTTCGCAAAACACGAACTGGCAAGCCAAATGTTCGTAAATTGCGAACTTGCCATTCTTGCCGGGATCCCACGTAACCGTTCACGGCTGCACTATAACGGAAAAGTTTGGGAAACAACGGAGATCGTTCAGACGTTCCTGAGGCCTTTTCAGAGTGTTCTGAGGCTTGCTCAGAGTCTTTTGAGGCTTGCTCAGTAGTTCTCAAGGGGCGTTCAGACGATTCCTTACGGTTCTTCAAACGATTCCTTAGGTCTGGAACGGACTGTCATTTCGATGTGCCCCAGCCATGCCATTTCGACGAGCGCCAGTAAGGAGAAATCTTACCCCGGCCGAGAAAATTTTTCCCTTCGCAAGGTACCGCGCTTCAAAGGGTATCTCGCTTCGCTCGAAATGACAGGGGGGCGAAGGGTTTTACAGGGAGGCGCATCCCGGCCGCGGCGGCTATCGCGATCACGGGCATGATCGGCGCCCGCATCCGCATGTTCGTCCAGTAAAAGAGGTGGGCCAAGGTGAGGATGAGCACCGCGGCCGCAGCCCAGTACACGGCGATCTTTCCTTCGCGTCCCCCGCCCCGAGAACCTGCTTCGGCGGGATCCGGCCGATGCGGCGGATGGCCTGCACCGTGCCATCCCTCCCGCCGTCCCACAAAAAGGGACCAGGTCCCGCAAATCGCCGCCACAAACTCGATGGTGTAAAAGACCGCCACCAGATATCGCGCCGCACGCCTCGAGACGGACTCTTCGCCCAGCACGTCATGCGGCAAAACGCCCCAAAAGGACGCCAGCCGCTGCACGCACGCTCGCAGGAAGGTGCCGGGCTGGGTCGCGATGGTTCGCCGCGCCAACGAGTAGGCCAGCCGGTCGGCGGCAGGCTCGTCCGTTACGTGGGCTGCGTGCAGCTCGTCTTTCCAATGGCGATCGAACGTTGCCGAGTCCCACACGCGATCCCGTCTCCCGGCCCACAAGTACGCGTAATAATCCGGATTGTTCGCGAGATAAAGCGTATAACCGCCATGCGTCGTACCGAGAATGGGTCGGCCGAAAAGGATGGCGTTTCGCGCGGCCCAGGGGGACAAGACGGCCAAGGCCCCCAGGGCCGTCAGGGCCGCTTCCCGCCACGCCCATGTGCTGGGGAAAAGCCTTGCCGAGCGCCTTTCGCCTGGCCGCGGTGGGAGGCATTCCGCGCATGCGGCGTGCTGTCCCACGATGAGCACGACGGCAACGGCAACCGCAATCCACGGCAGGAAGGTGGGCCGCGTCAAGGCGTTCAGACCCAACAAGACCCCAGCCAGGAACCACGCAGGGCCGGTGCTGCGGCGGGCGGCCTCGGTCGCCATCCACAAGGCGGCCGTCACCAGCGCGGCACTGAGCGTCTCGGTCATCAATAGTCGGGAATGGAAGAGCAAAATGGGATCGCAGATCACGAGCAGCCCCGCGATCCAGGCCTGCTCGCCTAACCCCAAACGCCGCGCCAAACCGATGCTGAGCGCTACGGTCGCCAGCGCGAGCAACAGATGGGCGGCTCCGGCGCTCCCAATCCACGGCAAGCCGGTGGAGCGGCAGGTAGCCAATAGGATGGGGTAAAGCGGGGGCCGAAACGCCGTCGCCCGGTCGCCATACCCGAACACGCCGTGATGCAGCAGGTTATCGGCCACGGCGGCGTAGCTGTCCACGTCCTCCGCCAGACCGCCCGGCACCCCCCAAAGCACGCCTGCCCGAACGATCACGGCCACAATCAAGACGACCGTGGCCGATGACCGGAAAGGAGAGGGAACACGCATGATCGAGATTTTCCGAGCGGCACGGCCCGTCACAACCGATGGCCTGTCCCGCGGCATGGCCGATCCTCGCCGGGGCGTGCCATAACTTCATCCGCCCAGCGTCACCAGACCACCTGGCCACCCAGCGACACTCCTTGAAAGAACACGCCGCCATTGTCGTTCACGCGGGCAGGGGTGGACAGGGCGAAGTCGATCTGCTCGGCGGCCAGCGCCACGCCCTCCAACCACATCAAATCATAGCCGCCAAAGACCGTCACCTGCGGCAAGACCTGATAGCTCGCGAAAAAGTTCACTTCACCCATGAAGGCCGCGTCCGTATCGTCTGCAAAGCGGAGCACCGGGCTGGGGTCATTCAGCAGGTCCATCCGCGTGGTTTGTTCCGACCAGTTCAGCATCGGTGCTACTTTCACGCGGGCCCCCCAATCGAAGCGGTGCCGGTGAAACAGCAATTCCACGCCCACCTGAAGACCAAAGGTGTCGCTCTGGCTCCAAATCGACTGCCGCCCCCACAGCGTGGTCGTACCGCTGCCACCCACGATCTCGCCGCGGCTATCGAAGGTAAATCCCTCATCCAGCGAAAGCCCTCGCAATCCCAGCAGAAAACTCCAGAACGTCCCCGACTGGCACTGCCGTTGCCAGCGTCCGTTTGGCAACAGGGCCAGACGGTCCGCCCGCTGCCGCGGCCGAAACCACCAGTTCAACTCGAAGTTGTTGATCTCGGAATGGTATTCCGCCTGCTGCCAGTCGGCGAAGTCGAAATCCGTGAGATTGAAGGGGGTAAACAGCGAACCGGCCGTGAAATTACCCGAGCCCGAGGTGTAATCCGTCCGGGTGCCCGACACCGCCTTGCTCTCGGACCACTCATTCAGCCCCCAATAGACGAATTCCAGGAATTGATCCCGGTTCTCCTTGTCCCGACCCAAATAATAGGCCACCCTGGTCTCGTAGCCGCCGGCGATGTCGTCGTTCAGATCCTGAACGTCCAGCAAGGAGTTCCCTGAGATGTCCTGCGTGATGGACTTCGCGCGAGGTCGCGAGCGGTTGAGGACTCTGGCCCCATTGTACCAAGACAGCAAGTGCGGGCTATCGTAACCCGCCCCGCAGATTTCGCAGCTCCCGGCCGTGCCTTGCAACGTCATCGACTTCCCGGCGGCGGCACGATCCCAGGCACCCTCGGGCCAACCCTGCGAGGCGGCGCCCTCGCCGACACTTTCGGCCCCAACGTCCACCATCTCGAGCTGTTCGCCGGAGTAGGCGGAGTCGAACTGCTGCGCCTCCACGGCAGAGCCTCCCGACATCCCAAACCGGCACAGAACCACCAGAAGCCAAAGGGCAATCACAAGACGGGCTTTCACGCGGTCATCCTCCGTGGCAACACGATTTCCCCAGGCAGGGGGGAGCTGGAATCGTGGACCAAAATACTCGCAAAACCGTAATCGGCAATTCGCAGCCCGAACAGCAGGAATATTCCGCAAAATCGCTATTTCCGTCAAAGTTTCGCCAATCGGAGCCATTGCGACGCGAAGTAAAGCCGAAATTGCTGCATTCGAAACGGATCACCACCAGATTATGGCGATCGGTCATCGGCGCGCGGTTTTCCCACCACCAGCTTACGCTGGTGGCTCATCGGCGCTGGTGGCTCGTGATCTATGTTGCGTGGGGATGTTCGCGCCAGCGCACATGAGCCTCGGGCGTCAGCCCGAGGTGGATGCACCAGCGACACCCCTCCCAGGCCGGATTCTTTGGTGGCAATCGCAGGAGGGGACTTCTGCCCGAAGTGGGGGGTTGCGACTACTCGTCCGGCCAATCCAAATCGGGATGGAAGCACCTGGCAAGCCGCTCGACCAACTGCGGCGTCCTCGGTCCGGGAACAACGGGCACGTCGAACAGGGGGTATACGCGACCCGTCCGCACCGCCGCCACCTCCGCCACCTGCCGCCAGCCGCTCAGAATCTCTTGACGCCGCGAGGCGGAGTCGGGCATGTCGCCCACCAAATCCACGATTACATCCGGGTTGATGCGGAGGATTCCCTCGGCGGACAGGACAGGGAAGGGGATGCCCAGGTGTCTCGCGGCATTCTCGCCCCCAGCCAATGTGATGACTTGATCGAGAAACCCGTCGTCGCCCGCCACATACACATCCCGCAGACGATCCTTTTCGATCATGCGATCGATCGCCAATAGGACGCGGGGGCGGGGAAGCCCCTTGCAACGGCTTGCCACGTGATCCAGCTTTGAGCGGAGCGCCCCGGCTACTTGTTTTGCCCGCTCTTCCTCGTCGAAGGTCTTGCCGATCACCCCAAACGACGCGAACACCCCATCCAGGCTGCGATGGTCCACCTCCAAGACGGACAAGGAAAATCGACTGAACTTCTCCCGAAGCTGCTGAGCACCGGCAGGGACGATCACCAGGTCGGGGCGCAAGCGAAGCACGGCCTCCACGCTGGGGTTGAGATATCCACCCACTTTAGGGAACTTCGCCACCCCCGGGGGATGACGGCAGAAATCCGTCACGCCAACCACCCGATCCCCCAGCCCCAGCGCGAACAAAGTCTCCGTAATACTGGGGGCCAAGGATACTACTCGATGCGGGTTCGTGGACGTGATCGGCTGGGCCTTGGAGCCGGTTTCCGGGAGGCGCGGCGCCGCGTCGCGGCGGCATCCGACCGCAACCCCTAGCAGGACAGACCCCATCAGAATCCAGACCAACGGCAAGAGGTGCCTCGCCCGCCAAGACCCCGCCGGGAGGGACGATGGATGCCTCGACCGAATCGTCTTCCGGTCCCGATGCCGCGGTTCAGTCACCCTTGACGTCATAGCACATCAACACGTTGTGTGCCCGAAGATACAGCTTGCCATCGCAGATGACGGGATGCGGCCAAGCCGGGCCGTCCACGACCTCCGGCGTGAAGCTACTGATCACACGAAATTCCTTGGGGTCGGCGGCGATCAAGGCCACCAATCCAGACTCATAACGGAAATAGAGCTTCCCATCGGCGTACAAGACCGCCGCGGAGCCTCTCGCCAAGGCCCGTTCCTTCCAATTGATCTCGCCAGTCAGGAAATCGAGGCAGGTCGGCGCCCCCTGATTCTGCCCGTTACCGCCGAAGATGGCGTCGCCGACCAATACAACGCCGCCGTGGTGGTTGGCGAAGTGATGGTAATCGAAGAAATAGACCTCCTTCGCCGACCAGCGATCGCCGGCCCGCTCCACATCGACCAGCGCACAGCCGGTGCGATAACTGGTGGTAACAAAGACGTGGTTGTCCTGAACGATGGGGCACGTGATGTTGGCCACCCCATTGGCGATGCGATTGTAGTTCCACAGCAGTTTACCCGCTTGGGCCTCGACGGCGACGGCGCCGCGGCCGACAACGGTCACGTATTGCCGCAGGCCCTGAATTTCGGCGACGACGATAGAGCAGTAGCCGGCGCCGTCCTGCCCGGCCGGTCCCAGGTCGCCCGGGTCGCACTCCCAAATCGTCTCGCCCGTATCTTTGTTCAAGGCGACCAGCAGGGCCTTGTCTCCACCCGGCGTGCAGACCAGCTTTTCACCGTCCACGAGGGGAGATTCGCTGAACCGCCAGACCGACATCATCTTGCCGCCGAAGTCGCTTTCGAAGTTCTTTCGCCAGACAAGACTGCCATTTTTGGCGTTCAGGCAGACCAGGTCGCCGCTGGTGCCAATGGCATAGACCTTGTCGCCGCTTACCGTGGGTGTGCATCGTGGGCCGCCGTCCGAGTGGGGGGGACCGACCTCCGCGGCCCAAAGCTCCTCCCGGGTTTCCAGATCGTAGGCGATCACGTATTGGCGGTCGCGTCCTTGCGAATTCGGGCGGTCGCCCATCGTGTACAGCCGCCCCCCCGCAATGGAAACCGTCGAGTAACCTCGCCCCAAACCCTCCAACTTCCACAGCAGCTTGGGGCCTCCCTCGGGCCATTGATCCAACAAGCCGGTCTCGGGGCAGATGTTGTCTCGTTTCGGGCCGTGGAACTCCGGCCAATCGGCCGCCCAGCCGACTGTCCCCTGCCAAACCATGCCAACCACCGCAAGAACGATGGACCAAGCCGCGCCAAATAGACCTCGCATTGCAGAACCCCCGGAGCCATTGAAACAACTGCCGTGACGACAGCAACAACAGGAGCGACAAACACCCGCCAGAACGCCCATGTTGCTATTTCCACAACACTCGTCCCGGCATCGATCACGCTGTAGAGGTATTCAACCCTCAGCCCCAGCCGAGGTATCGCTGCCGCGATCCTGTGCCCATCGCGGGGAAGTTCCACCTTGAGCCAAAATATCATTGTCGCGGATAACGGTTACCGATGTCAAACAAGAGTGTCATCGAAACAGAATACTGCACTATATAGATAGAATGGATGATCTGCATAACATAAACAAAATACATAGCCTAAGAGATGCCTTTGGGTATAATTACTCGGGCGCCGGAGGGCCGCGCAGCCGATAACTGACACAACCGCGATGTAACCGAAAGGATTCCTACGAACTCGAAAAGGAAAAGGCCCAATTGTAGCGCGGCGTGAGAGCAGGGCTACCCTGGCGGCAGACCCTGAGGTGCTTCACTCCGTCTGGATGAGACCCTGCCCCACTACTCGAACCCATCCCATTCCCGAGCCGTGAGGTAGCGCTATGACCGAGACGGGTAATGTTTATAAAAACGCTCCACATTCCAATGCGAACTTCTCTCCTGTTGAGGCCAAGCGACTGGTTCAGGAGCTCTTTTCGCGGAATCCGGCCATTTACTGGGCCGACTTCCTCGCCTCGTTCCTGATCGGCTCCGTGTGCTTTGCCCTGGTTCGCCGGACTCCGCTCTTTTCCGTACAACAATTGGCCTGTTTTTTCGCGTCGGCGTTCGCGTACTATCGGGCAGCCTTGTTCATTCACGAAATCGCACATTTTCCGCGGGGCAAGATGCGGGCGTTCACGCTTGTTTGGAACCTGCTCTGCGGCACACCGTTCCTGCTCCCATCGTTCGTGTATCAAACGCACCACGACCACCACCGCAAGACGACCTATGCCACCGACCAAGACGGCGAGTATCTCCCTTTCGCGCGGCGACCCCGGTGGGAGATCGTCAAGTACCTGCTCAGCAGCTTCCTCATCCCGCCGCTGGTCGTCTTTCGCTTCGCGGTGCTCAGCCCATTGGCATGGATCAGCCCGCGAATCCGGGCCTGGGTCCATGCCCATGCCTCATCCATGGTCATCGATCCGAAGTATCTTCGCCCCCATCCGACGCCAGGGGAGCTGTTCTGGATTCGCGTGCAGGAAGGGCTTTGCTTCCTTTGGGTATGGGGCATTTTTCTGGTCCCGCCGCTGTTGCTCCATCGCCTGCCGATCCCCTTTCTGATCCAGGCGTATGCCACGGCGGTATTCGTGGTGCTGGTGAACGCATTGCGGACGTTGGGGGCGCATCGTTACGCCTTCGAACCGGCCCCGGTCACGTTCGCCGAGCAGGTCTTGGACTCGCTGAACTATCCCACCCGGCCCTGGCTGAACGAGCTTTGGGCCCCCGTGGGACTCCGCTATCACGCGGTACATCATCTGTTTCCCAGCATGCCCTATCACAATTTGGGCCGGGCCCATCGGCGACTCGCCGCACATCTGCCGGCCGACTCCCCTTACCATCAGACGACGCGAACGTCCCTCATGCGGCAACTTGGGGAACTGTGGCGTGGGGCGGCTAGCTCGGGTATCGCAGCGAATGCCTTCGCGGGCTGACGGGCCAGGCCTCCGCATCGTGCCCCGGAGCCGCTAAATATCGGCTCGGCACGAGTAAGACGTGTCCCGCCGCCCAGCACTGCATTTACGGCCGATTTTCCAGCACGCAGCGATCCAGATGCATCACGGTGGGCGCATCGGCCATGCTGCACCAACCGATCCAGGTCAGATCCCGGAACTGCCCGCTGCCCAGGGGGGAGATCGTCGAACGCCAGCAGCTTTCCGTCGGGCAACGTCACGCGGAGCCGCCAACTACCGTTCACCGACTCGCCCACCGGGCAGTCGATCTGGAAGCCGATCCAGGCCTCGGCGGGCAATGGGGCCAGCGGCTTTCCGGCGACGGTCAACTGGCCGTCCCGGACCCAAAGAGATGGCCCGACCTGGTATGGACCCGCATCCCAGGTCCGCCACTCGTGAAACAGCACGGCCCCCTTCCCCAACCACACGTCGAACCGCAGGGAGGTTGTGCCGCTACGGTGATTGGGCTGGATCACCCAATGCGGATTGAAGCTGCTCGCCAATCCCGCGGCGTCCCGAAACGAGAGCGACTTGCTCCCGTCGGATGCCCGATCCGGGGACACCACCAGGGTGTCGCCGCGCCCTTCGGTAATGGCCTGTCCCTCGCGCGGCGGACGACCGGGGGGATCGGACTCGAATGACTCGTCCAGGGCCAGGGGAGGCGCGGGCGGCGGTGGCGGCGCCCATTCCACCTCCGGATACTCGAAACCTTGCGGTATCCGTCGCCATGCCTCGTCGCCTTCCAAGCCCGCCTGCGTGAAATCGAACGGCACGAACCCAACCTTCAAGGCGGGCGAATCCGGCCGCAGTCGAAAGTCGCCGTTCTCCGCGTCCACAAAACCGGGATCGGCGATGATGGAGCCTTGATCCCAGCCCCGGGCCTGCCGCTGCTCCAGGGTCATCCCCTGAAAGTCGATCGGCCCCTTCCCGCCATTCCAATACACGTTGGAGGCGAACTTTACATTGTCGTCATGGATCGACCCAGCCGCGACCAATGGGCCATCCTCCCACACCACGATATTGCGCTCGAAAAAGAACGAGACATGGTCTTCTACTCGCGAGCGTTGAATTTGGCCATCCATGCTGAGCGCGAATATATTATTCTCCACGCCGTTGTCTCGTCCATAGTGCTGGTGATAGTTGCCCGTTTTCGTTCTATACACGAGATTATTCCGCAGGACGATTCCGCTGCTCCCTTCGTCGTTATACAGTCCCCAGCCGCCGCGGCCATAGCGATCGTACGAATAGACATCATGGATCACGTTATGGCTGACGCTGGTTCCCGGGGAGACGCCGAGCGTATAAACTCCGCCCATATCGCTGAGCACGCCCCAGCCCAGATGATGAATATGATTATATTCGATGCGATTATGGTGCGCGAGCGAATCACCATAGCCCCACACCCAGCCCACCGAAATACCGGTATAAAAGAAGTCGCTGATATCGTTATGGAGGATGTCGTTATATCCGCTGTGGCCGATCCACACCCCGATGGCGCCGTGATGGATGCGCCCGCCCGCATGGATGATGTTATTGCAGCACGTGATATGGCTGGTGCGGACATCTTCCTGGGAGAGATCGGCGCCGTGGCCCTCGCCGATCTTGACGCCGCCTGCCCCCAAATCCTCGAGCACGCACTTTTCCATGCGGCAGTCGCGGCATCCGCGGCGAAACCATACGCCCCAGGTTCCTACGTGCCGGATTTCGCAGCTTTCGAGGGCCACCTGCCGCGCGCCGTCCAACAGCACGACAGCGGGGATGGTCACCTCGGCCTGACCGTCGGCGTGACCTTCCGGCGGCAAAGTATATTGCCCATATTCGAACGATAGTCCGCGCAAGGTGACATGCTCGACCCATTGACCCTGGTCGGGCTTGCCCGCCACCACCACAAACTCCGGCACCACGGGGGCGATCACCTCGGCTGTGCTCGGATCTTCGCCAGGTCGCGGAAAGTAGAAGAGCGTCCCATCGCGATCCAGAAACCACTCGCCCGGCTCGTCCAGCGCCGCCCGAAAGTTCTCCAGGTGATAGCGGCAGTTCGGCCCCCAATAGGCGAACCCCCAGGGAATCGGCGCCATCACGGTAACGATGTTCTGCTCGGGCGGCAGGCCTGCCACGCGAGAGCGAGAGGTCTCCCAGGAGTGATACGTGACAAGGGTCACGTCCTGAAGCTCCCGACCGCTCAAGCCGCGCAAGGGCGCGATGTCCTCCGGTCGTGCTTCGAAGGCGCGATTCACGGTGTCCTGGACCTCGCCCGTCGCCGGGTCGCGGTAATGGTCGATCTTTCGTTGCACGTAGAAATAAAACTTGTTGGGGCTGCGGGCGCGGACGGCGCGCCGCCCGTTCACCCAAAATTGCTCGAAATACCAGCAACCTTCGGCGACGTCGGGCACTTGGGCCGTCCACAGGCCGTCCGGCTGCTGGCGCCAACCGGTGATCCTCCGCCCACCAAGGAATCGTGGCCTGCCTGGACCGACCGCCTCGTAAACCACGGGGGCCTCGGCCGCGCCCCCATCTTGCGGCTCCAGGACCAACGGCTCGTCCGACAGGTATTCTCCGGCCGCGATCTGGACGCGAAACGGTCCTTGTTGGCCAGCCGATTTCAAGCGGCGGATGGCGTCTCGGGCACCCTTCAGATCAGACTCGCCAAGGGACCATCCGTGCCCTCGGCGTTCGGCGATTCGAACCCTCCCGACCAGCGGTCATCCCCCCGCGGGCTGACGTGGAGCACCGTCTCCGCTCGCCCGAGGCAGCTCGAAAACATCCCGGAAAACAACCCGCACGCCGTCAAAACGAGCGTCAACAACCGGTTGGCTCCACTTCGTTGCATGGATCAGCTCCTGTGTTGTGTAGTCCAAGTCCGCAAAAGCTTTACGCGATGCGAGACCCAAATCACCACGCGCCGCGTATCGGCCATCGCCAGAGTTCCCATCCGAGGGCGGCGCGAGGCATTGGAAGAAGCAACGGAAACGGCCACGATCATCGGAAAGTGTTGTCGGAAGGATGGCACGGGCTATTATAGCTATCGGAGCTGATCTTTTCGCTAGAGTCGGGTCGGGTCGGGAAGAAAACGCGCGAGGTTTCGATCCCGCCCGATGGGACGGATTCAGCGACGAATCTAGCGAATTTTGCGACAAATCTATCGAGTGCTTCACCTGGCAAGGAGTACGTCATGCGCGCGATCCTACGTTGGCTGTGGCAACAAGGGGTGATCGGGAACTTCCTATCCGGGTTGATCCTGGTTTTGCCCTTGTTGATCACCGTGGTGATCATCAATTGGGTGGCGTCCTTGCTGCTGCGATTACTCGCGGCCGACGCGCCGCTGGGCCGGGCGTTGCGGACCATCGGTCTCCCATTCGTGACGCATGAAGCCTGCGCGGTGGTGGCCGGGCTGATCGTCGCAGCGGTGGGTATTTGGGCCCTGGGGCTGTTCTCCCGATCGCGGATCCAGAAGGCCGTGGCAGGCTGGATCGACACCGCCACCGGCCGCATTCCCCTGGTGGGCAGCGTGTATTCAACGGCCGCCCAAATGGTGAAAATGCTACAACCGGGAGACAAGGCCCAGATGTCTGCCATGAGCGTGGTGTTGTGCACGTTTGGCGAGACGCAAACCTGCGGTTTTCTGGCGCTCCTGGCGTCGCGCGACCGCCTTCGCTTGGGCGAGCGCGAGTACTGCGTCGTGTACCTTCCCACCGCGCCGGTGCCGATGTCGGGCGGCGTGTTGCTCGTGCCCACCAACCAAGTCCGCGAAATCCCCATGAGCGTGGACCGGTTGATGCAGATTTACCTGTCGATGGGCGTCATGACCTCGGCCGCCGTTCCGCCCGAGCTTTTGGTACAATCGCAAACAGGTGATCAACCACCGCCATAGAGGACGCGAGGGGAATGGCAAAGTTTTCCTTTCCGTTGGTTCGACTTCGTTTAGGAGCTTCTGACATGAAATCGCAAGCTCGGTTTGGTGCCTTGTTCCTCGCGGCGTGGTGTTCGTTGCTAACTGGAGGCCGCGCTGAGGAGGCGGTAAGCCCCCCTGCCATCCCCAAGGAAACGCCCGAGCAACGCGATGCCCGCATGCAGTGGTGGCGCGAAGCCCGGTTCGGAATGTTTATCCATTGGGGCGTCTATTCCGTGGCGGGGGGCGAATGGAAGGGCCAGCCCGTTCGAGGGATCGGCGAGTGGATCATGAATTCAGCCAACATCCCGATCGAGGAATACCAAACGCTGGCCACGAAGTTCCATCCTGTGAAGTATAATCCGGCGGAATGGGCGCGGATCGCCAAGGATGCGGGCATGCGCTATATCGTAATTACCTCCAAGCACCACGATGGCTTCTGCTTGTTCGAATCCAAGGTCACCGACTGGGACGTGGTGGACGCCACCCCTTGGGGCAAAGACCTGCTGAAACCCCTGGCCGACGAGTGCCGCAAGCAAGGTCTTCATTTCTGCACCTACTACTCGATCATGGACTGGCATCACCCGGCGCAGTATCGGGGTAACGATCGGGCCTATAATCCTACCCGCATCCATCCCGAACGCAAACGCGAATACATAGAGTACATGAAGGCGCAGCTCCGCGAGTTGTTGGAGAGCTGCAATCCCGAAGTGCTGTGGTTCGACGGCGAGTGGCCCGACTGGTACACCGAGGCGGACGGCCGCGAAATCTACGCCTACCTCCGCCAGCTCAAGCCCGAGCTGATCATCAACAACCGCGTGGGCAAGGGTCGCGAAGGGATGGAGGGGCTGAGCCGGGAGGATCGAGAGTACGTCGGCGACTTCGGCACGCCCGAGCAGCAAATACCCGCCAACGGCCTGCCCGGCGTGGATTGGGAATCGTGCATGACCATGAACGATACGTGGGGATACAAGCAAGACGATCACAATTGGAAGAGCGCCGAGACGCTGATCCGCAATGTGATCGACACGGCCTCCAAGGGTGGCAACTACCTGCTGAATGTGGGTCCGACCGGCGAGGGCGAGATTCCCGCGGCCTCCGTGGAACGGCTGGCGGTGGTCGGTCGCTGGATGAAAGTCAACGGCGAATCGATTTATGGCACGCAGGCCAGCCCGTTGCCGTCCACGCCCTGGGGTCGCTGCACGTCGCAACGGCTGGGCGACGGCACGCTTCGGCTTTATCTGCACGTCTTCCAGTGGCCGGAGAGCGGTCGCCTGACAGTGGAGGGCGCGCCGGGCCGACCCAAGGCCGCCGCCCTGGTCGCTGACGGTTCCGCCGTCCCCGCCAAGCCGGAGGGGGGCGCGATCGTCCTCGACCTGCCACAAAAAGCCCCGGACAGCGCGGCCAGCGTGATCCGACTGGACCTGGACGCCAATCCATAACTTGGTTCGAGACAATCGGCATCCCCCGCCACCGCTTGGTCGGAGGGAGTTTCGGCAACAGACTTCTAGGCGCAGATTTCAGCCCGTCACGAGGCTGGCCCTCCCGATGCCCGCTTCGCCTCGGGCCGATGCGGGTACCTCGCGACGCCGCCTGAGGTCCCTCTGGCGCCCGGATTCTCGCTGACGGTTGACTCGCCTGCTAGTACTATAGCGCTAGTTTCAAGAAAAACCCCAGCATGTGGTGACAGCCTTGCCTGCGGCACAATAGGTTGGTCTCAATCCGAAATCTAGCCCGAACTTCTTTTTCAGAATCGCATGGAATCGGTTGCGGCGTCGGGATT
>DYLS01000321.1 GCA_020721965.1 Blastopirellula marina | reverse complement strand
GACCCACCTGAGGCATTTGTGATAATGGAAAAATGACCCACCCTGACATTGACTTCTGGAGGCGCCTTGAGCGGATGTGGCAAGGTGAGGCCAGAGGTGGAAAGGATGATCAGGATGGATCAGTACAGTTTCATACGCAGCGCTCACCGCGTCTATGGCAAGAGCATCCGGCAGATTAGTCGGGAGACCGGCCATTCCCGGAAAACCATCCGGAAAGTTCTGCGCCAGGAACCGTTTGGCTATACCAGCCGGCAGCGGCAGGCCTATCCGATGCTGGGACCTTATTTATCGGTCATCGACCGCTGGTTGGAGGAGGACAAAAGCCGCCCCAAGAAGCAACGTCATACGGCCCGGCGGATTTTCCATCGCCTGGTGCGGGAGCATGGTTTTACCGGCTGTGAATCAAACGTGCGGCATTATGTGCGCGGGGCCAAGGTGCGTTTAGGTCTTCAGGGGACCCAGGCCTTCATTCCCTTGGATCCGGAAGTGGGTCGGGAAGCGGAGGTGGACTGGGGCACGGCGCTGGCCATCATTGGCGGGCAACCCACCACGGTCAAATTTTTGGTCATGCGTTCTCGGTATTCGGGCAAGCATTTTGTGCGGGCCTATCCTTGCGAGCGGCAGCAGGCCTTCTTTGACGCCCACCTACATGCCTTTAATTTTTTCGGCGGGGTTTTTCCTACCCTGGTCTACGATAATCTCAGCTCGGCAGTAAAGCAGGTCCTGCGGGGCAGAGGCCGGGTGGAGCAGGAAGAGTTTATCAAGTTCCATGCCTATTACAATTTTACGCCCCGTTTCTGCAATCCGGCCGCGGCCCACGAAAAAGGCGGCGTCGAGGGCCTGGTGGGCTACGTCAAGCGCAACTATTTCGTGCCGCTGCCGGAGGCCGACAGTTTAGCGGCCTTGAACCAAAAACTTGGGGCCGAATGTCTGGCCTACGGTGATCATCGACTCCAGGGCAGAGAAAAAACGGTCAATGAGTTTTTCCAAGCGGAGCAGGCCAGCCTCTTGCCGCTGCCAGCGGTGCCCTTCACCATCACCCAGACCCGAGGCGGCAAAGTGGATCATTATGCCACGGTCCGGGTGGATAACAATCGCTACTCCGTCCCTAGCCGATATGTGGGGTTAAAGGTCCAGGTGCTTTTGGACCTAGACCGGGTTGACCTCTTTCATGGCGGCAACAGGTTAGCCACCCATCCCCGGGTCTTTGGCAGCAATAAATGGCAGTTAAATCCGGATCATTATCTCGAATTGATTCAACAACGTCCCGGGGCCTTCGAGGAGGCTCGGCCCCTCCGACAGTGGCGCCAGAGCTGGCCGCCGGCGTTGGAGCGACTCCTTTGCCGGTTTCAGGAAAGCCAGGGGGAAACCGCCGGTATCAAGGATTTTATCAATGTGCTGTTGCTCTACCGGGAGTATCCCGATGATGCTATCCAGGCCGCGGT
>DYLS01000320.1 GCA_020721965.1 Blastopirellula marina | reverse complement strand
TCGGACGGGTCGAAGAGTTCGCGCAGGCAATCGTCACAGATGGATACGTCGGGCGAGATGGGCTGGAAGGCGCCCTCGATGGGAGTCGAATGTTGAATGTCGAAAGTCTGATAGTTCTCCGGCGGGACTTCCCGAACAGTGACTTTATCCATCACCGCCAGCGGAGGCTTCTCACTCGATAGTTTTTCGAGGAAAGAGTTAATGTCTGCTTCTTCCCCCTCGATGTGAATATCCACGCCCGCAGATGTGTTATTGACCCACCCTTTTAGTCCGAGCCGCGTCGCAAGGTTGTAAACAAACGGGCGAAATCCAACCCCTTGAACAATGCCCGTGATGTGAATGTGTAGTCCTTGCATGGTTTGGCCGCTGATTCTCCAGTACCGCAAGATTTATCTTGCCAGGGGCAACATAAATGTTGCGGTACTGCAACCTGTGTACGTGTTTACCTGTCTACCTGTTTACCTGTGTACGTTCCCAACCAGCCAATCCACCCACGCGTCCACTCCTTCCCCCGTGCGGCAGGACATGGGGAAAGTGACGATGCCAGGGTTGAGAGCCTGTACGCCCTGCGTGAAATAATCCATGCGGAAATCCACGTAGGGCAGGAGGTCAATTTTGTTGATGATCAGCACGTCCACGCCGCGATAGGTGCCAGGATATTTGTAGGGCTTGTCGTCGCCTTCGGGGATGGAGGCTACGAGGACGGTTTTGTGCGTGCCGAGTTTGAAGTTGGCGGGACAGATCAGATTACCGACATTTTCGACGATGAGCAGGTCGAACTGGGTCAGGTCGAGTTGTTCGAGCGCGCCGTTCAGCATAACGGCATCGAGGTGGCAGGTTCCGCCGGTGTTGATCTGGACAGCCGCGCCTGCGCCCGCAGCGGCGGCGCGATCCGAATCAATGGAGGTGGCGATGTCGCCGTCAATGGCCGCCACACGCAGTTTGCCTTTGAGCAAGGGCAGGGTTTTCTCGATGAGGGAGGTCTTGCCCGCGCCGGGCGAGGCGAGGATGTTGATGGAAAAGACGCCTGCGGCTTCGATGCGGGCGCGGTTGGCCTGCGCCAGTCTATCGTTGGCGTTGAGGATGTTTTCGACAACAGGGATATGTTGGGTCATGGTGATTCACTTTCGATGGTGGTTATGGTGGGTCGTACACAGGTAAACAAGTACACAAGTAAACAGGTTTTTTGTACGTGTATACCTGTGTACCTGTTTACTTGTCTACGTTCTCACTCCACATCAATCGCTTCGAGGGAAAACTCCTCGCCTGCGATGATCTTGGCCCCGACACTGCCGCAGTTCGGGCAGACGAGTTCCTTCTCTTTCGGGTTGTATTTGGTGAAACAAGCCATGCACTGCAACTCGGCCGGGATGCGGCGGAAGTGGAGCGTCGCACCCTGGGCAATCGTGCCTTCAGCAATGATGTCCCAATAAAACTGAATCGAGTC
>DYLS01000139.1 GCA_020721965.1 Blastopirellula marina | reverse complement strand
ACTCGTTCTTCGCGTGAATGGAGACGGCATATTCGCCCGGCTGATTGGGCGCGACCCCCTGCATAATCCCCGTTTCAGGATGGAAGACGATCGAAGCGGGCAAGCCTTCCACGTCAAAATGAATCGGCCGATGACCCGTGCAAGGAATGCGGTACAAGAATGGTCGGCCGGGACGGCATCCGTAAACCGCGGCGTGATTCAACAACGGCTTGTCGGACTGCGGAGGCGTGAGGATGACGGCCTCCTCTTTGGGAGCCGCGACGGGCCGCGGCGGTTGACCCGCGAAAACAAATCGGGCATCCGCCCAATCCGCGTGATCGTGGTCGATCCCGTCGCCGCCCGATCCGACGTAAAGAACGACTTGGCGTATCCCCTGTAAATCCACGCGCACGGGTCGGGCATCCTCTCCACCGCGAACCACTCCACTGTCGAAGCGAAGCTCCCCATCCGCGTACACGCGGAAGATCACGCTGCCTCGCTTGCCCGCCGAGTCATCCACTCCCACCGCTGCCGAGAACTCTACGACTTTGCCGTCCAATTCCAGGTGCATCACGGAGATCGCGTGAGTGCCGATACCCGTTTCGAATCGACGTCCGTTGATGGTCATCGGCTTCCCCACGCAGTTTTTGTTGACCTCCGGTTTGCCCCATCCTTGAGTAACGTAGGACAGGTCCAATTCTCCCAGCCCGACCGTCCGCCTCTCGATCGTATCTTCCGCAACCGCGGTGAGAGCGTAAACCGCCCAGCAAGCCAGCGACAAAAGGCTCGACAATCGGTCCGATCTCATTTTCCCCTCCCAGATTAACCAATGTGGACGGACACCGCTTCAAATCGCTGTCGCGGACGAGCGACAGCATCTTCAGCCACCAAGGCCGCCCAGAGACAAACGATTCTGTCACCCTTTCCCCAACCCCGCACGTACGGTACAGTATCGCATACACATTCGGCCGCCAATTTACTGCGGCGCTGTTCGCCAAACATGCAGCGATCGGAGCATTCCCCTTGGATTGCTCCGCCTTCCTCAAGTGCCGGCCCAAACTACCCCGATTGACAGATTGCAATCCGCGAAGGCAGATCGTATGCAAAGGGAAGTCATCGAAACCATCAAAATAGATATCCTTGTTCCCCTGAATTGCCCAGTACTCCGGCTTGTAGTCCTCCCTCAGAGGGGAATCGAGCACGTTGCGAGAGTCCAGTCAGAGATATTCCGGCCCTCCCTCAGAAGATGTAGCGGTTGACGACGTTTTCGAACAGCTCTTGGCGGCCGCTCTTGTTGGGCGTGACGTCGCCCTTTTGGAGCATGTATTTTTCGAGCGACTTGAAGTCGTGCTTACCAGCATCAATCTCGGCGCCGATTCCGGCGTCCCATGAGGAGTATCGCTCCTTGACCATGCGCTCCAACTCGCCATCCGCGCGCATGGCGGCCGCGATCTTCAGCCCTTTGGCGAAGCAATCCATGCCGCCGATGTGGGCGTAGAAGAGGTCCACCGGCTCGAAGCTCTCGCGGCGAACTTTGGCATCGAAATTGATCCCACCCGGGGCAATGCCACCGTATTTCATGAATACCAGCATGATCTTGGTGGTCAAGTACACATCGGTGGGGAACTGATCGGTGTCCCAGCCCAGGAGCAAATCGCCGGTATTGGCGTCCACCGAGCCGAGGAACCCCTGCATTCCGGCATACTCCAACTCGTGCTCCACGTTGTGCGCGGCAAGCGTGGCGTGATTGCTCTCGATATTGAGCTTGAAATATTTTTCTAGGCCATAAGTCCTCAGGAAGTTGATGCAGGCCGCGGCGTCGAAATCGTATTGGTGCTTGGTGGGTTCCTTGGGTTTGGGCTCGATATAGAATTGGCCGGTAAAGCCGATTTCCTTGGCATAATCGACCGCCATGTGCAGGAACTTGCCCAGGTGGTCCATTTCGCGATTCATATCGGCGTTCCAAAACGACTGGTACCCTTCCCGACCACCCCAAAACGTGTAGCCCGATCCCCCCAGTTCTTTCGTGACCTCTAAGGCCTTTTTCACCTGCGCGGCCGCGAATGCGAAGGCGTCGGCGTTACAACTGGTGGCGGCTCCATGCATGTACCGCGGATTGCTGAACAGATTGGCCGTGCCCCAAAGCAGCTTGATGCCGGTCCGCTGACTTTCTTCCTTGATGACCTTGACCACCGCATCCAGATTCTTGTGGGATTCGGCGAGCGTCTTGCCCTCGGGGGCGACGTCCCGGTCATGGAAACAGAAGAAGGGCGCTCCCAGCTTTTGGCAGAACTCGAAGAACACGCGAACCCTTTGGATGGCGTTTTCCACGGTGTCCTGGCCACTTTCCCAGGGGCGGAGCATGGTGCCCGGCCCGAACGGGTCCGCGCCCGTTCCTCGCATGGTGTGCCAGAATGCCACGCTGAAACGGAAGTGGTCTTTCATCGGCTTGCCTTCCACCAGCTCCTCGGCGTTGTAGTGCCGAAAAGCCAGGGGATTGCGAGAATCCGGCCCTTCATAGGAAATCTTCGGAACTTCGGGAAATGCCGCCATGGTCGTCCTCCAACGAATGCCGATACCGCCCGAACCACGCAGTCCGAGCAACCCTTTGCCATCGTACGCTTACCGCGATAATCGTGCGCCCCGCCGCAATCGATGAGGGCACAGTCGCAAGTGCTGTACGCAAAACGTTTGCTCTATCGTGGCAGATTCCAAAGCGCGGTTCAAGTGGGGGCCGGGGAGCGATTCCGCATCCAGGCTGTTCCTCACTCGCCGCGCATGCTCCAACGGATCAACCGATCGCCGAGGCTGGGAAATAGCTGGCACAACGCGAACAGCAGTCGTGCCTTGGCTGGGACCACGATCTCGGGCTGGCGGCGCTGGCAGGCCTGGAGGATGCGGCGTGCCAAAACGTCGGGCGGGATCGCCCGCACGCGCACACCCGCCCCTGGTTTCTTGGCCGATTCGGGTACCTTGTCGGCGCCCTCGAGCTGGTAGAGCCTGTCTCCGGCGCGAGCCACGGGACCGGGGCAGACTAGCAGGATGTGCAGCCCTTGCTGGCCGAATTCCAGCCGCAATTGTTGCGAGTAGGCGGCTACGGCATGTTTGGTGGCGGGATAGGCTCCCACAAAAAGCCCAGCCGCTTTGGAGGCCAGCGAACCGATGTTCACAATGTGTCCCCGCCGTCGAATCAGTTCTGGCAAGAAAAGGTGTGTCATCCGTACCAGTGCCACGAGATTCAATTCCATCAGTCGGAGGAATTGGTCGGGCGTGGTATCCAAAAGCCCGCCTCGCATGGAACGCCCCGCGTTGTTTACCAATACGTCGAGCTCGCCGAAGGCGGTGTGAACGCGATCGACCACGGCGGCGGCATCCTGATCCGCGGTGATGTCGGCAGGCACGCCCAGGATGGAGTCGGGCGACTGAACCCGGCGGCGCAGGAAGTCCGTTGCGGCAGCCACGCCTTCGGGTTCCAATCCCACGATCGCGACCCTGGCCCCAGCGTCCGCGAATGCCTGTGCGATGACCAGCCCCAAGCCACTGGAGCCACCCGTCACGAGCACCGTTTTCCCAGACCAATATTTCAAAGGTCGCTTCGCCTCCATGAGTGATCGCTAGGGTACGGCCCTGCAGTTTCCGCGACAGGCGGCGCTCCCCACGATAAAAGGCACGAAAAGGTGCGTCAAAGCCCTTGCGAATCACGGACAAACCCGCCCGCGCCGCAGCAGCGGCTTGCCGCGGCGCGGTTGACTCCGTTTTGGGGCACGGCCTTCGCTAGCCAGCGTCAGCCGAGCCGGTCCTTGCCGCAAATCAAAGAACGATCTGGTACGGTTCCCGTTGGGGCCGATGGGTCAGGGCATTGGCCTCGGCGTCGCCCGGAAATTCGTATTTCTCCGGATCCCACTTGATGGTGCGGTTCAGCAACATGGCGATGTTGGCCATGTGGCAGGCATTCACCGACTTCGTGTGCGTATAGACGTCGGAGATCGGCAGGCTGCGGTCCTTGACGCACTCGAAAAAGTTCCGCATGTGGCTGCCCGGCTCCTTCCCGCGGTACAGCTTGCGAACCTCGTCATCCAACCACTTCTTGTCGGCATCCATGAGGTCTTCGATGGGCTTGCCGGTCAAGCTTCCGCGGTTGACGCGAATCTTGCCCTGCTCGCCCTCGATGATCAGCTCATTGGGTCCGCTAAGCAGCTTGATCGTATTCCCGTTGGGGAGGAGCATGTCGCAATCGAAGGACTTCGCCACGTTGTAAGAAACGGGAAGCTCTTGCCACGGGCGTTTCCCCGTCAGCGCTTCCAACATCAGTTCGCGGCCCAACGGAAAATCAAAACTCACGGGAGTGACCTGGATTGGCCCCGTCTCCTCGCCGCCCAGGGCCCAGAGGGCAATGTCGGTATGATGGACGCCCCAATCAGTCACCTGCCCGCCCGAGTATTCAAGCCACCATCGGAAACTCCAGCCGATCCGGCTTTCGCAGAATGGCACCTTGGGGGCTTGTCCGAGCCAAAAATCCCAGTCCAGGAACTCCGGTGGTTCGCTGGTCGGGAAAGGGCCACCGGAGGTCGCTTGACCCACGGAGCTGATGGCCTGGAGCTTGTTGCCGAGTCGGCCGCTGCGGGCCAGGACGACGGCCTTGAGAAACATGCTGTTGAACTCGCTCCGCTGTTGCGTGCCGACCTGGAAGACTCTGCCCGTCTTTTGCACAGCCTCGCAGATCAAGTTGCTCTCTTCGATGGTTAACGTCAGCGGCTTTTCGCAATACACGTCTTTGCCGGCCTTCATCGCGTCGATCGCGATTTTGACGTGCCAATGGTCGGGCGTGCCGATAGTTACCGCATCGATGTCCTGGCGATCGAGGACTTTACGGTAATCGCCGTAAATCTCGCAGCGGCCTTCGTACGGTTGAGCGAAATTCTCGGCATTTTTCCGGTGGACATCCGCGCAAGCCACCATGTTCCCCAGAGAAGCGGCTTGCCGACCGATCTCGGTTCCGCGTCCCCCCACGCCGATCGCGGCAACGTTCAATCGCTCGCTTGCCGATTCCGCCCAGGTAAATTGCGAGACCCAAACGTTCGGCAAAGCCGCTCCCATTCTAGCTGCCGCACCGACTCGCAAGAATTGGCGTCTGTTGTGCCGTGAGAAACCCATAGCGCTACCCTTTGTGGCAATAACATCGGCGAGAAAAAGCTTATGGAGGAAACCTCCCCAAAGCATGAGTCTAATACCGTCAAGCACCACGTGCAATCGAGGCGAAAAATGCTCATCATAAGAGGAATCGAGTCGGCCGAAGGACGATCCGAATATTGCTGATTCCACGAATACGCTGACCCTATTGGAGGCCGCATGAGTTTCCCCCTTCGCCCCAGCCAAACCAAGATCGTGGCCACAGTCGGCCCGGCCTGCGACTCCCGGGAAATGATCCGCTCGCTCATCCTCGCCGGAGTGGATGTCTTTCGGCTGAATGCCGCGCACGGCGCGCTCGAGGACCATACCCGGCGTTTGAAGGCGATCCGCGATGCCGAAGCGGAACTCCAATGTTCCGTGGCCGTTCTTCTCGACCTGGCGGGACCGAAAATCCGGCTAGGCGAGATCCCTGGTGGTAGTCTGGAGTGCCACGCGAACGACCGCGTTCGGTTTGTGAAAGGCCCGGCGGCGTCCGGCACTGGCGAGCTGACCACTACCTTCCCTGCCGTCCTGGACGATCTGGAGGTGGGCAATCGGGTACTACTCGCCGACGGCCTGGTGGAGCTTGAGGTCGTCGAGGTCAGCACAGAGGCCGTAATTTGTCGCGTCGTGCAACCGGGCGTGGTCCGCAGCCGACAAGGCATGCATGTGCCTGGTGCCAAACTCCGCGTGCGGATTCTGGACGAAGCCGACCTGGCCGCGGCCGCATGGGCAGCACGTCATGGGGTCGATTTCGTGGGCCTGAGCTTCGTGCGAACGCCGGAAGACGTGAGCGCCTTGCGCGAGCACCTGCTCCAACATGGCTCCGATGCGCAGATCATAGCTAAGATCGAAAAGGCCGAGGCCCTGGATCGGCTGGAAGAGATCGTTGCTGCCGCGGACGGCGTCATGGTGGCGCGGGGGGACTTGGGCGTGGAAACCGACATCGCTCGACTGGCCGTGGCGCAAAAGAAAATCATCGACGCGGCCAGGCGGCATTGCAAGCCGGTCGTGGTCGCCACGCAAATGCTGGACAGCATGCAGCATTCTCCGCTGCCGACTCGCGCGGAGGTGACGGACGTGGCCAATGCCGTCCTCGACGGGGCGGATGCCTGCATGTTGTCCGGCGAGACGGCCATCGGGCGGTTTCCTCTAGAGTCCGTGGCGATGATGCACCGCATTGCCCTGGCCGCCGAGGAGTACGCGCGTTCCCGTGCAAGAGATGGGCTGCCGGTCCCGCAAATCGTCTCCCCGGCAAGGGAAGACTCGATCACCGAGGCCACGGCTTTTCATGCCGGAGCTTTAGCCACCACCCTTGACGCCAAGCTTTTGATCGTGGCCACGCACTCCGGCAAGACCGCGCTACGCATATCGAAATACCGCTTTGGGATGCCGACGGTGGGGGTTGCCTCCAACCCAACGGCCCTGCGCCGGATGGCTCTCTACTGGGGTATCATCCCGCTGGCCCAGGCCCCCGCGACCGAGAGCCATCGGCTGCTTCCCTTCGTCACGCGCTGGGCCATGCGCCGAAACATGATCGCCGCCGGCGATCTGATCGTGAGCCTTCGCGGGACAGGACTCGCCAACGATCAGCAGAACGCCATTCTCGTGCATCGCGTGACCGACACACCCCCCACCGATGACGGGCCGTGACCTCGGCCGGTCTGTTTCGCGATGCCGCTGCTTCTGCCGCGGGTACCCCGATCGCCTTGTCGCTTCAGGCACACGTTCGCCCGATTATCCGCGTGGTAATCAAAGCAGCGGCAGTAGTGGTGGTGCCACGTATATCGGTCGCGCCGTTTGAGGGAATCTTGTCGCAGCAACGTCGCGCAACGAACCCTTCGCTGGGCCGCGCGATGGGGCTTGCCACGCTCTCTGCGATTCTGTCTCTGTGCAGGTCATCATCTTGCTTCGCTTGGGGCGGGAAGTGCCGAGCGTCACTTTTGTAGCCGTCATGCGGAGGCAGCGACGGACAACGCATTCGTAGCCACGCCGTGCCGATGGATGAAAAAGGGGCTTGCCTCGACAGCAGGGCTTTCGTGCCATCGCAAGGGGTGGCCGTTCACGGGTGGAATCCTACGGAAATCGCGGCGTTTTCACAGGCCGTGTGGCAAAAATGCTCGGCTCATAGCCGCCGATTGCTGAAAGCAAGCACACGATGTTGTGGTCGATGTTATGGTCGACGCGGCGCGACCCACAGAATGTTCCGCGAACGGCTGCCGCAAGGGAAACTGACCGCCATGAAAAAACAGACAATTCGTGTCGTAACACGTGGTACGGATGGGCAGATTCGGATTCGGGATTACGACAGTCCCGAAGACCTCCTCAAGCGGCACGCGCAGGTCGGCATCGACGACTGTTGTACCGACCTGACGGTTCGTGGTTTGCCGGTGTTTCGTGGCCTGATCGGGCCGATTCCCGAGGCCCCCGGCATCGTTCGCTACGAGTCGCCCGAGGTCTTCGAGACCCTTACGAAGGAATGGTCGTCGCCGAAGTCGGTAAAACCGAGAACCCGCACCCAACGGAGCAGGCGGCAATCACAAAGCTCATAGTCCCGGCCAGCGAGGGGGTCGGCGATGCTGGTCGGTCGCTGACAGCCTCGGATCGGGCAGCGTCCCCGCCTCGCCGGCACGTTTTGAGGGGGCGTCCCCAGCGCAGACTTCTTTGCTCATGGATCAACGTATTGTGGTAATGGGACACAACGCCTTGTGGTAATGAGACACAATGCCTTGTTGTAATGGGATACAATGCCTCGCAGAAAATGCTGGGCACATCATGCTGTCAGGCGGACTTTTTGCGGTGGTACTAGTCTAGTCTTGCCGAAAAACGCTTCGCCCATCAATCTGGCAACATATCCCAGGCCATCATCTCCTCGTAAGTTTGCCGGCGCCGGACGAGCCACGGCTCTCCGTCCGCGATCAGGACCTCCGCGGCATAGGGCTTGGAATTGTAATTCGAGCCCATGACGAATCCGTAGGCCCCCGCGACCTCGATCACCAGATAATCGCCGACAGCCGCCTGTGGCAGCGACCGTTTGACCACGAATCCCCCCTCTTCCTGAGTGAAAATGTCGCCCGATTCGCAGAGGGGGCCACCGACCACGGCTTCGACCGTTCCGCGTAGCATGGCGGTCTCTCGCGGCGCCAAAGAGATGGGATGGTAAGAGCCGTAAAGGATCGGTCTGGCCAAATTATTGAAACCGGCATCTACCAAATAGAACAGGTTGTCTCCCTGTTGCTTGATGGCCCGAATCTCGCAGATCAGGAAGCCCGACTCGGCTACCAGATAACGGCCTGGTTCGATCTCCAGCCGCACCCCGTGGCCGAAGGCATCCTCCAGTCGCCGCCGCGTTCCATTCCAGAGGTCGAAATAGGTTGCCAGATCGATTCTGGGGTCATGAGGTCGGTACGGGACGGGCAATCCGCCGCCGGCGCTGATCGAGCGGACATTCCGTCCGGCCTCCAAGGCTGCCTGTTCCAGGGCGGAGCAGACCTGGGAAAGATGCTCCAGATTGGTCCCAGAACCGATATGCATGTGGATGCCGGTGACGCTCAACCCGTAGTGTTCCGCCTCGACCAGCGCATCGTGCAATTGCGTGTGCCAAATCCCGTGTTTCGAGAGATCGCCGCCGGTGTTCGTCTTCCGACTGTGACCGTGCCCAAAGCCGGGATTGATCCGCAACGTGATCTCGCGTCCGGAGACCCGTTCGCCGTACTGCTCGATCATGTGGCGGGAGCCGCAGTTGACATGAATGTTTTTCTCGATGACCAACTCCAAGGCGTCCCGATCGAAGATGTCGGCCGTGTACACGATCGGCGGCGGATCACCCGACGGCGGATAGCCAGCCGCCAGGGCGCGGTGAATCTCGCCGGCGCTCACGGCATCCACCAATGCGCCCCCGGTACGGAGCAACTGGACTACAGCCAGGTTGGAGCAGGCCTTTTGGGCGTATCGCACGACATCGAATCGCCGCAAGTCCGCCAATCGCGCGCGAATGACCGCCGCATCGTAAACGAACAAGGGCGTGCCGAACTTCTTGGCGAGGTCCACGACCTGCAATCCGGCGATGCGCTCACGCACCAATCCTGAATCCTCTTCGCGAGACATACTCATGGCATGATTACTCCCGTCGATTGTCCTCCGATGTCTTCGGATTCATGACGCGACTGCGTCGTCATCTTTCGGTTTCGCCGCTGATTCGCCTTGGTTGCCGATTGCAACGGATTTCGGCTCGGTCTGCCATTCAGGCAACTTAGCTTGTCAGCTTGCGTCGGCGGGCCACGCCTTGCGTTGCCACACCGCGATTGGCAGGGGCTGCGGAGGCCACAGCGGCCTTCCAGTAGCCCCACTGTCGGAACCGAGGCCATCGCATGATTTGAAGTATCTACCGTCTTACCATAGCCTGGCAATCTACCTTGGTCTGGCAATCTAACCTTGAGC
>DYLS01000031.1 GCA_020721965.1 Blastopirellula marina | reverse complement strand
GATTTCTCGCTTCGCAAGATCTCTCCCGGTGGCCTGCTTTGGTTGCACGCGCCCATTGAGGCACAGCATATAGAGTTGATAGCGACTTCTACACGCAACATACCGTGGTGTGCAATGGCGGTGGGGCACCACAAGATTTCTCGCCTAGCCCGAAATGACAAGAGGGCGAGCCGCTTTGCAATGACGAGAAGCCCTGTAAACGACGACGCGACACGGGGCAAGGCGGGTCGCCGCCCCAAACATCACTTGCGAGCGGGGACCTTCCAGTTGGGGTGCGGTACGTGGGCCTCGTCCATGTATCGGATCGCCTGCTCCACCACGTCGGGATGTTCCGCCGCTACGTCGTGCGATTCCGTGATATCCTGACTCAAATTGTAAAGTTCCACTTTGCCCGACAGCATCGGCATCCGAATCGCCTTCCAGTCGCCGAAGCGGACGGACTGCTTCGAGCCTTGCTCGTAGAACTCCCAGTACAGATACTGGTGCGTAGCCTGTTTTGCTGGCTGGCCTAAAAGGGTCGGCAAAAAGCTCACGGAATCGCGGCCCGATGGCAAGGGCACACCTGTCAAATCGCACAGCGTGGCCATCAAGTCGCCAAAGTATCCGACGTGATCGCTGACCGTTCCTGGCGTGATCGTCCCCGGCCACCACGCGATCAGCGGTACGCGAATGCCGCCCTCGTAAAGGTCTCGCTTCATCCCGCGGAGCACCCCCGACGGCTGGAATCGCCGCGGATTATGGCCGGCCTCGTTGTGCGGGCCATTATCGGAAGCAAAGAAAACCAGCGTACGCTCTGCCACCAGCCGATCCAGCAGGCGTCCGACATCGGCGTCCATCCGGGTGATCATGGCGGCCCGACCTTTGTCTGGATTGGGCCAATCCTGATCGGCATAGATGCCGTAGTCGGGGACCTCAGCGCCGTCGCCCGTCCCCCGCGTGCCCTCGTTGTTGGCGTGCGGAATGGTCAAAGCCAAATACAGGAAAAAGGGTTGCCCACGATTTTCATCCACGAATTGCATGGCCTCGGCCACGAACAAATCGTGCGAATAGTCGATGCGTTTGACGGCATAACCCGGTGTAAATCCCCCGCCATAGTCTGGCACCTGGGCCTGTGGCCGATTCTTATTGACGGGTACCACCTCGTTTCGAAGCGGGACCTTTTCCCGGTTCCGCCAAAGATACTCCGGATAATAGTTGTGGGCATGACCCTGATTCGCATAGCCGAAGAAGTAATCGAAGCCCTTCAGGAGCGGGTAGCCCGGCTCATCCAGCTCCCCCAGGCCCCACTTGCCGATCAAGGCGGTTCGATAGCCGGCCGAATGCATGATCTGAGCAACGGTCAGATCTTCCGCCCGCAGTGACTGGTTGATGCGTTCCTTCCCGCTGGCGTTTCCGCGGACGTGGCAATGTCCGGTATGCTGTCCCACCATCAAGACGCACCGCGACGGCGCGCAGACAGTAGTCCCGGCGTAGAACTGAGTAAACCGCATCCCCTCGGCCGCCATGCGATCGAGACGCGGCGTTTGAACAATCTTTTGCCCGTAGCAACCCAGTTCACCGTATCCCAGGTCATCGGCCAGAATGAAGATCACGTTGGGCAGCGACCTTTGCCCCTTCGCAGAGGAATGCTGCGCCGCGGCGCCGCACCGGCCGAAAATGATCAACATTAAGGTCGCAGCGGCCATCAAGCCCAAATGTGTGCTAATAATCAATTTCTTCATCGCATGGCCTTTCTTCCAAGGTCCAGTCGTCGCAAATGGATGGATGGGATGATTCCGCGAGCGCTGCCGCATTATATGGCGCGGCCCGCCGACCGCACAACCATCTTTTCCGTCGCACCCTGGACGGCGGAGGACCAGATGCGTTGGGATCGCCCGGCTGGCGCTGTTTCCCAATCGACGCTATAATTTCATAGTTTGAAGTGTTGGCGTGTTGCCCGTTTGTCCCGCAAGGATTTGTCGCCACATGGTAACCGCCGCCAGATACCTTGGCGCGTAGTCCGCATGATTGGGCGCGTAGTCCGTTTGATACTACGGCGCAGAGGCCGCCTGACTGCATGGCGCGCGGAGCATCGATGGCGAGGGCTTATGTCCCACCACCACAAGGCGTTGAGCCAAACCAACAACCTTGCGCTGTGGTACCAAGGGGCGGCAATTATGGAGAAATAACGATGGAAAGCGAAATACTGAACCGTGCACAGACGATTCGCGAGCGGCTGACTCAATTGCGAGACTCTCTTTGACTACGCAGGCAAGAAAGCCCGCGAGGTCGAGATCGAGTCCATCATGTGCGGCCCAACCTTTTGGGACGATCAGGAAAAGTCGGCTGAAATCTTGGGAGAATTAAAGGCAATTCGTGCGATTTTGAAGCCGATGGATGAGGCTTTTCGTCAATTGGACGACATCGATGCGATGATTCAATTGGCAGAGGAAGACCCGGCTTTCGGGGAAGAGGTTCCCGCGGCGCTGGGGGCGTTGGAAGGGGCGGTCGCGGACTTGGAGATCAAGTCGCTGCTGAACGGTGAGCACGATGCTTGCAACGCCTTGCTGACGATCAATGCCCGCGACGGCGGCACCGATGCCCACGACTGGGCGGACATGCTGTTGCGAATGTACTCCCTGTGGGCAGAGAACTACGGCTACGAAGCGGAACTGTTGGATCGTCAGGACGGGGAAATCGCGGGTATCAACTCGGCCACCATCGCCATTCGTGGCCCGATGGCTTACGGTTATTTGAAAGGCGAGACGGGAATCCATCGCTTGGTCCGCATCAGCCCGTTCAACGCGGAGGGCAAACGCCAGACCAGTTTCGCGGCCGTGGACGTGACACCCGAAATCGCAAATGATACGGACATTGTCATCCGCGATGAAGACATCGAGGAGCGGGCTATCCGTGCTAGCGGTCCCGGTGGCCAGCACGTCAATAAGACTTCCAGCGCTATCCGCATCTTGCACATCCCCACGGGAATCATGATCAAATGCCAAAACGAGCGGAGCCAGCATCAGAACCGAGCTTTGGCGATGAAGATGCTTCGGGCACAGTTGGCGCGGTTGGAGGAGATGAAGCGTGAGGAGGCCCTGGCCGCCAAGTATGAATCGATGCCCAAGACCGGATTCGGTTCCCAGATTCGCAGCTATTTTCAGCACCCCGATCAGCGAATCAAGGATGCCCGCACCGGATACACAATGAACAACTTTCAGGCCGTGATGGATGGGGATATCCAAGGTTTTCTGGACGCCTATCTACGTTGGCGCGTCGCGGAGGAGGCCGCTGCCAAGGCCAAGGCTGCCAGTAAGGAATGATCGATCGCTCTCAGTTGCCGCGGTGGGCCAGATCGCGGCAACGAGGATGGCGTAAAGCATCAGAATCTTAGGTCCGCGCCGCCGGGAGCCCTCGCCGGGGATATGCCACGCATGGATCACGAACGGATCACCGATCTCAGGCTGGAGTACTCCGATCGCTACGTGATCGTGGAGAGCGATCGGCCCGAGTTGGCACGTTTCCGAGGTAAAGTGGGGCGTGTGCTGACCATCAATTGCAGTGGTCGAGCGATAGTTCAATTCGAGGGGGTGGATCGAACCTGGTACGATCTCGACCTCGATTACTTGAAGATCGTTGAGGCCCCGAAGGCGGCTGCCCCGGCTGCGGCTGCTGGAGAGAAGTCAGCCAGCGCACCGGGCAAGGTGTCCGCTAACCCCGCCCCGGCGAAGGGCGAAGCCTATCTGCCCTCGGCACTCGAAATCGCTCGCCAGTCCAAGGAAAAGGGCCAAGACGGCAATTCCCCCACCCCAACAGCCAACGAGGCCTCAGCCAGAGAGGCGACCGAGAAAAGGCCCGAGGCAGCGTCCGGTGATACGTGATTTCCCAAGGATCGCGGAGGCATTCCAAGGCATCCCCCCGGCACTCTGGCAAATGCTTCCGGTAAGCGTCGATCTTCCCCCGCCAGCCGTGGGATGGGGCGGATTGGCGGCGCGGCCCGTGTCCACCTGATCCTTACGGAATCCATTTCATTGGGAGGGCATCCATGTCCGAACCCCAATTTCTTCAGGTCTTCGTAACCGTGCCCAGCCGTGAATTGGGCACCAGCATCGCTTCCCAGCTCGTCCGAGAACAATTGGCGGGCTGCGTGCAACTGGTCGGTCCCATCCTCAGCGTTTACCGCTGGCAAGGGCAGGTCGAGAGCGGCGAGGAATGGCTGCTCCTGATGAAGACCGATGCTGCAACCTGGCCCACCCTCCGCGATCGAGTCGCCGCTTTGCATCCCTACGATGTGCCGGAGATCCTCGGCGTCCCCATTTCCGAAGGCCACCCACCGTATCTGCGGTGGCTCGCCGAATCCCTCTCCCGGGGCGATGATTTGAACCGGGGCACACCCTCTCCGTGATACGCCGCGTCCCACGCCGCGGTCAATCCAGCCAATCGCGATCGCGGAGGCGCTGCGGGGCATAAACTTCCGTCACATAGCTGATGTCCTTGGAGATCAAGGCCTCCACCTCCAGCTTGAATCCGTTATCCAGCAGCTTCTGGATCTCTTTTTGCCATGCCTTTTTTTGGGCGAACCAGGGATATTCCATGATCTGCTTGGCCCGTTTGCGGTCCGTATCGGTCAAATTGATGATCACGCTGTCGGACAGGCCGCAACGTTCGTAATCGACGGAGCGGAGCCCCAAGAACCTGGCATCGGGGATCGCCATCCGCTGCGATTCGTAGGCCAAATTGATCGAGCCTTGCTTGATCACGCTATAAATGTAATACCCCCAGGGATCGTTATCCAAGAGGCAGTAGACAGGCAATCCCAGCTCTTGGTGCATGCGATGCAAGAGGCGGCGTACTCCGCGGGGAGGTTGGCCCATCCCATGCGTGAGGATGCACTTGTGCTTCCGCCAAAACTTGTCCTCGTTGAAACGACGCCAGACGGTATCCTTTTCAACGTGCAGAATGAATTGGGCATTGCACTTCACGAACTGGATCACGTTGGGTTCCACGATGGACGGGATGGAGTAGCCGCCGGATCCCATGCGCGTACAGTCGATTTCGTCGCCGCTGTCGCGCAGGGTGATTTCGCCGACCATTGCCCCACGATTGCTGGCGTAAACATGCAGCTCTTCACGAAGGGCGTTGAGCGTGACCTCCACGTCCTCGATGATCGGGTCGCACTCCTCCTGCGTCGCAAAGGTCTCCTCTCGCGTCCCCTCGATGGTGTGCTTGAGAAGGTAGAACATTCCACGAATGCTGGTCGTTTTGCCCTGCTCGATCAGTCGCTTGCAACCACTCGCCACGAGCATGGTCTGCATGTAGCTCTTGGCCTGAGCCAAATTGAACAAGTGGCGGCGATTGCGGGCCTTGCCCATTTCGATGAACCGTTTGCTGCGGTTGTAATGCACGTTAGATAGAGTTCGGGACGGGATGTCGAGGTACGGGTCCTTGCCCGCCCGCGCGACCGTGATCACATGATCGGCCAAGCCTGTGATTCGTTCCAAGGTCCGCTGATCGCGTTCGTCCAGCGTCACCGCAGCCGCTGCCGCATCAGTTTCGGTTTCCGCAGTCTTTTTCCTGGGCATCTCGATCGATCTCAAGAGGAGCGTCCAGCTTTCCCGCACTCCCCCGCCACGGTAGATCGCGTGGGACACCCCATCGAGTTGCGTGGGACGTCCCATCGAGCCGCGCGGGGCAATCCATCGAGTTTAGGGCAGGTCCGCCCCCAGGTACAAGCCGTACTCTCATCCCGCTGCTGGCGAGGCAACTCTCCGATCGGGCGGTTCGGCACAAGCAACAGAGTCACACCGGCTTATCTGCATAACCTAGCCATTTCATCTTCTCATCTTTGGTAACACCTATAGCCGCTCTCTCATCAAAGAACGCCCATTTCCTCGCATTTTGCATCGCCTGTAAAGCCCATCTTTCCAGCGTTACAAGGTTTCTGTTCCAGAAACTGACATTTTCCTGTACGGTTTCATGACGCCCCACGCACTAATTCAGATGGGCAGGCATCAAATAGGCGGGAAGGATCGGAGCAACTACCCAATCGACCGAGTGCGTTAATGCCACCTATCAGACGGGTAACTTTGCGATAAGGGATTCACTCATGCGACTGACCTTGAGGACCATGCTTGCCTATCTGGACGACATTCTCGAGCCCGAGGATACCGCGGACATCGGTCGCAAGATTGAAGACAGCGAGGTCGCTAAGACGCTGGCCCGGCGGATTCAGGAGGTCATCCGGCGACTCCGCATCGGGGCGCCCGCGGTTCTCGATGACAACCCGCTACTGGACCCCAATACGGCGGCGGAGTATCTCGACAACACGCTGTCCGCAGATCACGTGGCGGAATTCGAGAAGGCGTGCATGGAGAACGACACGCAACTGGCTGAGGTGGCCGCGTGCCATCAAATCTTGTCCATCGTACTCGGGGAACCGGCCGAGGTGGCGTCCAGCACACGAGAGGCGATGTACCGATTGGCGGGAACGGCAAAGCAACCCTCGGAAAAAGACATCGTGCGATCCCTCTTCCAAGAGGATTTAGCGTCGGAGGCGACTGCCACCACCGATGAGCATGCTCCACATTCCCCGGAGCACGGTCCCTCATCGGCCGAATCGCGCGCCGTCGAGACCCCAGAGGCCGCGCGGTTGAGGTGGCTCTTCCCCGCGATGATGACTGTGGCCGTAGTCGGCATTCTGCTATTGGCTGGCGCGTGGATCTACCGCACGTATTTCTCCGGCAGCCCGATCTTTGGCGGTAACGAGCAAATCGCCAAGACATCATCCGATGCCCCCGCGGCGGCAGACGCTGCAACCCAGGCCCCCCGGTCGGGTGAGGGCAATGCGCGCGGCACTGCCGGCACGTCGGAGCGGCTGGAAACGGGCGGAACGGGGCAACACGCCACGTCCTTGCCGACGGCCGAGAAGGCACCTGAGGGCGGTTCCGACGCGCCACAAGCGGTCGGTCAAGACGACGAGACGAAAATGGCCGCGACGGCGCCAAACGGCGCGCCGGAGCAAGAGGCCCATCCGCAGTCGATCGGGAGTGCGGTACCGAACCCGCCGGAAGATGGACAACTCACGGAAGGCAGTGAACCTGGATCACCCGGCAGCGACGAAGCCGCAGCGTCTCCCCCAATCGTCGGTCCATCTCAGGAACAGTCGCCCGGTCCACCCGTCGGCATGAACCCTTTACCACCCACACAACCGAGCGACGCTTCGCCGGTGCTTCAACAACCGGCTGCGCCCCAGGCGCCATCCGCCCCTCCAGCCGTTCTCCCCGACGGTAATGCCGCACCGCTCCCCCCGGAGGAGGTTGGCGCGTTTGCTCCAGACGGTGGCTTGCCGCAATTGCTTTTCCGTTTGACGGGGCGTTCGGGCGACTTCCAGATCGTGGGTGAGGGGGAGAAGTTGAGCAGTTACGAGCAATATTTCGTCCCGCCCGGTTTTCGCGCCCGAGTCCTCCTCGGAGGCGTGGAGATGATTGGTATCGGTCCCTTGTTCTTCGACATCTTGTCCACAGACGCCGCCGGTTCCACAGGATTGGCGGTAAGCTACGGGAGGATGACCCTCAGCGCAGATGCCGCTAGCGCCGGTGACTCGCCAGGGCCACCCACCTTGCGGTTAGACTTGGGCAAACAGGCTGGGTTGCTACAGTTGCGAGACAGCGCCTCCGTAGCCTTGGACGTACGTCGCGAGGGTTCCATTCCCGAAGATCCCGAAACGCAATCGCTACCCTGGATTGTGAATCTGTACGTCCTTGCCGGCGAAGCCGTTTGGGCCGACTCGGAACACGCCAGGCCCATGACGCTGCTTCCGCAAGTCCAGGTTTGCTTGTCGGAACGGGAGCTGCGCACCGTTCCCCTTGCCGAGCCTGTGGCGTGGTTGAACCCGCCAATCTCCGCGGAGCGCCTCTTGGAAGAAAACGCCATCGGGTTGATCTTGGATGCTTTGTCCGGTAATGCCAAATCGCCGCTGCTGGTGTTGGAGGAATTGTCGCGGCATCGGCGCAAGGAGGTCGCTTGGTTGGCGCAACGTAGCCTCGCCCACTTGCGACACCCTGTGCCGCTGTGGCAAACGTTGAACGATCCGGCAGCCAAAGCGCGTTGGATGCCGGCCATCGAGGAGCTGCTTGCTATCGTGTCTCAATCCCCGCAATCCGCCGCCGCGGTTCGCGCTTCTGCGGAGATGGAGTTCGGCAATCGCGGTCCCCTCTTGTACGCCCTGCTCTGGAAGTACGGAACCACCTTGAATCGGCAGCAGGCCAGCGAATTGATCGACCTTTTGGGACGTGATGAGCTGGCCATCCGCGTCCTCGCATTCTGGAACCTTCGCCGCATAACGGGCGTCACGCTCAATTATGAACCGAGCGCTGTGCCCGTGGAGCGCCAGCGGGCCATTCAACTGTGGAAGGCGAGGCTGGAAGGACCGGCGGGCCTGCCCAATATCTCCGATCGCACGTAATCGCCAATCGCACGTAGGGCGAAACCGTCTGTAAAAGGTCGTCTTTCACAGGGGTCCTGGTCGCTGCCAAACGGCCCCCTTTTGTCCTCGCCCTCCTGTCCTCACCCTCCTGTCATTTCGAGCGAAGCGAGAAATCTTGCGAAGCGGAACAGTTCTTCAACAGGGATTAAGATTTCTCCTCGCTGGCGCTCGTCGAAATGACAGGACTGGCGCCGGTCGAAATGACATTTCATTCTGAACGTCTCAACAATCCTTGGGAACGTCTGAAGAATCCTTGGGAACCGCTGAACACCCCTCGTTGTTTCACAAATGGTTTCCGGTATAGCTCAGCCGTGGATGGTTACCTATAAAGCAAACCCAGCCCGATCCCCCCTTGCCGACGCGACCCGACCTTTTCGTCGGATTCGTCTGATGGTAGGATCAGGGTCGGGTGGCCGTTAACAGGCCCTTGACACCGCTAGCACCGCCGGTATCAGTAGCTGAGCCGTGGGCGGCTTGCGTCTCCCCCTCTCGAAGGCGCCGCTGGGTAGCCCATTCTGCGACGGCTCTCCAGCGGCTCTCCGACGGCGCAGTCCGCATCCTTCTAAAGGGCAATCGATGCGTATCGTTTTGTGCTTTCCGAATGAGGAACGGCAGCGTCACCGAATCGCGGAGGCTGCACCTTGGGCAGAGATCGTCGATGTGCCGCAAGAGCGCATCGATCGAGAGTTGTGGAATGCCGACATCTTCTGCGGCCACGCCAAGGTTCCCGTGGACTGGGATGCCGTGGTCGAGCAGGGGCGGCTGCGATGGATCCAGTCCTCCGCCGCGGGCATGGACCACTGCCTGGTGCCGTCTGTGATCGCCTCGGACATTGTCGTGACGAGTGCCTCGGGGGTATTGGCGGATCAGGTAGCGGAGCACACAACGGCCCTGGTCACGGCCTGGCTCCGCAATCTTCCCGTTTTTTTCGCGGAGCAGAAAAAGCACGAGTTCATTCGCCGTCCCACACGAGACCTGCACCACACGACGATCTTGATCGTGGGCTTTGGGGGCGTCGGTCGCCGCTTGGCTCAGGTTTTGCGCGTTTTCAAGACCCGGCTGTGGGCCGTCGATTTGTTCCCCATCGACCAACCCGACTATGTGGAGCGACTGCTGCCGCCCACGGAATTGCCGGCACTTCTACTCCAGGCCGACCTTGTGATTCTTGCCTTGCCATTGAACGCTTCGACACGTCACGCCTTTGGGGCGGCCCAGTTTGCCCGCATGAAGCCGGGATCCCTGTTCGTCAACGTGGCGCGGGGCCCCATCGTGGTGACGGACGACCTGTTGGAGGCCTTGAGTAACGGCCCCATCGCTGGCGCCGTGATGGACGTGACCGATCCGGAGCCTTTGCCCCCCGGCCACCCTCTTTGGGACCTCCCTAACGTCATCATCACGCCGCATGTCGGCGGGCAGTGCGCCAGCCGCGCAGACGACATCACCCGGCTTTTCTGCGAGAATCTGCGTCGCTGGCACGAGAAGCGACCGCTGATCAATCGGATCACGGACAAAACCGCCGGATTCCCGTTCCGGGACGGAAAAACCCCTCTCTGGATCGATCTCTGCGACTCCATAGCGTGAGGCAGGCAGTCCCCGCTGTTGCCGTTGCCGTTCGCCCGGTTTCACTCCCCAGGAAACATCTTCGGCAAGATCACGATTCGGGGATCGCTTGCTTACAAGCCCAGTAGATCGCATTCGTCAGCATTCGCACGAAGGATCGCTGCCGGAAGTCGTCCGGGTGGCCAAGAGAGGTGTAAAAGACCCGTCCCCCATTATGTACCCGCGTCCATGCGACCGGATCGGTATGCCCGGGGATGGTACCGGTGAGCAGGACCGTTACGTCTTCCGCCAGTGCGGGATTGCGGTACAGGCTGCCCTGGGATACGTATGGCTCAAATCCGCGAACGATCGGATGATCCTGGCCGCCGGGGGCCACTTCAATCCGCGGCAGGTAGTCTTTTCCGTAGTGGTTGCTATAGTCACCACCAAAGACTTCCTTATCCAGGGCTAACCAATCCTGGAAGGCGTGACTGGCCGTGCGAATACCCACCGCAGGCCGACCCTCGGCAAAATACCGTTTGATGCGTTCCAAAGGCTCGCCGTCGATTTCGAGCCGCCGGGTGAAAAGCACCAAGCAGTCGCAGCGATCGAGGGCCTCAAGCCCCGGCAAATCCGTTAGACTTCGCGCAAAGGCCTTATCCGAGACGATCCCGAAATTCTCTTCCAAGTAATCACCAAACCAGGCCAATGAATCGTCCGACCGATATTCCTCCGAACCCGAGACGAGACATAAACGCGGAGTCCGGGGCTGGGGTTTGGGAGCGTCTTCGACCTCCAGGAATTCCGCCACGACCTCCGAGTTTGGAAGAGCGGCCAACGTGGCGGTCAGTCCGACCGTCTGGTGCGCGGAATGGAAAATAAACCGTCGACGATTCAAGCGAGACATCGCTCCGCCCTCATCGGAAGTGTAACTTGTTGCATCGCGAACCCGGCGAGCACGCAACGTCGGCCGTCCGCGTGGAGTGACCTTCTCTATTATTCACGGCCAAAAGCGGGGCGTCCAATGCGATGGGCCGACACTCTCTGGCTTTTTAGGGAGATCCCTTCCGCGAGAACGGTCCAGGCAAACCTGCGCGGTCAGAAAAAGCGTTTCTCGAAGGTAACCCCTGCGTCAAGGGCGGAATCCGAGGGTGGACAAGCCCGGCCTGCCACCTCTTGCTGCCTGCCGGAAAGCGGTCGTCGATCGGAGCGGTCGGCTACCAGAATTGGAAGCGGCAGCGGCCATGCCGCGGCACAGTGCGTGGCTCCTCTGCTAGTCGCCTCGGTCCGGCGCGGTCTTCCAAACAATTCACTCGGGCTTCTCGGCCTCGTCCTTGACCGCGGCGATGCCTTGCGCTACACTCCGGATTTGACGATGGTTGCAGGCAGCCACTCCGGCGGCGCGTGGGGTGGCACTTTTCCCTGCGATTTTGAGCCGCTGAAGTGCACTTTTGCCACCGCTGCAACCTTTCCCACGGATGCCAAAGCCTGCGTACTCGTGCGTGGAACGGCTCACTCCAGGGACCATCATCCCACGCCCTGAGTGCGGCTGTTCGCGTTCGCAGGTCACGGGGGCACGTTCGTAGGTCACGAGAGTACGCTGTCAAGTCACGAGAGTGCGTTCGCAAGACACGTGAGTGAAAGAAAATGTCTGATCCGAAAATTCGTCGCGCTTTGATCAGTGTTAGCAATAAGCTCGGTTTGGCCCCCTTTGCCCGCGGTCTGAATAGCGCCGGCGTGGAGATTTTTTCCACTGGAGGAACCCGGGCGTTTTTGGAGCAGGAAGGAATACCGGTGCGCGACGTCGCCGGTTATACGGGCTTTTCCGAAATGATGGATGGGCGGATCAAAACGCTTCATCCCAAGGTCTTCGGTGGCATTCTATGCCGGCACGATCACGCCGACGATATGCAAGCCCTGGAAACCCACGGGATTGTGAGCTTCGAATTGGTGGTGGTCAATCTCTACCCGTTTCAGGCCACTGTTGCCCGACCGGATTGCACGGAAGGCGAAGCCATCGAAAAGATCGACATCGGGGGGCCTTCGCTGGTCCGGGCAGCAGCCAAGAATCACGCCTTCGTAACCATCGCCACGGATCCGGGCCAGTATGCCGACATCTTGGCCGAGGTGCAGGATCGCGGCGCTACGACCTTGGCGACGCGGCGCCGTCTGGCAGCCGCGGCCTTTGCCCACACTGCCCAGTACGATCGGGCGATTGCGGCATGGTTTGCCGAAAAGACGCAATCCGAGCGAGAGGAGCTGCCCAAGCAAATCGAGTTGCAAGCCAAGCGTTTGGCGACTCTCCGCTACGGAGAAAACCCGCATCAGAAGGCTGCCGTGTATGCTTTTCCAGGGTTTTGCTG
The DNA here is from genome assembly GCA_020721965.1 of Blastopirellula marina. Lineage (GTDB taxonomy): Bacteria > Planctomycetota > Planctomycetia > Pirellulales > Thermoguttaceae > Thermogutta. Next base: position 33,410 of record DYLS01000031.1, on the reverse strand, counting down.
GCCGGGCGTGGTGACCGCGCGCCAGCTTCACGGCAAGGAGCTGTCGCACAACAACCTGCTCGATTTGGATGGCGCGCTGGAGATCGCCCAATTCTTCCCTCAACCGGCGGCCGTGGTTGTCAAACACAATAACCCTTGCGGGGCGGCCGTCGCGGATACCCTTGCCGAGGCCACGGTCAACGCGCTGCGGGGCGATCCCGTGAGCGCCTATGGCTCCATTTTGGGATTCAATCGGTCTGTCGATTCCCAAACCGCCGAGGTGCTGTGCCAAGACGGGCTGTTCATTGAAGCCATCGCAGCCCCAGCGTACGATCCAGCAGCCCTGGCCATGTTGACGGAACGGCCCAAATGGCGAAAAAACGTCCGCTTGCTCGAGATCGGCGATCTCGCCGGACCCTCGGAAGCGTGGTCGTTTCGAGTGCTCGCCGGCGGGCTGTTGCTTCAACAGGCGGACACCCTGCCGGATGACGAAACGGATTGGAAGGTAGTTACCCAGGCGTCGCCCCCCAACGAACTGCTCCGCGACCTGCGTTTTGCCTGGGCGATGGTCCGGTTCGTCAAATCCAACGCGATCGTCCTTGCCAAGGGGGGCATGTTGGTGGGCGTTGGCGCGGGTCAGATGAGCCGGGTCGATTCCACGGAAATCGCCATCCGCAAGGCGGGCGACCGGGCCGCCGGCTCCGTTTTGGCCTCCGACGCCTTCTTTCCGTTTCCCGATTCGGTGGATCACGCGGCATCCGCGGGGGTTCGGGCCATCATTCAGCCTGGCGGCTCCATCCGCGACGCGGAAGTCATCGAGGCCTGCAATCGCCACGGCATCCCCATGATCTTTACAGGACGGCGCCACTTTAGGCATTGATCCCTGGACCCAAGACGGGGCACGCCTCTCCGAACATGATGATCCGAGACCTGGAGTTTCAATTGATCCGTGCACCGGAAGGGGCGGGGTCTGCCCGGGATCGCTATGTCCTGATTCGGCTCATTTTCGATGCTGATCTCGAAGGCTGGGGGGAGGCTCCCCTCCCCTGGCGAGTGGCCGAATTGGGACCGCGACGGGAGTACCTCTTACCCGTCCTGGCCGGGCGGAGCGCCTTCGATATCGCCGAACTGTTGGACCTCGAAACGCTCTACCCCCCCGCTTTGAGGGCCGCGGTGGAAACCGCATGTTGGGATGCCCTGGGGCGTGCCGTGGGCCAACCTGTAGCGCGACTCCTGGGCGGAGTCTATCGAGAACGCGTCCCTTGCGCCGTCCAGTTGTCCGCTCAGGACGTGAACGCCTTGACGGCCGAGACACGCCGCGCCATCGAGGCGGGACACGATCTCTTGTCGCTGTCCGGATCGGGGTATGTCGAGAGCGACCTCCGTCGGGTGCGCACAGTCCGTGCGGTAGCTGGCCCAAACGTCGCTCTCCGTTTCGACGCCGCGGGAGCCTTCGATCTCCCCTCCGCCCTGCAATTCGCTCGCGACCTCGAGGAGTTGCAGCCGGTCATGGTGATCGACGCCTTACGCCGAACTGGCTGGGACCTCTATTATCAATTGCAGCGCGGCGCCGATATCCCCATGGCCGCTTGCCGTCATATTCAGGGGCCCGAGGACGTCTTCGCCGCCGCTCGTGCCGCGGCAGTCGATCACGTCATCATCGACGTGGCAAGGGTCGGCGGTATCCTGCGTGCCCGCGATTGCGTCGCCGTCGCCGATGCCGCCAAGCTGGGGTGCTCGCTGCGATGCGGGCCGTCGTTGGGGATTCAGTCGGCCGCTGCCGTCCAACTAGCCTCGGCACTCCCTGCCCTGACGCTCGGGCACGACTTGCCTTTCCAGGAAGGTATCTCCGCATCACTTGTAAGCGGCCTGAAAGTAGTGGACGGCATGTACGAAGTGCCACTCAGTCCAGGGCTGGGTATCGAGGTCGATCTGGAGAGAATCGAGCGTTTGTCGGTCAGCCGCGACCTCGACGATCTGTTTCCGCGTTGATTGGATCGTTTCCGCGTTGGTTTGCCAGCGCCGGTCGCATTGGCGCGAGCGTGCCCCTCCACGCAATGGCCGCCGTTCCCGTGGCGGTCGGGATGCCACTACCGCGTGCTCCACCGCTGTAACCGTTCACGGCTGAGATACAATGGAGAGGCTTGGTAAAACAACGAGGGTTGTTCCGAGGTCCCCAAGGATTGTTCAGACGTTCCCAATGGTTATTCAGACGTTCACAAGCGTTTTTCCGACGTTCCTTCAGTGTGGCCTAGACTGTCCTTTCGACCAGCGTCAGTCATATCAATGCGATGAGTGCAGCAGTGTCATTGCGGCGAGCGTTAGCAGTGTCATTTCAATCAGCGCCAGTCATATCGTTTCGACGGGCGCCAGTTCTGTCATTTCGACGAGCGCCAGCGAGGAGAAATCTTGACCCCTGTCGAAGAACTGTCTCGCTTCGCAAGATTTCTCGCTTTGCTCGAAATGACAGGGGGGCGAGCCGTTTTGCAGTCACGAGACCCCCTGTGAAAGGCCACGTTGATCGCTCAAGGGCAACGCAACATGCTGCCGTTGTCGCGCCGCGACGCCACGAATGTTCCGTGAACCGTCACCGGAAAGGGGAACCGCCTCCATGCCCGTCCGTTTCTACCAGCTAATCTGTGGATCCTGTGGCAAAAGCGAGAAGATATCTCGCCACGAGGCCCTGGTGCGACTGGTAGCCGCACGCAAACTGCGGGCCGTGGCCTGCGGCGCTGACGAGAGCTTGCTGGACGAGCTTGTCCCTTCCCTCCTGTCCCAACTCCCCTGCTCTTGCGGTCAGCGGAATTGGCGGATTACGGGCCTGGAAACGGCAGACGATTGGGTTGAGTCTCGCCGCTGCCGGGACTGCGGATGTGTCATTTCACCTTCCCGATTGGCCGTCGTCCCCGATGCTGATCGGTGCACCGACTGCCAGACGGCTTGGGAGCAGGGACGCAGCACCGGTCCCGAGAAGTATTGCCCTCGTTGCGGAAACATCATGAAGCTGGCGCCGCGCGAGATCAACGGGGTGACTCGCTACGTATGGATCTGCACCAGGAATCCGCCCTGCCGCGGCGTTTGACGTCTCGGACTTCTTCGGCTTTCTTCGGACTCCTGATGCGAGGGAAATGGCGGCCAGTGCCAGCACGATATCGCAGGGCTGTTTGGCACTACAGGGCAGAATTGTTTGCTCTGTAGCGCGGGGCTGTTTGCTTGGCTCAACATCCGCGGTGAAGCGGCATAACGCCTCGCAGCTCGTGCTGGGCACGTCATGCAATCAGGCGGACTTTGCGATGTAGTGCTAGGCCCGATTGCGGTCGAGGATGCTCGCACCCGCCAGAAACACGTCTTCCGCCGCAATACTCAGCATCACGTCCCGCGGTGCGGAGCGCCAACCCAGGGGGTGGGGTGCCCGCCAATGGCCGCGAATCACGATGTGACCGTCCCCGAAAGGCCCGGCGAATTCCGGCCATGTGGGGCCGTAAATACCCACGCAAGGCGTGTTCACCGCGGCGGCCAGATGCAACGGCCCGGTATCGCCAGAAACCAAGCACGTTGCACGGCGTAGAACGGCCAGCAAAGTGGGGAGCGTCGTCGGTGGCGCCACGCGTGCCCCCTCCCCAGCCAACGCCGCGATCTGATTCGCCAGTTCCTGCTCGAATGGATTGCCCCAAACGATCAACGATGGAACGTGAAGCACCTGCCATACCCGGCGTGCCACTTCGGCATACCGCTCCGTGGGCCATCGACGCAAGGTACTGCCCGCCCCAGGGTTGATCGCCACGAAACGCTCGGTCAATCCAGCCGATTGCAAGATGCCTTCGCCCTGCGCCACCGACTCCGGCAGGATTGGCAACCGGAACTCCACAGGTTCTAGCCCACAGTCCAACGGTTCGAGGAGCTGAAGCATATGCTGCACGACATGCGGCCCCGACGTGCGGATCACATGGTTATCAAATAGCGGTGCCAACTCCCGGCCCAAGGGACGCGCTAGTCCAATCCGGCACCGGGCCCCGGAGAGCCAAGCCAGTAAAGCACTTTTTGTCAAACTTTGCGGATCCACGGCCACGTCGAATTGCATGTCGCAAAGCCGCCGGCGCAATTCTCGTACCGTTCGAAGCGACTTCCACCATCCCCGCGGCACCTCGATGATTGCATCCAGCGCGGGATGTCCTCGCAAGATCACCGCAGCGCGCGGCTCAGCCACCCAAGCCAAATAGGCACCCGGGAATCGCCGCCTGAGAGCGCACAGGACCGGAAGCGTCAAAACCGCATCTCCAATCGCGCTAAGACGCACTATCAAAATACGCGGACAAGACAAAAGGCTAAGCTGTTTGCAGACCTTCCCGGCCAGATGTCCCATAATACTGTCAAACTCCTTGAGCGAAATCCTCTTGACGGAACCGTTCGCTTTTTGAAAGCTATGCCCTAAACGGGCAGCGGTGAGCCTCCGACACGCGATGCGCGATCCGCTGTCCTTTGTTCGATCTGTCGATTTCTTCGGACGAGTCTACCCAAATGTCCCACGTCCTGGTTACAGGTGGCACAGGTTTCATCGGATACCACTTGGTCAAGGCGATCAGGAAGCGGGATCAGGAAGTCACATGCCTGATTCGCAAGACCTCCCGCGTGGAGCAGATTCGCCCGTTTGGCGTCCGCTTCATCGAGGGAGACATCTCGAATCGAGAAAGCCTAATGGAACCGCTTCGCGATGTGCAAGTGGTCTATCACCTGGCCGGAACTACAAAAGCCCTGCGACGCAGCGATCTCTATCGAACGAATGAAAACGGCGTAGTCGAAGTGCTGGAGGCCTGTCGCCGCCTGCCCCATCCACCGGTCGTCGTTCTGGTATCTAGCCTCGCCGCCGCCGGACCGATGCCAGTCGGTCGTCTCTGCCTTCGCAAAGTAGAAGATCCGCCTCGCCCCGTCTCATTTTACGGCCATAGCAAGCGGGCGGGTGAGTTGGCGGCGGAGTCGCGTGCTGCCGATATCCCTATCACGGTAGTGCGGCCGGCCATCGTGTTCGGAGAGTGGGACAAAGATTGCCTTTTGATGTTTCTCGCCATTCGGCGATCGGGCATCCATTTGGTCCCCGGCTACCGGCGCAAATATTTTTCCCTCATCCATGCGGAGGATTTAGCCGCTTTGTTGATTTCAGCCGCCGAGCGAGGAGAACGCTTGCCAGGGCGCCGTGAAGAAAAACCCGACAGGGGGACGGGCTATTATTTCGCGGCAGGTCCGGAAAACCCAACCTACGGACAGCTCGGCCCCTTGATCGCGAGTGCCTTGGGGAAACGCACGCTGGTCATTCCCGTGGCCCCCCCCGTCGTCTGGCTCGTTGCCGCTGTCTCCACGGTGATCGGGCGAATCCGCCGCCGACCGCAAATCTTCTCGCTGGACAAGGCCCGAGAGGCTCTGGCAGGCTCCTGGACCTGTTCCTCCGAGAAGGCCCAGCAGCAACTCGGTTTTCAGGTCGCCGCCCCTCTGGCAGCGCGTTTGAAACAGACGGCCGACTGGTATTTCGACCAAGGTTGGCTGTGATTTTTGCGCCAAACCTGGGGGGAATTTCCGCACACCTGGCGGCCGCAACACCTCTCCGCCGGCGAGAAACTCCCGACATACAAAAACCGTAACCACTCACGACGGGAACGATGCGGAAAACGCGGCGTTTTCAGGAGCCGTTTGGCAAAAACGCCCTTCCACCAGTCACCGATTGCGCAAGGCGACTACAAGATGTTGTGGTCGGCCCCTGCGTAACACCCCGAGGGTCCCGTGAACAGTTACCAAAAACGAGTTTTCGGGCGTGTATTGGCTGAGCTACTGCCCCGCTGCCAACCATCGGTCGCAGCTCCAATCGGCACGATTTACCCAATTTCCCTATTCCACGCAAACGCGAAGTGTTATTGACCATCCGGCACAATTCTTCTACCATGCCAATCAAGAGACACGACTTCCGCAGGAAGTTCTGGAAACGGGACGATGCTTCCAGCCGTGAGGAAATGTCGTTTTGCGATACACCTGCGATATGAGTTTGGAATCTGGGAAAGATGCGATCCGCTGCTGTCATTTCGGGTGAGACAACTCCGAAATCGCCGTATCGGATCATCGCTCCAGTGACGCTACCGGCCGCATAGCGGTCCAAGCCCTGCATCCATCCAAGCCCTGTATCCATCGGTTGAGCCTATGTCGCTGATCTACACCATGTGCCGAACCCTTACCAATGCCTCAAGAGCGCAAAGAGCCTTGCAACCTGTTCCGCGGACGAGCTGTTCACGCCGCGTCGGGGACGCTCGCACGCTAACGATCGGTCTTTTCGCCGTGTTGGCCGTTGTCGTCGGCTGTTCCAAGCCGCAGAATACGTCAGGCACCGCCGTGGCCAACCCCAGCACGCCGGAAGGCTCGGCCCGGTCCCGATCGGTCACCGGAAAGCTTACCCGTTCCAATCGCGAGCCGGCGCCTCAAGATTTATTGCTCCTGGCCTATCCCGAAGACCCGGATACCCTGAACCCGCTGACCGCCAGCGACACGGTCTCGGAGGCCTTTCAATCACGGGTTTACGAGACCTTGGCCGAGCCACAATTCTCCGATCCCGACGTTCTGGAACCGGTTCTGGCGGAATCCTGGGAATTTAATCCGAACACACTGGAGTACACGATCCACATCCGCAAAGGCGTTATGTGGCATCCCATGAAGCTGCCCAACGGAAAGCCTCTTCCCGCCCGTGAACTCACGGCGCGCGATGTGGCCTTTTCCTTCGACTGCGTGCTCAATCCCAACATCGAGGCCGCGCATATTCGCAGCTACTTTGAGGACCCACAATCGGAAGACCCGAATAATCCGTACAAAATCGAATATCGCATGAAGGACAAGTATACCTTCGTTGTACGCTGGAAAAAGCCTTACTTCCTCGCGAGGGATTTCACCCTATTTGGCTTTCCTATTATTCCGCGGCACGTGTTCTCCGTGGACGAAAACGGGGACCCCATCTCGGCAGATTTCTCTTCCAAGGAGTTTGCGGACGCCTTCAATAACCATTGGGCCAACAAAATGATGTGCGGCACGGGACCGATGGTGTTCGTCGAGTGGCGGACACAGCAAAGCCTCTCCCTGCGGCGGTTCGGCAACTATTGGGGCAGTCCTTACTATTTTAGCGACGTGCTCTACCAATGCATAACCAATACTAACACAATGACGCAAAAACTGCTTCAAAATGAGTTGGATTTCGCAGGAATTCCCGATAAAGACCAGTTCCTCCAGGCAAAGTCCCATCCCAATGTACAAGCGAAAAAGGTAAAACTCGTCGATTATAGTTACCCAGGATACCGTTACATCGGTTATAACCTGGACCGTGAGGTCTTTCGCGATCGCGAATTTCGTTGGGCCATGGCGTATGCGATTCCCGTGGATGCCATCATCGAACGCACGTTCCGGGGTTTGGCGGAGCGAACGACAGGGCCTTTTTTACCCGGCAGCAGCAGCTACGATTCCAGTCTGGAGCCGATACCGTATGACTTGCAGAAGGCCCAAAGCCTTCTTGAATCGGCCGGTTGGCAGGATACCGACAACGACGGGATCCGCGATAAGAGCATAGATAACCGGCGCATCGCCGCCCGGTTCGAATTGATGATCTACGCCGATTCGCCCACCTATCGCCAGGTGGCCGAGATTGTCAAGGAGGAATGCCGCAAGGTCGGGATCGACGTCGTCATCGCCCCGACGAAGTGGAATCTCATGCTACAAAAGCTGCGAAAGCGGGACTACGACGCCGCCATGCTGGGCTGGGCGCTCTCCTGGAAGCAGGATCCTTACCAAGTCTGGCATAGCAGCCAGGCCGATTTACCCGACAGCTCGAATCACGTGGCCTACCGCAACCCGGAGGTCGACGCAGCCATCGAAAAGTTGCGTGTGACGATGGATGAAGACGAGCAAAAGGAATTGTACCACCGTATTCATCGACTGATTTATGAGGATCAACCATATACATTCTTATTCTCAGATAGAGCCACCGGCGGCTACGATGCCCGAATACGTAACGTCAACTTTTATAAGATTCGCCCATGCTACGATGGCCGCGAATGGTACTCCGACCGCGCTCGCCTGACAGGGCGGGAAATGCCCTGAGGACGCGCACGGCGGACTCCACACCGTAGTCGCGGATGCAACGTCCGCCGCACTTTGTCGCCAGACCCTGGTGGAAAGACACAAGGAGCGAATCGAGCCCGTGCTGAGTTATATCGTTCGACGACTCTTTCTCATCCTCCCCACGCTCTTCGGAGTGACGGTGGTGTCTTTCTGCATCATGCAACTGGCACCGGGCGACCCTCTGCTCATGCAGTTGGGCGCAACCGGCCTGGCTGGTCAGGGAACACAAACCAGGGAAGCGTACCTCCTCCAGAAACGGGATTTGAAGCTCGATCGACCGCTGATCCTCAATCTGCGATACTCCCTCGACCATTTTCAGGCCGTTCGGCAAGCCGCACACTTCTTGATGGCCGATGAATCGGAAATCGCCCGTCAATTGAATCTTTTGGCCAAGAGCCCTAACGATCCTGAAAATCGGGCGGCGCTCCGGTTCCTGCGAGGTCTCGGGATTCCTCGCTTCCGCCAGCGGCTGGCGGATGCGCGTGAACGCCCCCGCCTCGCCAAGGCCGTCGCAGCCTATGCCAGGGTGTACTGCGAGGATGTCGGTGTTCACGGTGTACCGCCGCTCATCGACTTGCTTCGTCGCCGGGACATCGATCCGCACGAGAAGATCGGGGTGATCCACGCGCTCAATGCCATGGTGGTGCAACCGTTTGTTTACACCTATTCTTATCCCCCTAAAGATGCGGACACAGCCAAGGTGGTGGGTGCCTGGCGGCAGTGGTGGCGTCGGGCGGAACCGCTGACCCGGCGATTGTCGGACGAACGTCGCGCCGAGCTTACCGCCCATTTCCGCGGGATGCTCGAACTCGACCGTGCGGCATTGTTCGAGGAATTGGACTACATCGACCCCGCCGACACGCGATTTTATATCGAGACGTTGCTTTCCAGTACATCGCTGCACGAGCGTGCCGTCGCGGCTATGGCCCTGCGGCGTCTGGTACGCAATCCCCTTCGGTTGGACGTACCCCCCGACGCCCCACGCGAGCTGATCGAAGAGGTGGCTGACAACTGGCTCGTCCACTATGATCTGAATCGCACCTTGTATGAGCCGCCCTTGTGGCAGCGCTGCCTGTATTGCTTCACAGATACGCAATATGCCCACATGGTGTGGCGATTGGTCACGTTCCAATTCGGCCGATCCGCCACCAAGACGCGAGAGTTCGTGGCGACGAAGATTTGGAATGCGGTGCTGGTCTCGGCCCCGCTCATGCTTATGGCGGAGGTAGTGATCTATCTGATCGCCATCCCAGCCGGCATCGCGGCGGCCGTATATCGGAATACCTGGATCGACCGATGGATTACCTTCAAACTGTTTCTTTTATATTCCATTCCGCCCTTCGTGGCGGGGATGCTTCTCCTGCTATTCTTTTGCTATGGGGACTACCTGAAGTGGTTTCCCATGTTGGGGCTGCATTCCCCCAATGCCGACAGCTACGCCTGGGGGCGCTATTTGCTGGACTATCTTTGGCATGCATTCCTGCCGGTTGTATGCCTCTCGCTATTCAGTTTAGCCGGCTTGGCCATGTATTCCCGGACGGCCATGCTGGATGTCGTCTCGCAGGATTATATCCGCACGGCCCGGGCGAAGGGGCTTTCCGAATCCAAGGTCATTCTCAAGCATGCCTTGCGTAATGCGTTGATTCCCATCCTCACGCTCTTCTCATCATTCCTCCCGGCGCTCCTAGGCGGGTCCGTGCTCGTCGAATATATCTTCGGGATTCACGGCATGGGGCGACTAAGTTGGGAGTCTATCGAGCAAAAGGATTATCCGACGCTCATGGCTTTGATTTACATTGATGCGATTGTTGTGTTACTCAGCATCTTATTGACGGACATTTTGTACACCGTGGTGGACCCGAGAATCAGTTTCGGGACGCAGGACGGCCAAGCATGAGTCGGCGCGACGGCTACCTCGACATTGTATGGTCGCAATTCAGAAAGAATACAGCCGCGTATATCGCGCTATGGCTGCTGGTGCCGCTTTTTTGTTTGGCGATTTTCGCGCCAGCATTGGCCTCCAGCGTGCCTTTTTTCTATTACGACGGACATAAGATTCTATGGCCTTGGTTTCGCGCTTTGCTGAACCCAGAAGAGACGGTGGACTTCTGGTTCAATATGGCTTTGGTGGCCTTTGTCCCCTGGGTCGTGGCGGGAGTCATCGCGGATCGGGCATGGCGACGTCGGGGTATGGGAAAATGGGCAAGGATGAGCCGCGTTGCCGCACTCTACATCTGCTTGATCGTCCTGGCCAGTGGGATGATGACGGTCCCCGGCATCCGGCCCGATAACCGTTATCGCGCACGGACCTTCCCCGAAGAACAATTTCGCAATGAAAAGAACGTCGTGGCGTTCTATCCGCCCATACCGTTCGGGCCGACGGAGCAGGATATCGAATCGTCGGTGAAGCCGCCCATGTATCGCAAGCCCCGCTTCGTGACCAATCCCGAGGGGCAAGAGGTCCTGAATTGGCGGAAAAGCAACGATGGTTTCCCACATATTCTGGGGACAGATGACGTGGGACGCGACGTGTTCGTGCGGATGCTTTACGGGCTGCGGATTTCGCTCACGGTGGGCTTCGTGGCGGTGGGCATCTATATCACGATCGGCGTGGTGCTGGGGGCCATTGCAGGTTATTTCGGCGGGGCGGTAGATATCGTGATTTCGCGGGTCATCGAAGTGGTAATCTTGTTTCCGAGTTTCTTCCTCATTCTCACGCTGGTCGGTTTATTGGGGCAAAGCATTTACATCATCATGGTGGTCATCGGCGTGACGGGTTGGCCGACGATAGCCCGGTTGATTCGCGGCGAGGTGCTGAAGCAGCGAGCCATCGATTACGTGCAGGCCGCGCGGGCGATGGGCGCGTCGCACAGTCGAATCATCTTTCGGCATATATTACCGAATGCCATTTCCCCGGCCCTGGTGGCCGCCCCCTTTGGCATCGCGGGAGCCATCATCACGGAGGCGGGGTTGAGTTTGCTCGGGTTCGGAGTACGGCTCCCCGCGCCGAGCTGGGGATTGATCCTACGTACCGGAAGCGAAAACTATCACTATTGGTGGCTGGTCGTATTTCCCTCCTTGGCCATTTTTGTGACAGTTACGGTATTCAATTTGGTGGGGAGCGGGCTGCGCGATGCCATGGATCCTCGGCTGCGCACCTAGGGATCTTCGGTTGCGTGCCTAGATCGCATTCATCAGGGAGTCCAGCGCGTGTCTTCCGTCGTCGAATATCATCAACCATCGCTCGCCAGCACACCGTCCTCAGTCTTGAGTATTCGCGACCTGCGAACCTATTTCTTCACTGAAAAAGGTGTGGTCAAGGCGGTGGATGGCGTATCTTTCGATGTCCCCAGGGCCAGGACCGTGGGAATCGTGGGCGAGTCGGGCTGCGGCAAGTCCATGACCGGCTTGTCGATCATGCGTCTGGTCCCTCCCCCCGGCCACATCGTGGACGGAACGATCACCTTCCATGACGCCGGCGGAGCGACAGATTTGACCCGACTCTCGGAAGTGGAGATGCGCAAGATTCGCGGCGCCAAGATCGCCATGGTCTTTCAAGAGCCGATGACTTCGCTGAACCCGGTATTCACCGTAGGCTCTCAGATTCGGGAGGCCATCCGGTTGCATCAGCCGCACTCGAGCACCCGCGAGGTCGGAGAACAGGTCGTCAAGCTACTCGAAAAAGTGGGCGTTCCCGATCCTCGCTCGCGGCAATATTGGTATCCGCATCAACTGTCGGGCGGTATGCGTCAACGGGTCATGATCGCGATGGCTTTGTCATGCGAACCAAAGCTGCTGATTGCCGATGAGCCTACCACCGCCTTGGACGTCACGATTCAAGCCCAGATTCTGGAAGTGCTGCGGCAACTTCAGTCGGGAAAGGATATGGCGGTCATCCTGATCACGCACGATTTGGGCATCGTGGCGGAAATGGCCGACGAAGTCCTCGTGATGTACGCATCCCGGGTGATGGAAAAGGCGTCGGTGCGCACATTGTTTGCCCATCCTCTTCATCCCTACACTTGGGGGCTGTTTCGTGCTCGGCCAGCCTTGGGCATGAAGAAAGGACAGGAGCTGCTGACCATTCCCGGCGACGTGCCCGACGCTGCGCAATTGCCGCGCGGGTGCAAATTCGCCCCGCGCTGCAAATTCGCGCAGGACCGCTGTCGAGAGGAAGAACCCCCACTGAGAATCCTGGAACCGGGCCACGAAGTGCGGTGCCATTTCGCGGGTGAGCTTGATTATGAAAGATGAAGCGCTTTTGCGGGTACGCCGACTGAGAAAGTATTTCTATGGCCCACGCAGCCTATTCTCCACAGAGAGGAAAGTGGCGCGAGCGGTGGACGGGGTATCGTTCGACGTTCGCAAGGGCGAGGTTCTCGGGCTTGTCGGCGAATCCGGCTGCGGCAAGACCACCGTCGGTCGAACCATCCTGCGTCTTATCGAACCGACTTCCGGTTGCATCGAATTCAAGGGGCGCGACATCACGCACCTGAGGGGCAGTGCGTTCCGCCAACTACGACGAGAGATGCAGATCGTTTTCCAGGATCCGTTCAGTTCGCTCAACCCTCGGATGACCGTCGGCGCCGCCGTGGAAGAGGGATTGATCATCCACGCGGGCGCGAACCAAAAGCGTAGATTTCTATCTCATGAATCCAACATCGGTGAAGGAACGCCTGGGCAGACCAATATCTCGCCTGATCATGACAATTGGACTGATCCCGAGCAGCGGAGGCGCATCGTCACCCACCTTTTCGACCGCATGCATCTTCCACCCGGCATTTGGGATCGGTATCCGCACGAGTTCTCGGGGGGGCAGCGGCAGCGAATCTGCATCGCCCGGGCCGTGGCGTTGCGGCCCGATTTTCTTGTGCTCGACGAACCCCTGTCCGCGCTGGATGTCTCGCTTCAGGCGGAGATTATCAATCTATTGATGGAGCTAAAGGCGGATTTCAATTTGACCTATTTATTCATCTCTCACGATCTATCGGTGGTAGAATATCTGTCGGACCGGGTTGCCGTGATGTATTTGGGGCAAATCGTGGAAATGGCGGAAAGCTCGCGGCTGTATGCGGAACCGTTGCATCCCTACACGCAGGCCCTCCTCTCGGCGGTTCCACAAATGGACCCGACTGCCAATCGCCACCGCATCGTTTTGGAGGGCGACGTTCCCAGCCCGGATAAGCCTCCGCCGGGCTGCCGCTTCCATCCCCGCTGTCCGCTGGCGGAGGATATCTGCCGACGGCAAGCCCCGAACACGCTCGATCTGGATGGGCACATCGTGAAATGCCACATTGTGGAACGCCAGCGCAGTGGCGAGGGCCGTATCGTTGCCGAGGAAGAGCCGGACCATCTGGCGACCGATGCCGCCTCGAGGCGTTCCTGACGCTATCTCGTTGCGATAGCACTGCGGCGAATGCCCGCATTGCGGCTGGCCGCCACCAGGCCGCGCCCGGACCGACGCTGGCAATCTATCGGTGCGATTCCAAAGACCGTGGTGGAATCGCGCCATCGGCTCGGTAGGGCGTATATACGCTGCTCAAGCTGCCCTTTACACGCTTTTCTAGCCGCCGTCGCTCTGCCTAATACACGTGCAGTACGGCCAGATGGCGAGGGGAGGCAAGCAAGATATGAGCAGGGACACGTAACGTGCCTCCCGCGATTCAGGCCATGGTCCAATCGTCGGGCAAGACCGTCTCTTTAGGCACGACGATGACGCCGTCACGAATCATACCGAATGGCGTTTCGGGAGAGTCTTGCACGCCCGAAAGATTGATGACTCGCACATTTTTTCCGATCCGGCAATTCTTGTCGATGATCGCGTTTTCGATGTGCGTTTCCGGGCCAATCATGAGGGGCGTCTGCCGGGCGTCACCGTGGCGATCGTAGTAGTCGTTGCCCATGATGATCGCGTTACGGATCACGCAGTTTTCGGCGATGATGCTCCGCAAGCCGATGATGCTGTTCTCCACAAGACAGCCGGGGCCGATGACGCACCCGTCGGCTACCAAGCTGTTCTTGATCGTCGCATTGGCGATGCGGGACGGCGGCAGAAATCGGCCGCGACTGTAAAGCGGGGCGTTCGGGGCTTCCAGCGAGAAGGCAGCATCCGGCTGCGCGAGCGCCAAGTTGGCCTCGAAAAAGGCGCCGATCGTCCCGATGTCTTCCCAATAGCCATCGAAAACAAAGGCCTGGACACGGCAGGCCTGGATGACCGAGGGGAAGACCTCCTTGCCGAAGTCGCGGTAATCCGTCCGTTCCAGGATGTCGACGAGTACATCGCGATTGAAAAGGTAGATGCCCATGTTGGCCACGTATTCGCGACCATGCGAGGGCACCCCCAGTTTTTCGATCCAGGCTGGCTCGGTTCGTACGGCCTCCAGTTCTTCGTCAGTCTGTGGCTTTTCATGAAAGGCCACAACCCGGCCGTCTTCTTCGATATGGACGATTCCCAGCCCTGGCGCCGCCTTGCGGTGAACCGGAATCACCGCGATCGTGACATCCGCATTTCTCTGGCGATGCAGAGCGACCAATTGCCGGTAATCCATGCGATAAAGCTGGTCGCCGGAGAGGATCAAAACCTGATCCACATCTGGGCGACGGACATACGTCAGATTGTGGCGGACCGCATCCGCTGTACCTTGATACCAGTCGGAGTGCGTCAACGTCTGCTGGGCGGCCAAGATCTCCACGAAACCGCCGTGGAAGGCGTCGAAGTTGTAACTTGCGCGAATGTGCCGATGCAGGCTCGCAGAATTGAATTGCGTAAGGATATAAATGCGTTCCACGCCGCTATGGATGCAGTTGGAGATGGGAACATCGATCAGTCGGTACTTGCCGCCGATGGGCACGGCCGGCTTGGAGCGATATTTCGTCAACGGATACAGTCGCGTACCCCGCCCGCCGCCCAAGATCAGTGCCACCATTTTGTTCATGACGCCTTCCCGTTGCACTTGCAATGACCCGTCGCTGCAAAACCAGTCTCTCCCGATACCCTCCCGATTGATGCATGGTATCACACTGCCCGGCGACTTCAACCGCCGAGAGGCGATTCTTGCAAGAACTTGCAAGAATTGGAAGGGGCGACAGCCCCGGCCGAGCTTCCCGCAACCTGGCGCCACGGTCGTTCCCGGCCTGGCGTCGGGCGACGTTCTGGCAATACCCTTCAGTTCGCTACATATTATCCTGCCCGCACAATCGTCAAACTCGGCAGATCGTGCGAGGGGATTCCCCACAGCGGCAAATCCGCGACTGCCAACCGTCGAATCGTGTGAAATATACGCATCGCACTGACGATTACACCAAGAAGGACGGCACGGATTTTGCCGAATTGCTGGCCAATCGCCACCACCTTGTTGTTTGGCCAACGCATGATCGCTTCCCGGGAGAAAGGACGGATCCGATGAATTGGCACGGGTTGCTCGTTGTAACATTGGCCGTAGTGCTCGGCCTTCCGGCGGCTGTGCACGGCCAGGAGACCGCGGAGCAGCGTCTTCAGCGATTGGAGAACGAGACACAGGCCCTGCGAGAGGAATTGGCTCGGCTGCGCGCGGAATCGCTCCGGCCACTGCCACCGGTCAGCTACGATACGGCTTCTTTCGCCACCGAAGCCGATCCCGACCTCAAGGCTGAATACTACACCATGGACGAGTTGCGGGCTGAAATGAAGAAGCTGGCCTGGACTAAGGGCGATTTCCAAATCGTGCCGTACGGCATCCTCTGGGGCGCAACGACGTACGAAAGTGCACGTTCGAACGTTGGTGACTACACGCTGTATGTTTTTTCATCCTCGGATCAAGGCGAGTCGGCCTGGCATGTGGATGCCAAATCCACACGTTTGGGATTGGATTTTACCGGTCCCCAAATTGCGGCGCTCGGCTGCGCGGAAAGCGGTGGCAAGGTCGAAATCGACTTCCAGGGCAATTACCTCCAGGAGAACAAAGGTACGGTCCTTCTCCGCCACGCGTACCTGGAAGTCAAGAATGAATACTTTCGGCTGCTGGCCGGTCAAACTTGGGACGTCATTTCGCCCTTACTCCCCGGCACCTTGATGTACTCCGTGGGTTGGGGTGGTGGAAATCTCGGCTACCGCCGTGCCCAATTCCGCGCGGAACGGTATTTTCATTTTTCCGACGACCTGCTGGTAACAACACAGGCGTCCATTAACGGTGATATTGTTTCCGAATTCGGACCGAACGTGGTGGGAGACCACGCCTCTTGGCCAGTCGTGGAGGGGCGGTTGGCCTTCAAGCTCGGGGATCGTGGCCAAGGTGGCCGCCCCTTCGAGTTCGGGATCTCCGGGCACATCGGCGAGCAGTCGTGGGACTTCCTGACACCGCCGGCGGCCGACGACGTTGAGCTGCTGACCTGGTCATTCAACGTCGACTTCCGCTACCCAATCACCCGCCGGCTCGGTGTTCAAGGCGAGTTCTTCACCGGCGAAAACCTGGGTGCCTATCTCGGCGGCGCGGTTCAGGGGGTGAACACAACCACGCGGGATATCATCCGTTCGACCGGTGGCTGGGTCGATGTTTGGTACGACTGGACGAGCCGGCTGCACAGCCATGTCGGCTATTCCATCGATGACCCTATCAACAGCGACATCACGACCGGCCGAACGTACAACCAGTTCTACTTCGCCAACCTCAGCTATGATTTGACGAAGCAATTCCTCGTTGGCGTGGAGGCCAGTCAGTGGAAGACGAACTGGGCCGGGAAATTACCTGGCGACAGCTTCAGACTGGAATTCGTGGCGAAATACGGCTTCTGAAAGCTGATCGCGGCCACTGTCGCACAGTACTTTATCGCCCAGTGTGTTGTCTCACAGTATCAGTATGTTGTCCGTCTTGTGGCACCAATGCGGCCCGGATCCAGGCGAGATCGGGCCGCAACTTTTTATGGCGGCCGACCCCAGTCGCGTCTGGCCCCGTTTGTTGCGATCTGGTTTTTCGCACAGAGGGCTGCGATAGTACCCTGGCAATGATGGTTTACTGAGCCTGCCCTGCGGCGCAGAGTCCGCCCGATGCATGGCGTGCGCAGCATGGATGCGAGGCGCTATGTCGCATCGCCACAAGATATTGAGCCAATCCATCCATCGTGCGCTGTAGTACGGAATGGGCCGTTGCAAACTGCTCGATCCCCCTCTGAGAGAGGGCGGCAGAAGGGAGGGCTGGGCAAGCCAGGAAAGCCAGGAAAACGGTTTCCATAGGAAACTGCCTTCGCCCTACCATCTCCCGAGGGGGAGGATGGAGCTTGCGAACCCAAGTTGCAGAAGTCCGGTACTAATCCTTTGCGGGCGAGGTGGTGGTGCCTGGCGCGGCCTGAGAAGCCGCAGGCATCGGCGAAGTCGTGGCCAGGATCGCATTCCCCAAGAATTTCCGCGCCGCCGCGACCACGTCATCGAGCGAGACGGCCTCGATGCGCGAGTCGAACGTCTTCTCGTAGTCGTACCCCAAACCGTACAGCTCATTCAAAACGGCCTGAAAAGCCTGATCGCCGATGGTCGTGTTCTCTTGGGCATGGTAAGCCGTGATGAGCTGCTTGGCGATCTCCAATTCCTTAGGATCGATTTGGCCCGCCTTGGCTTTCTCCACCTTCTGCTCGATGCGAGAGATGACCTCCCCGAGAGATTCAGGCGAAGTCTGGGCGATGATCACGAAGAAGCCGGGCGTCGGTCCGGCAAAGGTCGTGGCGTGGACCATGTACACCAAGCCCTCCCCGCGAAGTTCTTCATGAAGCCACCCGCCGGGGTAACCGTAGCCCGACATGACGGTATCCAACACCTCGATCGCGGCATATTCCTTGGCATCGCGAACAGAGGGCGCGGTGTAACCGAGGAACAGGAAGGCCGTCGGCTTCTGCGTTTGCAGATGCTTAGCCACATCGTGGGGGATCGAGTTGTCGCGGTCGAACGAGATCGTCGCCGGCTTCTCGGCCGGTGCCAGATTGCCAAACCACTCCTGGGCCAGACTCAGTCCTCGCTGGGGATCGATGTCGCCGAAGATGGCCACGGCCATATTTTCCGGTACAAAATACCGGGCGTGATGCCGCACGAGGTCGTCACGGGTGAGCCGTTCCACGCTTTCCCGTTTTCCTTCGGGCAAGATATGGAAAGGCGATTGGGGGGGCAGCAAGTCGCAGAACAGCTCCATCGCTTCCGCCTGCGGCGAGGCCTTGCGGTTCGCGATTGCCGTCAAGGCAAGCTGCTTGACCTTGGCCAGCTCGTCCTCCGGGAACGTCGGTTGGAACAGGCACTCGGCGACAAGTCTGCCCGCTTCCTCGAATTGATCCCGCACGGTCCACAATCGGGCCGTAAACGTATGCCGATTGGATGAGAAGCTAACACGGGCAACGTACGTGTCGAACAGTTCCGCAATCTCCGGCGCGGAATGTTTCGTCGTGCCTTTGTCGAGCATTTGGGCCACCAGGTTGGAGCGGCCCGCGGTCGATTCATCATCCACGAGATTGCCCCCCAGGATCGCCACTTGCATGGTGACCAGGGGCAGATTCGATTGGCGTTTCAAGATCACTCGTAAGCCGTTGGGCAGCTTGACCATTTGGGCCGGCGTCTCCTCTGCGGCGGAGGCGGCAACCTGCCGGGCTGGCGATTTGCCGGGCGGATAAATGGACACGCGATTGAGCCGCTGCGGCACGAAATAGCGCCTCGCGACCTCACGGACCTGTTCCGCCGTGACCCGCTGAATGGCCTCGGTGTAGGCCGTGTCGAACCGCGGATCGCCGGTTGCCACGAAGGCCCGGCCGATGCTGTCCGCCGCAGAGGCCACGGTTTCGCGGTCGAAGATCAGGTCGGCAGCCTTCTTCCGCTTGACGCGATCCAGCTCGGCCTGCGGCACCAGTTCTTCGCTCAGCCTGCGGATCTCCTCCATGATGATCGCCTCCGCCTCGGCCTGATTCTCGACCGGGCAGTCCACCATCACGCCAAACCAACCGCGGACATAGGAGGGGGTCGCGCTGACCGCATCGACGCTGAGGACCAACGGGCGATCCCGCCGCAACCGCCGCACCAGCCGGGAGCTTTCGCCTCGGGTAAGGATCTCGGCGGCCACGTCCAGCGGGTACAAGTCGGAATCGCTGAGGCGCACCGTGGGCCAGGCCAGGATGAAGTTGCAGGTCTCACCCTCCATCTCGCGAAGCGACTCACGAGGCGACGTTTGCGGCGGCTCTTGCACCAGCGGCACGTACGTCTCAAAGGCACGGCGGCTGCCCCGATAGCATTCCGCGACCTGTGCGAGCACCTCGTCTGTTTGTACGTCGCCCACGATCACGAAGACCTGATTGTTCGGCACGTAACGCGACCGGTAAAACTCGACGATCGCCTCGTTGGTGGTCTGATTGAGTACATCCAGATAACCGATGATGGGATGCCGCGCCGGATGCTGCAAATAGAGGGTTTGGTTCAGCATCTTCCACAACACGCGCTGCCGATTGGCTTCGCCGTCGGCAAGCTCGCGTTTGACGACCTTGAGTTCCCGTTCGAATTCCGTCGGCTCGAAGGCGATATGTTGCATGGCGTCGGCCAGTAGAGAGATCGCCTCCTGAACGTTCTTTGCGGGACAATCGATGAAGTACGCCGTCATGTCGCTGGACGTGAAGGCATTCGTTTTTCCGCCAAAACGGTCGATGATTTCCGCGATTTCCTTTTCCGTTTGGTTCGTGGTGGTTCCGCCGGCGACGACGTGCTCTAGCACATGGCTCAATCCCGCCCCCAGGTATTTGCCCTCGTAAATGCTGCCGGTATTGCGAACAAAGCAGCGCACGGTGGCCACCGGCGCCGTGTGATTTTCTTGCACCAGAATGGTCAAACCATTGGATAGTTCGCAGAGCGTAATGCTGTCCGGAAAGCTGACTCGCTCGGTGATTTGGGGGACGTCGGTCACTTCAGCCTCCTTGGGGGACTCTGAGGGCGGAGAGATCGCCGCCGGCTGGGAGAGGCCGGGGACGGCCATCAGCCCGGCAACGAACCACGCAGCCAGAGTAGGAGCAAAACGTGGGAGCACTTTCGCCAGGAAAAATCTCATGCCAATATCTCTCCAGGAGAGTTTACCCTCGTGACGGTCGCAGGGCGGCGCTACCGGTACCCGCAACCGAGCGAGGCACAACGGAAGCAAATCGTTTAGCATTATTGGAGAGCTGTACGGAGTTGCCAAGTGCAGGGTTCTCCGAATACTACAGCTCGCGGGCATTTGCTTGCCTCAACACTTTGCAGGGATTGAGCCCAACGCCTCGCACATGTACCGGCCACCTCATGCCGTCAGGGGGGCTTTGCGCAGGACTACACATCTCGTGGTAAAATACGGTTTTTCGCCTTTTTCCGCAACGTTCCTTGAGGCTATTTTCCGCAATGCTGTGCGGGGCCATTGATGCTGTGCCAGGCTGTTCCGTGAATGGGAAGGCGGGGTGGGGCCACGCTCGCCCACCTTCCGGTGTAGCGGCGGCCGGCGGCGCAGATCGTTTTCACGGTTCCTTCGAAAGACGATCCGATTTCGGCAGAAAAGGGAGTTGCACATGGGCCAGGATGAACCCCAGACGCCAGAGATTCCTCGCAGTCCAGAGCTGATGTCCCCCCATGACACGGCCCTGTTGGTAATCGACGTGCAGCAACGCTTGCTTCCCGCAATCCGGGATGGGCAGCGCGTGGCATGGAATATCCGCAGGTTGCTGGATGCGGCCAAGATTTTGAACATGGCGGTCGCAGCCACGGAACAGTACCCCAAAGGGCTAGGTCCCACCGTGGCGGAGCTGGCGGCACGGCTCGGCCCTCGGCAGGAAAAGCTGATGTTCAGTTGCCGCGAGTGTGCCACCCTGTTCGAATCGTGGCGGACCAGCGACATCCACCGCATCTTGCTGTGCGGGATCGAGACTCACGTGTGCGTGCAGCAGACAGCCTTGGACCTGCTGAGCGGAGGGTATCGCGTGTACGTGGCCGTGGACGCCGTCGGCTCGCGTTACGAGACGGATTATGCCACCGCACTCCGCCGCATGGAGCTGTCCGGGGCTGTGTTGACGACCACGGAGGCGGCCATGTTCGAATGGTGCATTCGTGCGGGGACGGCCGAATTCCGCGCCATCGCGCAACTGGCGAAGGAGGCCCCACCTTTCGACTCTGGCACCCAGGAATCGGGTTGAAGGGCTTTCCGCGCGATTAGCACCGCAACCCCGAAGTCTCGCCATGCGGCTTGGAGCGTCGGCCAGCGAGTCGGAGGGCAAACCCATTCCGATCGAAGTGGGGCTTGTTTTTGTTTGCGCTAGTATTACCATGATTACTATCGTAATACCGCTCCTGAATCGACTTCGTGCGCACGACGTATCCCTGACTTGCGGTATCTCACATTTGTGGTAACTCACATTTGCGTCGGCTCACATTTGGGGTAGACGCGGTTTGTGGTAAATCAAATTTGCGATAGATCAGATGTGTGGTCGATCAGGCTCGTGTTTTTACGGGATTTTGGAGGTAGCAGAACGATGAAGAATCAAAAGTTGCTAGGTTTCTGGAGCTGTTTGCGGCAGGGTACGTGCCTTTTCGCGATTGTTTTGTTCTCCTGCCTTGGACTGCCGGCTCAGGCGCATCCCACCCAGCTCTTTCTGGTCGGGGTTGGGCCGGGCGATCCGGACCTGATCACTCTGCGGGCGATTGCTACCATCCAGAAGGCGGACTTGGTATTCTGCACGGACGGAATTCGTGAAAAATGTGGCGCATATCTCGCCGACAAGGAGGTGGTCACCGGCTACTGGCGACTGTTCGAGTACTATGGGGTAGATATCGAAACGTTGCCGCCTGAGGAACGGCCCCGGGCCGAAGAATTGGCCAAAAAAAGGAGCGAATTCATTCAACGGGTACGCCAGGCGATCGCTCAGGGAAAGACTGTGGTCATCGCGGACCACGGCGATCCGCTGATTTATGGTCCGTGGTCATGGTGCCTGGAAGAGTTCGAGGATTTGCACCCTGAGGTCGTGCCGGGCGTGAGTGCCTTCAATGCTGGAAACGCCGCCATCGGGCGAGGCATCACCAATGCCACCGAAACCAAATCGGTAATCCTGTCTGCCAATGACTGGCCGGGTAAAACGGATACCATCGACAAATTGGCCCAGCATCGGGCCACGATGGTGCTATTCACCATGCGAGCGGATTTCAACTCCCTCATCGAAAAGCTGAAGACGCATTATCCGCCGGAGACCCCCGTCGCCGTTGTGATCCAAGCCGGGTACAAGGATAAAGAGCGGGTCATCCAGGCCACGCTGGGGACGATCCAGCGGGAGGTCGTCCCAGAGCAGTTGCCGTTCGAATACATGATTTACGTGGGCGATTTCCTGACATACCGGCACAAGAAGACGCCGCCCACTCAGCACACACATTCGCACTGAACGCAGATCGAGTAGATTTGCGGTAGCACCTCCCTTGCCGAAAGGACGTGTCTCAAAGTCTCGCCAATTCCGTGCAAAGCCTTCACTTGCAAGCGTTCGCTCTGCCAAAGGACTTGGCCAGGCCACCGCCCCTGCGGCCCGCGGAAGGTTCGGGGGCGTTGGTGGCGGAAGGGAAGGCCACGAGACCCCGTGCACTGGGGCACATTCAGCCCGAGGAATGCCTGGACTCGTTCGAGGCCCGCTGGTTCGGGCCTCTTTTTTGCGCGCCGGATACACCCCGGCAAGCATAGGTCGAAAGCCTAATTTGGGTGAATTGTCGGCGCACGCCGGGGCCGCTAGATTGGGGTCAGAGGCCCTTATCGGCACAACAACGGCACAACAGGCAGAGAACCTTATCGGCACGGCAGGCAGAGCAGCCGGTATCAACCGCTGGACCGTGAACTCGCTGAGTTGTTTTGAAGGTTCCGAACGTATCATGTCCGAGGCATCCCATGAGTGAGAACGGACGCAACGAACGGGGAAAAGGCTCGGGGCAGCGGGGCGGCGAGTCTGCTCCGCTCGGGCGAACGCCGCCGCACAGCGACGAGGCCGAGCGGGCTGTTCTGGGGAGCATCCTCCTCGATCCGCGGGTTCTGGATGACGTGGCGGTCCGCCTCATCAGCGACGATTTTTATCAAGATGCGCATCGCCGCATCTATGCCCGAATGCTGGCCATGCACGCGGAGAATCGTACCATCGACCCCATGTTGCTGGTCGAGGAGCTGCGTCGCCACGGTGAATACGAGGCGGTGGGGGGCGGGGCGTATCTGGCCGACATCGCGCAATCCGTCGCGGTGGCTTCCCATGCCATCTACTACGCCGAGATCGTGCAAAATCGCGCCTTTACTCGCGCCTTGATCCAGGCCGGCACGGACATAGTCCACGACTCCTTCCATCTCGAACTCGAACCCCGCGAGTTAATGAATCGGGCCGAGGAGCGGATCTTTTCCGTTCGAGATCGCCGCGGGACGAGCGAAATCGCACCCATCAGTGACGTGCTGATGGAAGCGTTTCAGCACCTCGATCACCGCATGGAGCACGGGGTCAGTACCGGCGTGCCCACCGGATTTGCCGATCTGGACAAACTGACGGGCGGGCTGCACGAATCCGAGCTAGTCATCCTGGCGGCCCGACCCAGCATGGGGAAAACCGCGCTGGCCACCAATATCGCCGAATACGTAGCCGTCGATGCCGGCATGACGACG
Organism: Blastopirellula marina; assembly: GCA_020721965.1. GTDB lineage: Bacteria > Planctomycetota > Planctomycetia > Pirellulales > Thermoguttaceae > Thermogutta. The sequence continues at coordinate 9,663 of DYLS01000031.1, read as the reverse complement.
CTCTTCGTGAGCCTCGAAATGTCGCGTTTGGAGCTGGTCCAAAGGATGCTGTGCTCGCGGGGCAAAATCAATGGGCACAAGTTCCGCAGCGGATTCCTGTCGATGGACGATCGGGAGAAGCTCGTGAAGACGGCGGGGGAATTGAGCCGTGGGCGCCTGTTGATCGACGACTCTCCCAGCCGCACCGTCACCGAGATTGCAGCCGTGGCCAGGCGGCTCAAACGCAAGGAAGACCTCCGTCTGGTGGTCATCGACTACTTGCAACTGATCGAGCCGGACAACGCCAAAGATCCGCGACAGGAACAGGTGGCCAAGATCACGCGACGCCTAAAAACCCTGGCTCGTGAGCTGAAAGTCCCCATCCTCTGCCTGGCCCAGCTCAACCGTCAGACCGAGGTCGCCAAGGACAATCGCCCACGCCTCAGCCACCTCCGCGAGTCGGGGGCCATCGAGCAAGACGCCGACGTGGTCATGTTTGTTCACCGCGAAGAGTATTATCACACGTTGGAGGAAGCGCAAACCCAAAACCTCGTTGGACTCGCGGAGATCATCATTGCTAAGCAGCGTAACGGCCCCATTGGGGAAGTGAAGCTGACGTGGCTCAAAGACTTTACGCGGTTCGAGAATAGCGTGGCCACGGACGAAGGAGGCTACGGAAACGACTACGTCCCCGAAGGTTATGTTCCGCAAGACTTTGGCGACGCCCCCTTTTGATCTGGCCCGCACAGAACGTTTGCCGCAACCCCTGATGCCACAACGCAGGGTTGTTTGCTTGCCTCAGCAGCTTGAGGTAACGAGGCATAACGGCTGGGTAACCGTTCACGGCTGAGCTGTAACAGAAAAGATTTGTGAAACAACGAGGGCTGTTCGGAGGTTCCCGACGACTGTCCGGAGGTTCCTTCATTGTGGGACGGAATGTCATTTCGACGAGCGCCAGCGAGGAGAAATCTTACCCTGTCCAGAGGCTTTCTCGCTTCGCAAGATTTCTCCCGGTGGCCGACTCTCATTGCACACGACCATTAAGGCACATTACATAGCCTTGACAGCGACTTCTAGACGCAACGTATAGTGGCGTGCAATGGCGGTGGCGCACCGCAAGATTTCTCGCTTCGCTCGAAATGGCAAGAGTCGAATGGACAAGAGGACGAGCTGTTTTGCAGTGGCGAGAATCGCTGTGACAGACTACCCGGCTTGCTACCGGAGGCGCGGTTTGCTTAGGGGCCAAAGTCTCCGTCCAGTACCGCCGTGACTCCGTCGTAATCAATAGCGGTCTCGATTGCCTCCTGGCGAAAGCGGTTGGCTGCTTCTTTCCGCAATCGGTCGCAGTCGATTTCACCCTCGATGTGCACAGAGAACATTTCGGCTGCGTCCGCGATGTCGGCCTTGCATTCCGTGGCGAGGTCGATGAATCGGTCGAGGTCGAACTCGAAATACCTTTCCAGAAACGATTGGACTTGCGGCAGGAGGGACGACTTTTCGGTCCAAAGGACGTCGGCCAGCAGCGTGCCTGAATAAACCGTCTGAAACAGCAAGACGTCTTCCGCGGGAGGAAGATGATGCGCGGCTGCGACCAAGGGTATTGGCGCGGGGATGCCCCAACGAGCTAGCAGCCGGGCACCCAAAGCCGCATGGGAGAACCCGTATTGCTCCGTCTCGACCTCTTGCAAGGTACTGCCGTGGGGATGCCGTGTGTAGAGCTTGACGTAGCGCGCGGTATCGACTTGCGACAAGACCAGCACGCCCAGGTCCGCCAACAGGCCGGCACTGTATGCCTCGTCGGCGGCGTTCCGTTGCACCCCGCGGCTGAGTCGGGCAGCGACCACGGCTGTGGTCAAGGCTCGCCGCCAGAAGTCATCGTAAACTTGGGCCGGGACACCTCGCGTCAAACGATCCACCAAGCCAAAGCTGAGCACCGCGAGTCGCAGGGACCGCGAACCCATCAACATGATGGCCTGGCGGAGACCAGCGATGCGCCGGGGCAACCCGTACGCGGCGGAGTTGACAAGCCGCAGGATCGACGCCGTCAAGGCAGGGTCTGCCTCCAGGTGACTCTCCACGGCCCGAATATCGAATTCCGGATCCTTGAGAAGATTGAGCACGCGCCAGGCCACCGTGGGCGAAGAATGCAGCTCGTCCACGGCGTCAAGAATGGCGTCCATCGCGGCTTCCGCAGAGCTGGCGGTTCGTGCCGTGTTTGCTTGCGATCCCAGCGTCTCGGCACTACGCGGCCTTGGTGGCTTGCTGGAATCTCTCATGCAACACCCCCTCTCAGAGTATTAGGAAATCGGAAGTTTTAAGAAATCTTGGCGGACTTTCTCACTACCAAAACTATAGCTTGCCAACCGGCGGTGGAGCACCCGGCAGTGCGCAGCAGACTGAGCTACCGGGGGGGCGCTGCCGAGAACTGGCCTGCGTCGGGGTGCGTAATAGCAATATGCAAGGTCGCGGTGAGAAAAAGGCGGAAAATCGGTTCCGTGGTATGGGCTTCTGGAGCCTGAGGGAAGGGCTGCCAGTTTTCACCCGATTGCCCTTCGTAACCGGATTTTAGGTGCTCAACAATACCAGGCTTATTTTTTACGACTAATTCTAGTAATATAGTACTGTTTTACATGCACTTTCGACTCTGTCCTCTGGCAAGCAGCGTCGCCGCCCGTTGAAGGATACAAGAGGCGGGTTCCCTGCCAGGACCGACCAAGACGGTATCAGCTCGAAGAGAAGGAGCGACCGTGAAACAGCAAGTTTGGGATGTTTTACAGACCATCCGGGATAAGTGCGAGCAGGTCGTTCGCGAACAGAACACCGGTCATCGCATCTTCATCCAGGTCGGTTCCGCCACCTGTGAAAACGCCGCCGGGGCGGTCGCCGTTGCCGACGAATTCCGCAAGCATATCGCGGCCTCGGGTCGCGACGACATCGTCTTGCGGCGGACGGGTTGCACGGGCCGGTGCAGCCGCGAGCCGATTGTCAGCGTCTATCGTCCGGGCGTCATGCCGGTCAAGTACGAAAAGGTCACCCGTGAGCTGGTACACGGCATCTTCACAAAACATGTGCTTAAGGGCGAACCGCTGCTAGACCATGTCTTGGACGGGACGATCGCGGCCATGAGCCGCTTCGAGATTCTGAATTGCGGCTCGCTTCGCTGCGGTTGGAAGGGGGAAAAGATCTGCGGCGGTCCCATGGCCAATCAGCTCCGGGCGATGGGAGTGGAACCCGACGAATGTCGCGTCATCAGCGCCAGTTGCTTTGGGGCCTGCTCGGCCGAAATGGCGGGCAAGCATACGCACATCCTGGTGCGGCCCCAGAATGTGCTCTATCGCTTGGAGACCCTGGCCGACCTGGAAGAGGTGGTCCAAGAGCACATTCGCGGCGGCCGCATCGTAGAACGCCTCCGCGTCCACGACGAGCCGGTCAGCCAGGATTTCTTTGAGCTATACGGTGAGGTCGCGTTTTTCAATCGCCAAACCCGCATCGCCTTGCGGCACAATGGCATCATCGACCCCGAGAGCATTGAAGAATACGTCCACTACCGCGGATTCGAGGCCCTGGCCAAGGTCTTGAGCCAAGGGGACCCGCAATGGGTCATCGACGAGGTGACGAAATCCAAATTGCGGGGCCGCGGCGGCGGGGGGTTCCCGACCGGCCAGAAATGGGCCTTGGCCGTCAAGTCGCCCGAAAGGGTCCGATACATCATCTGCAATGCGGACGAGGGAGACCCCGGCGCCTTCATGGACCGCAGCATGTTGGAATCGGACCCCTTCAACGTCATCGAAGGCATGATCATCGGGGCCTTCGCGATCGGGGCGCATCAGGGCTTCGTCTATGTTCGGGCCGAGTACCCCCTGGCCGTCGAGCGTGTGGACAACACCATCCGCAAGTGCCGCGAATGGGGGTTATTGGGCAAGGACATCCTCCGATCCGGCTTCGACTTCGATATCGAAATCCGTTTGGGGGCGGGGGCCTTTGTGTGCGGCGAGGAGACCGCACTCATTCATTCCATCGAGGGTGAGCGTGGGCAACCGCGGATTCGTCCGCCATATCCCACCGAGGTCGGCTTGTGGGGCAAGCCCACGGTGATCAACAATGTCGAGACCTTCGCCAACGTCCCCGCCGTGATCATTTACGGCGCCGACTGGTTCAGCCACATCGGCAGCCAAGCCAGCGGCGGCACCAAGGTCTTCGCCCTGGCAGGAAAGGTCAATCACACGGGCTTGGTCGAGGTCCCCATCGGCATTACCCTGCGCGAAGTGGTCATGGAGATCGGGGGCGGGTGCACGGGCGGAAAGGCCGTCAAGGCGGTGCAGACCGGCGGTCCGGCAGGCGGGTGCATCCCTGCCGGAATGCTCGACTTGCGCGTCGATTTCGATACCCTGAATCGCGCCGGATCGATCATGGGATCCGGTGGCATGATCGTCCTCGATGAGGACGACTGCATGGTGGACATCGCCAAGTTCTTTACCGCCTTCTCGGAAGACGAGTCCTGTGGCAAATGCACCCCCTGCCGCGAAGGCACCAAGCGCATGATGGAAATCCTGGAACGGATCACCACGGGAAAGGCCGACGAAGAGGACCTCAACAAACTGGAGCGGTTGGCCAAGCTGATCCGGCGCTCATCGCTGTGCGGGCTGGGGAGGGCCGCCCCCAACCCCGTGCTCAGCACGCTCACCCATTTTCGCGATGAATATCTGGCTCACGTGCGCGACAAGCGTTGCCCGGCCAAGAAGTGCACGGCATTGCTCCACTTCGAGATTGATAAGGAAAAATGCGTGGGCTGCACGGCCTGCGCCCGAAATTGCCCGGTCGAATGCATCTCCGGCAATCGCCGCGAACCGCACGTCATCGATCAGGCCCGTTGCATCAAGTGCGGCCGGTGCTTCCAGGTGTGCCGCTTCGATGCCGTTTTGAAATTATGAGCCAGGGGCGGCGTGCGATTCTCGAATAAGATCAGCGGTGGGAATACTTGCAAAGGATGGAGACGGCCCAAGGAAAGCCTAGACCATGATTCGTAAACGCAAGAAGCAGATCAACATTACGGTGGACGGCACACCGTTGACTGTGCCCGAAGGCACAACCGTCATGCATGCCGCCGAAAGGCTCGGCATCCGCATCCCACGCTTGTGCTACCACCCAGATTTGAGCCTGGCGGGGTCGTGCCGGGTGTGCATCGTCGAGGTGGAGGGGACGGGGGCTTATGTCGCCTCGTGCAGCACGCCCGTCTGGGAGGGGATGTCGGTGAAAACCAATTCCCCGGCCATTCGCGAGGCCCGCCGCGACATCGTGGAACTGCTCCTCGACAATCACCCCATGGACTGCCAGACCTGCGAACGCGACGGCAATTGCGAGTTGCAGAACCTGGCCTATTCGTTGGGCGTTCGCCAGCGGTTATACGCCGGTCAGCGCAAGCAATTCCCGATCGACGATAGCGGCAGCGCGGTGGTCCGCAATCCCAACAAGTGCATTTTGTGCGGTCGCTGTGTTCGGGTGTGCGCCGAGATTCAAGGCGTGTACAACCTCAGCCAGCATGGGCGAGGTTTCCACACGCAAGTTGGCCCCGCCCACCTGGTCCCCATGGATGACTCGGTGTGCATCCAGTGTGGGCAGTGCATCAACGTCTGCCCCACGGCCGCCTTCCTGGAAAAGCCGAGTGTAGAGGACGTCTGGAAAGCCCTGGCGGACCCCGAATTGCATGTTGTGGTGCAAACCGCGCCGTCCATTCGCGCGGCCATCGGCGAGGGGTTCGACCTGCCTCCGGGAACGCCCTGCACCGGGAAGATGGTCACGGCCTTGCGGCTGTTGGGTTTCGATGCCGTTTTCGACACCGACTTGGGGGCCGATCTGACCATCGTTGAGGAGGCGCACGAGCTTTTGACCCGGCTGCAAGGCGGCGGACCATTGCCCATGATCACCTCCTGCTCGCCCGGCTGGATCAGCTTCATGGAAAAGTTCTATCCGGAATTGATCCCGCACGCCTCCACCTGCAAGTCCCCGATGAGCATGCTCTCCACGCTGGCGAAGACCTATTACGCGGAGCAGAAGGGCGTCCCACCGGAGAAAATCTTCATGGTGGCGGTCATGCCTTGCGTGGCCAAGAAGTTCGAGGCCCGGCGGCCTGAGCACGCAATGCCCAGCGGCATCCCTTACACGGATGCGGTTTTAACCACCCGCGAATTGATCTGGATGATCAAGTGTTACGGGATCGATTTCACCTCCCTGCCGGAGGGCGAATTCGACGCTCCGCTCGGCCTGGCGACGGGCGCCGGCGACATCTTCGGCACGACCGGCGGTGTCATGGAGGCCACGCTGCGAGCGGCCTACCACATCCTGACCGACAAATCGCCCGAGCGGCTGGAGTTCACCGAGGTACGGGCCGTCGAGGGCCTCCGCGAGACCTACGTCGCCATCGGGGAACGCAACATTCACGTAGCGGTCGCCAACGGCCTGCACAACGCTAAGCAAATCCTGGACAAGGTGGTTTCGGAAAAGGAGGCGTTCCACGTCATCGAGGTCATGGCCTGCCCGGGCGGCTGCATCGGCGGCGGGGGACAGCCCTATCCACCAGCCCACTACCACGTCCTGGATCCGCAGCTCCTCCGCAAACGCGCCGCTGCGCTGTACACCATCGATAGCTCCAAGAAGCTACGCGAGTCCTACGAAAACCCCGCCTTGGAAGAGATTTACGAGAAGTTCCTGGGCAGCCCCGGTTCAGAACGGGCGCACCAATTGCTGCATACCTATTATTCTCCAAAATTGCCGCGAGGAATCCGATGAACTGCAATCACGCTTGCTCTACCGATAATTGGGCAGAGGTCAAAGCGACTGCCGGGCGGGTGCTGGGTGAAGACTTGGTGGCCTTCATCGAGCAATGCCGCGCCGAAGGCAATCCTCACAGCCAGCTGATCGCCGTCTTGCATCGGGTCCAAGGCAAGTTCGGTTACCTGGGCAAATCGCAATTGGATGCCGTCGCCCAGCTATTGCAGGTGCCCGCCGCAAAGGTCTCCGGTGTCGCCAGCTTTTATCACCTATTCCGGCTGCAACCGCGGGGCAAGTTCATCATCAATCTGTGCTTGGGCACGGCTTGCTACGTCAAAGGTGCCGACCGTTTGGCCGAAAAGCTCTCGGATGAATTGGGCATCCGTTTCGGGGAAACGACCGGCGACGGCATGTTCACGTTGGAAGGCGCACGCTGCCTCGGTGCTTGCAGCCTCGCACCCGTCATGGTCGTCAACAACGACATGCACGGCGCGGTTACGCCCGATCAGATTCCAATCATCCTGGACCAGTACATCAGGAAGGCCAAGCAACAAGTCGAAGAAAAACCGGCGGCGCAAAGCTAGCGTATGGACGCCTCGCCGCTTTGCGGAATAGATACTTACGGACGCCCCAAAAACCCTTCCTGAATCTTCGTGTCCTTCGTGGATACATCAACCTTGGCGCTGATGGCAACCTGTAATCGAAGTGCCTCGTCATATAGTCCACCAAGGACACCAAGGGGCACCAAGAAAAAACCTTCGTGAATCTTCGTGCCCTTCGTGGATATCTCAACTTTGGCACGGATGGCCGGATGCCGTTGCTGCTCCATCGCCGCCCCCAGAAGGCCGCTGAAGCTGGATGCCCGTCGCTCGCCTGACTTGCCGGGACTGGCGGCAGCGCCGATCCGCTTGTTGCTCGCGGACGTGGACCTCCCAGCTTCGCTTTCTTGCCCGGACCGCGAAGGGATGAGGCGGCCTCGTTTGCCGCGGACCTCGCTTGCTGCCGTGCGTCGGCGATTGGACTTCTCTCCCGCCGCTGTTATACTGGTTTCACTTGCGATGGCCCAACCATTTTCGGCGATGGCTATTTGGCAACGGTTACTTGGCATCAGTGCCCAACACCAATCCCTGCCCGTGGGGCATTGTGGCACCGTGAGGAGATGAGCCTATGTTGACGCAACGACGAACGGCACTCGGACACCATTCCGCTGCCCAGTCTCCGCTATGGTTGGCCATCAGCGCGGCCTGGCTGACCCTCGCCGGGGGATTTCACGCCAAGGTGTGCGGCGATGCCCCCGACACTCGAACGTTGCCCAATATCGTCATCATCTTTATCGACGATATGGGCTACGCCGACATCGGGCCATTTGGTGCCAAGGGCTACTCCACGCCGCATCTCGATCGCATGGCAGCCGAAGGGCGAGTCTTCACCGATTTCTACGTCACTCAGGCCATCTGCTCGGCGTCCCGGGCGGGACTGCTGACCGGTTGCTACAACGTTCGCGTGGGCATCCTTGGGGCCTTGGACCACAGGGCCAACTACGGCATCCATGCGGACGAGGTTACCATCGCCGAAATCGCCAAGCAGAAAGGCTACGCCACGGCGTGTTTCGGCAAATGGCATCTCGGACATCACCCCAAATTCTTGCCTACAGCCCACGGATTCGATGAGTACTTCGGTTTGCCCTATTCCAACGACATGTGGCCGTTCCATCCCACCGCGAGCCGAAACTACCCGAACCTGCCACTCCTCCAGCAAGATGAAGTCATCGACGACGATGTGACGGCCGACGATCAAAAGAATTTGACGACCTGGTACACGGAACACGCCGTCGATTTCATAGATCGCCACAAAGACCGCCCCTTTCTCCTGTACATTCCCCACTCCATGGTGCACGTCCCGATCTTCGTGAGCGAGAAGTTCGCCGGTAAAACTAAGCGCGGCTTGTTCGGCGACGTCGTGATGGAGGTCGATTGGTCTGTGGGCAAGATTCTCGATACCCTCCGCGCGCACCATCTCGAACAAAAAACGCTGGTGATTTTCACGGCCGACAATGGCCCGTGGCTGTCCTTCGGAGATCACGCCGGATCGGCCGCGCCACTCCGCGAGGGCAAAGGGACGATATTCGACGGCGGTTGCCGTGAGCCGACCATCATGTGGTGGCCGGGCACCATCCCGGCGGGCACGGTCTGCCGCGAGCCGGTCATGACCATTGATCTCTTGCCGACCATCGCCGAGATCATCGGTGCCTCATTGCCGCAACACAAGATCGACGGGCAGAGTATCCTCCCCTTGGTCCGCGGAGACGCCGGCGCGAAAAGCCCCCATCAAGCCCTGTTCTTGTATTACGGCCAGGAGCTTCAAGCTGTGCGGATGGGGAAGTGGAAGCTCCATTTCCCCCACGCCTACCGCACGCTGGCTGGTGGGCCAGGCGGCACCGGCGGTCAACCCGCTCCCTATCGGCAGGCGACCATCGAGCTGTCGCTCTTCGACCTCGAATCCGACCCCGGCGAAACCCAGAACCTTGCCGATCAGTACCCCGAGGTCGTGCGACAGATCGAGTCCCTGGCGGAGGCGATGCGAGCGGACCTGGGCGACGCCTTGCGCAACAGGCCGGCCACCGGCGCCCGGCCTGTGGGGACTTTACAGGAGGGCGATCCGCGATTCCACTGGCAGCCTGGCAAGCCCCTCGATCGCAAGGCATCCTGGCCCTGATGCCACCTCGGCGGGTATCGCAGCCTGAGGAACTTACCACCGCTGGTGGGACGGGGTTGACTGTCCCGCCGAACAACCCTCCCGGCCAACCGTCTTGCCGCCCCGCGATGCCGGGCCACTATTCCCCCGCAGCTTGAGCTTCATCCCCCGCCTCCCAGATTCGGGCCGTGCCGTCCCACGGCCCCGGCGCATACCTTGAAT
>DYLS01000030.1 GCA_020721965.1 Blastopirellula marina | reverse complement strand
TCCTGTGTTGGCCGCGGGGCGTGCTGGTCGCCGAAAGCAAAACCCGAGGCGTCGATGACGGCGGTGATGTCGCTTTCGGCCGCCAGGCCGTACTTGCGGCGAAACGCACGGTGGGCCAGCAGGGCGGCCAGCTTGGCCCGGCCAAAGCGGCGCTCGTCGAGCAACGTCCACAGTCCATAACGGGCCCGTTGGCGGTAGGCGCCGAACGCGGCTGGCACGGCGAACTCCGGAGGATTCGGGCGAGCGCGAAAGTGCTCGAGCACGGCCGCGGCCATCAACTCGGCCCCCTTGTTGTGCGTTCCCGTACCATGGAGAAGGATCATCGACATTGGACGGCGATACGTTCCAAGCGGCTTTCAACCACGCCCTTCACTGACGTTCAGGGCGTGCCACCCAGCCGGCGTTCAGGGCGTGCCACTTAACGAAGGCGTGCCAACCAGCGTTCCTACTCAAAGTTGTAACTTCGCAGCAGATTTAGGGGCTTCTTGACCGAGCGGGGCACCAGCCCTTCGGGGTCGGGGTAACCTAAGGCGATGAGCATCACGGGCCGCTCGTCGGGTTCTAGCTGAAGCAACTCGGCCAATTTCCTTTCTCGGTCCGGCAGGTCCGGCCAGTTGATACAGCAGGAGCTTAGCCCCAGCGTTTCTAAGGCCAGGATGAAACTCATGGCGGCCAAGGCGCCGTCAATGTAAATCAGGTGCCGATCCCGAGCATCGAAGAAGTTCCGCAACTGCCCTACCAGGACCACGATGACCGGGATTTGGTGCTCGTAACCGATGACTCCGTAGGGGATGGAGGCGACTTTGCGGACCAGCTCGGGCTCGTCGAAGATATGGAAAACAAAAGGCTGCCGGTTGCACGCACTGGGTGATTGGGCGGCCACCAGGATGGCCTTGTCGATCAGGTCGCGGGGCACGGGCTGGGGAAGGAACCACCGCACGGAACGCCGCCGCAGCGCCAGGGCGGCCAATTGCTCATAGCCGACCGGCGCCGGGGAGGCCAGGTCGCGCGAGTATGGAATCAAGGGTTCAGGCATGGGCCTTAGCGGCTCCGGAAGACGCCCGAACAATTCACGCAGCGGGTCAATTTTGGGATGGCTCGCCGTGACAGCAAAGTATTCGTCCAGCACGTCGTGGGTCCACTGGAGCTGCTCTGGCGGCAGGCTCGGCTCGCCGCGTTGGGAGGCTTCTACTGCGGCGCGATAGGCTTGGACCGTTTCTTCAATATAATCCAAGGCGAAAACGTCCCGCCGCGGCCGCATGATGAGACCTTTTTCCAAGCGGTGGGTGTTACGACGCAGTAGGGACCCATTGACAGGGCCACACCGATTGAAGAAAAAGTAGTGCATGCCGGCGGTGACACACACCCGCTCTCGCCGGTAGGGCTCCGCAGACCGAAGGATTCTTCTAAGGGCATGTAGGAAGCGTCTAATCACTTGGCCTCCGATTGCGAAGGGCAAATTGCAGAACCAGGTCCAATGGACCGACGGTGACACAATGAGAACCTTTCCAATTCCCCGGGTGTTAAGCCGGGTGAACAATCCCCAACAAAGGACCGCATAAGCGAGTGACGATACTCGCAAGAGGGCTCTCAGCTATGCGGTTGCGTCGCGCCGCCGCGCGCCGAATCGCGAAAATACGGAGCGGACGATCGCGCCTCGCAAGAGAACAAGTGCGCGCCGGACGGAAGGTGGCTTGTGAGCTTGCGACCATAAGTCCGGGTGTACAACCGACAGCATGCTATCTCGGTCAAAGCCTGACTGCGCTTTTAGCTTTGGTAATCGCTCATCGTCCTGGGACACGAACAGAAGAGCATTCTGTCTGTAGGCGAGCCCAACTCGCCTGTCTTGCCAAATCCGCGGACGGATAAGGTCGAAGGGGACGAAGCCGTATTCCCGAAAAATCGTTACCCAGTAGTCCGGCCACTGCTCATTCAAATGATTAACTCCCCCTTGGCCGGGTATCGCCGCGGAGAACAGCACACATCCTGACAGCCTTGCCAACTCTGAAATAAACTTCCTTGCGGCGGTTCGCGGAAGATGCTCGGCAACCTCCAGTGAAATGCCTAGGTCAAATGTTCGATTTCCGAGAAGGGATGATAACGCATCTGGCTGAGACAGGTCGGCAGGCACAAAGTGATCGTGCGGAATGCGAAGTAGCGCCGGATCGACCCATCTGCCGTCGACTCCCACGACGTCGCTCGCACCATAGTTTTTCAGCACCGCCAACCAAGTACCAACGCCGCAACCTACGTCCACCGCGGACCTTATGGGCCCAATAAGATCCCAAACCACCCTCAGAACGAGCTCTGCGCTCGAAACGGTCCGGTCGTGGCGTTGTTCGAAAAAGTCCCGCTTGTAACTCATGCTACCGCATGGCCTTATGGGGCTTGGTCTGGTCGAGCTTGCTTCGGATCCTCGCCACAATCATATCGCTGGGCTACTTCGCAATAGTACCTATATGCATCCTTATTTCGCATCACTAGTGGCGTAAACGCAGATTTATAACGCTCGGGAAGTGTACCATTGACGAAATCACGCCATTCGTTCCATTTCAGCCCATTGAAATGGACGATCACAGCATCGGGATTAATCCCTTCAGAGGGATTCCAATTGTATCGCCGTGGCAGCGGCGTAGCACCTGGCCCATAGAATAGATTTAAGGCCACCTGGTCCGATAGTAACAAATGCTTTTGGATAAACGGGTAAGGCTGGTTGGGTCTGCGCACGCCATTCCCATTTGAAAGAATAAACGACCTGAACTTATCATACGATTTAACCATCGCATCAACGTTTAAAACGAGCACACCTGCATTAAAATGGCGGGTTCCCAAAATGTGGAAGCGAGTGTAACCGCCGAGCCTTCTCACCACCGCCGCGAGAGTTCTGGGCTTGCACCATTCCAACCAAACCTCACGCAGAAATACGACGTCACAATCGGTGTATAAAATATAACGGTCCGTGTACCCAAACCTGCGCAAAGTGGGGCACAGCTCCAACCGCAGCCATGATCCCAACCTTTTCGGTATGAGGTGGTGCAACGCTTGTGCGTGAAGATAGTCCTGTATTTCCCGAGCAATTGTTAGGTCGCTTCGGAGAATCGAAACGCCGTGCTGATCCAGCCAATCTAACTGTGGGCAGTCTTGCCCATCATAAAGTAAGCATGGTGTCAGCGTTGTATTGTGCTTCGCCGAGCGTACGGCCGCCTGAAGTAACTGGAAGAACTGGTCATTCTGAAGGCTGGCGTAGTTAGCCGCAGTAAACCATTTCATGCAAACCTCCATGGTAGTTGGTTATGACCAGGCTCCACCGTGATCGGTTGCCCAGGTGACTTTGGGTACGATGGGGCCGAGTCGCGGGGGCGGCAGCAATCCCGTACCGTAAGGATTCCCCAGAAGCACAGTCACATTGGTTACCCCGAACGCAGAGGCCAGGCGACTGGCTCCGGAGCTGACGTGGATATCGATGCCATATCGGCCTGGTAGCAGAATGCAGTCGTGCAGCGTGACGCGAATAACCGTTTGTCCAACCACGCGAATGGGTTTTGGATACTGAATTCGGGAGTGAAGGCTGAGTAGTCGTTGGCCGAAGGCGCTGCGCCAATCGATGCGGAGTTCGGTGTTGACAAGGGGTTTTGCTGATTCAAGGCCGACCACGAATGTGATATCGCCGCCGAGCGGAACGGAGGTAGTCGGCTCTCCATCTGGGTCCACGATCCTGAGGAATCGTAATACCGGCACATAAGTGCGCCCACGGCAGGTATCTTTGGTGAAATCCACAGAAGCCACAGGGGGTTGTTGGTGATACATGTAATGGCTTATCGCGTCAGCCGTTTTCCCAAAGTACGCGACAGAGCCACTCGATAAGAGACAGGAAATGGGGCACAGCCCCTCCACGGCGGCCATGTTGTGGCTGACGAAGAGGATGGTGCGGCCGGAGCGGGAGACTTCGTCCATCTTGCCCAGGCAGCGTTTTTGGAACTCGGCGTCGCCCACCGCCAGGACTTCGTCAATGATCAGGATTTCGGGGTCCAAATGGGCGGCCACGGCGAAGGCCAGCCGGACCTGCATCCCGCTGGAGTAGCGCTTGACCGGCGTGTCGATGAACTTCTCCACCCCGGCGAAGCTGACGATATCGTCGAACTTGCGGCGGATTTCGGCCTTGGACATGCCGAGGATCGATCCGTTGAGGTAGACGTTTTCCCGCCCGGTCAATTCGGGGTGGAAGCCCGTCCCCACTTCCAGCAGGCTGCCGACGCGGCCGTGGATTTCGGCGTAGCCGCCGGTCGGCTCGGTGATGCGGCTGAGGATTTTTAGGAGGGTGCTTTTGCCCGCCCCATTCGGCCCGATGATCCCCAGCACCTCGCCATGCTGGACCTCGAAGGAGACGTCTTTGAGGGCCCAAAGCTGGCGATTGGTATCGATTTTTTCTTCCTGGAGCGGTTCGCCGTCCCACCCGCGGATGATCCGCCGCAATGGCCCAATCAACGCATCCTGGAGGGTCTCGCGAAAGGTCTTGAAACCCAGTCGCTCGCCGAGGATGAACTTCTTGCTGAGATTTTCGACACGAATGGCGACGTTGGACATGTTCCGGGAAGCAGGCTGCGTTCAGGAGCGGAAAATCGGTGGTGCGGCCGGGCGGTGGATGCCTGAAGGTTTACTGGCTGCTGTGATGCGAAAAATCGTTGTAACCGGTATCCCGGGGCAACCTCCGGGCCCGTGGGGTCCGGTCGCTGGAACCGCCCCGACAGGGCCGAGCTGCCTAATAAGTTACCATAGCTTGCCGAATGCCATTGGGGCCAGGCGAGCCGCCGGACCCGACCGGAATGGCTGTTTCCGCCTGCCGATTATGCCTTTGGCGCCATTGGTGCCGTGCTGGTCCCTATTTGGATGGGAGCATCGCGGCGAGTTGCGTAAACCTGGGTGATCAAATCAAATCGGCGACGAGGCGTTCCATCCGCCGGAAGTAGAACATGCCTCCGAGCAAGATCAGTGCCGTGGCGGCCGCGGAAAGGGCAAGCATGGGACCGGGGCCGTGCGAGGTGCCGAGCAAGGCCCAGCGAAAGCCCTCGATGACCCCAGCCATGGGATTCAACGAATACAAGGTAAAGGCCCAGGGGGGCAGCTTTCCCTGGATGGATTGGGCGCTATAAACGACGGGGCTGATGAACATCCCGACTTGGACGACAAAGGGGATAACGTATTTGAAATCGCGGTACAGGGCGTTGAGGGCGGAAAGCCACAGTCCCACCGCCAGCGAGGCCATGACGGCCAGCAACATGAATAGCGGCAGTGTCAACACGGCCCAGCCGGGCTGGATTCCGTAATAGGCCATCATGGCTAGCAGGGCGATCAGCGAGACGCTGAAATCGACCAGCGTGGAGAGGACGGCGGACATGGGGAGGATGAGCCGCGGGAAATAGATTTTGGTAATCATGGCGCGATACTGCACCAGGATGTTGCCAGCCTGGTTGAGCGACTGGGCAAAGAGCGTCCAGGGCAGCATGGCGCAAAACGTGGAGACGGGATAGGGAATGCCTTCCGGGGTCGGCTCGTTGCCCTTGCCCATCAAGAGGGAAAACAGCACGCTGAAGATGCCGGTCGTCATGAGGGGTTGCAGGACGGCCCAGGCCGCGCCGAGGATGGTCTGTTTGTAGCGGATGCTGATTTCGCGCCAGGCCAGGGTGAACATGAGTTCGCGGTATCGCCACACCTCGCGGAGGTCTAGGGATCTCCAACCGCCGGTGGCGACGATGCGGGTGACGGGCACGTCTTGCGGCAGGCTTGGCGGGGTGGGCGGGCGTCGGCCCTCGGCCTCGGCCTCCGACCCCGCATCGAATCCCTCGATATCCTGCGAGAGCAGGGCCGGTGCGGGCGTGTCGCGGGCTTCGTCGCCGTCCGCTGCCGGGGTCGGCGGTTCGACGGAGGCGGCGAATTCAGGCTCTGTGGAAGGCGATTCTTTCATCGGCATGGATTGTGTCGAGTGCTCGTACGCCATCTGGGGGCGAAATCACCAGTTTTCGGCCATTGCGGCCAGACGGCTCAGAACCAGCTTCGCAAGATCGAGCGTCTGCTCCTCAGCCAAGGCTCCGGAGGCAGGGCAATGCAACATGACCTTGAACATGGCTGGGCGGCTACTCTGACCACGATACCGCCAAAAAAAAGTGCGAACGGTGTTGCGATCCGCGGCGAACGAATCGCCCAACTGATAACAATATAGCACAGTGGCACGGTTGGAGCTGCCTTCGCGCTCGAGAGAAAGGACGCGAACGCTTCCCGTCTGGCCGGCATCCAAGGTGACACTCCGATCACGCGTATCGCGGACCCGCCAGCCGGTCCCGCTGTAGCACAGCTCGGGCGGGTGGGGGAGCTTGAACTCGGGCTGAGTGAACACGGCTATGTGCAAGGCGATGCTGTTGCCCGTGGGTGCCACATACTGGCGATTGAGCGTTATGGTTGTGCCGAGCGTTTGAAAGATGGCTGGGTCGATTACCTGATCGGTTCCGCGCCAAGAACCAAGCTCTTCGGGAAGAGCGGCCAGTTGGGACTGTTCCGGAATGCGGACCGTCCCCGGGATGGATCGGGATGCGGCCCAGCGGGTGCCGAGGACGATGCAAGTCATCAAAGCCACCGCAAGGACACTGCGGAAGAGCAGCCCCTTAGTGGCGGAGGATGGCGGCGTTGCGACGGTGCTGGTGCCCGGCGTGCTGGCCGAGGTGGCCGCGTTCCTCGCAGCCGTTGCCTCTGCCCGATGACGGTTTGCGTTGTCCTTTTGGCTCACGAATCTACTCCTTGGTTGCAACTCCGCCACGATAGCTGCCGCACCCAGGGCTAAATACCGCAGGAACTTCGCGCTGGGACACAAAGCCTTGGCGGGTCACGTGTGCGACGCTGATAGCTATCATCTTGGCAGTGCCATGCGTTGGGGTTTGGCCGTGGGTTTGCGGTGCGGCACCCGGGAGTGGCCTTCCGTGGCTCGAGAGGAAAGCTCTTTCTCGGGGATATCGCCGTCATCGGGAGTTTCAGCCGCGGCCGGAGCGGCCGGAATGGCCAATTCCGCAATACAGCTTTCGAGGTGTTTTGCCTGAATACAGGCGATGCGCATCAGTTCCTCGATCGGCTTACCGTTGCGCCACAGCCGGAACTTGGACTGGCCGATAGGGCGGCCCTCCGCCATCAGGGGGATCGTCAGTTCGACGATGGGGACGTCTGTCTCATTAGAGG
Organism: Blastopirellula marina; assembly: GCA_020721965.1. GTDB lineage: Bacteria > Planctomycetota > Planctomycetia > Pirellulales > Thermoguttaceae > Thermogutta. Next base: position 38,599 of record DYLS01000030.1, on the reverse strand, counting down.
CACGGTCCCACAGGGCGTGGAATCGCTCACCACAGCGGACGTGGTGGAACTCTACCATGACGGAGTGGATCAGCGTACCATCCGTCCGATCGCATATTTGCCGGAACAGCTCCTCCCAAGGTTTGCTGCCCTCTTGCAAGAATACCACGATCTCGTTTGTGGTTGCGGCGACGGGCGCTGGCCTAAGCACCTTTCTTATCAGCCGCTTGAACTTCCGCCAGAGCAGCCCGAACTCGGTTCGGCCAAACCACCTACTGACCACCAGCCCGAGAAGGACTGCCGTGACGGTGACCAAGGAAATCATGTCATTGCCGGTGGCCACGCTACTGAGTGCCGCGAGACAAGTGACGAGCGAGAGGACGGCCACGCAGATTAAGACGTAAACGTTACTGGAAAGCCGCTGCATGAGGCGGTGGTGCAGGTGGCTACGGTCTGGCGAATAGATGCTGCGGCCCGTCAGCTTCCGCCTGAGGATCGCCAAGGCGGTGTCGAAAATGGGCAAAGCCCACAATGCGAGGGGGGCCGAGATCAACAGGGTCGCCGGTCCTTTGAGCGAGGCCCGCATGACCATGGCGGCCAGCATGAGACCGATCAACATGCTTCCCGCGTCGCCAAGGAAGATCCTGGCTGGCGGGAAATTGTGGGGTAGGAACCCCAGCAGGGCGGCTGTGAAGACCAAGGCAACGAACGCCACCCCCAGATGGCCGGTCAGGCATGCCAAGACCGCGACCGCGCCGCTGCACACGATGCCGATCGTGGTCGCCATTCCATCCAAACCGTCCAGCAAATTGATGGCATTGATGGCTCCCACAAACCACAGCACGGTTGCGGGAAAGGAAGCATAACCGAGGTCTAGGGTCTGACCAAAGAAGCCGATCCGCGAGATTTGAAATCCGCCGAGATACATCACCGATGCGACCAGGATTTGCCCTAGCAGCTTCCATCGGCCGCGAAGCCCAAAGCGATCGTCGTAGAGTCCCAAGGCCGTAATGCTGGTACCGCCCGTAAAGAAAACCAGCAAGTCGACCCAATCATTGCGTATGTGAAACCCCCAAGGATTGGCAACCCAGAAGGTTGCGACGAGAACCGCACCGCAGGCCAACCAAATGGCGACGCCGCCGCCCACGGGAGTTGGACGCTGGTGGAGCTTTCTTGTGCGATCAGGTCGATCCACAAAGCCCCAGCGATTGCCCAAGCGGGTGATCACCGCCGTGAAAGCGTACGCTAATAGGCAGGCGAGTCCTGCGCACGCCGCGGAAAAAAGTATCATCGTATCGGACCCCTCAGATTTGAATGCTGAAGTTCGTGGGAAGCCTTCGCTGCCGATTCCAATTCAAACCTGAGCATCTCCCCTCTGAGCGGTTTCGATGTAACGCGGGTCGTCGTAGTAGACCTCTTCCGCCGTTCCGGTCACGACGGCACCGAGCAGGCGGACGTTGAAGGCATCCAAAATCTTCCGCGCGGCGGTAACCTTCGGCAGGCGACTGGTGTCGCGAAGGACCGACAGAATCACGCCATCCGTGGAGGTGCTGATGAACCGTGTATCGGCCACGGGGAGAAGTGGGCTACCGTCCACGATGACAAAGTCGAACTTGTCCCGCAAGGTACGAAACAGACTGCCAACGGCACCGTTGGCCAGGACAGCCATATCCCATCGAGTCCAAGTGCCGGCGGCAATCAGGGAGAGATTTTCCACATGCGTTTCCTGAATCGTCTCCTCCAAGGGAACTTCAGCCCGCAAGACTTCACTGACGCCTGGGCTTCGGTCCAGACCGAAGATCGCGTCCAAGGCGGGCCGCCGCAAGTCGAAGTCGACGAGCACGACGTTTTGCCCCATTTCCGCAAGCGTCGCCGCGAGTTGCGACGATAAGGTACTCTTGCCTTCGCCTCCCACGGCGCTTGTTACCAGAACCACACGCGCATCCTCTCCCTCCGGATTGCGAATCAGCCTGGCCGCGATGTTGCGGACCGCCTCGGAAAAGACCGCTCGCCAACGGCGGTGGCGATTATTCTGCGAGGTCATGGACTGGGCAGCACGTCGGGGGAGTAACGGGAGTGTGCCCAAAATCTCGACGTTGGCAGTGTGGGCGACGTCCGCGGAAGAATTGACGGTCTTTCGTCGCGTATCCCACCAAAGAATGGCGAAACCGGGCAAACAAAATCCGCCAAGTCCTCCCAAGATCGATAACTGGAGCCGCCGATCTTGATCGGTAACCCGCGGCGATTCCGCTCGCTGCACCAGTGCGATACGCGGTTTGGAACGCAATTCGATGCGGAGTTTGTTTCGCTCCTCCGCGATCGTGGCGAGCGTTTTCCTGGCAAGATCCACTTCGGCACGCAAAAACTCGACCTCAATGGAACCCTTGCCGAACGTCTCCGCGGTCTTGCGAACATTTTCAACCTCTTGTTCGAGCTGAATCCTCTGTTGATCTAAGACTGTCAGTTCGAACTTCAATCGCTCAATATCTTCATCCAGAGTTGCGAGCCTTTTTTTCTCCAGATCCGCTTTCAACTCTTCGCGTCGGGCCTGGATTTTGGCCTCGATATCCGCCAGTTCTCTCGAGTAGCGCCCCTCGTAGCGATTCGCGAATTCCGGACGCACCGTTTCCCGCATTTGATTAGCCAAGGCTTTCAGCTCCGTTTGCCGGAGTTGAAGTTGCACCATGACAGGATCGATACGTCCCGCTGCGTCGATTTCCGAATCGGCGATTTGAAGTTGGGCCGCCTTTTCCCGAATGGCTTCTTTCAGGGCAATTTCGCCCTGCGCGCGCATGATCTTCAGGTTGACGCCCACCAATTCACTGCGATACGTGGAGAACTGTTGCAGGGTGATTTGCTGTTTAAGCGTCAAAGTTTGTGAGTCGCCGGTCTCCAATTGAGCGCTGAGTTGCTTGAGATCGTTCTGCAACTTGCGGACTTCGCTTTCCTTTTCAACGTAAAGCTGGTCCAGCTCTCCCAGCCGATTTCGCCGTTCGTTCTGCTCGACGTCAACGACTTCCTCCATGTAGGCGTCCACGATGGCGTTTACCAAGGCTGCCGCCTCGTCGCCCTTTTCGCTGGTCACACTCACTTGCATCAATTCGGCATCCCCGGGGTAGCGGACGGACAACCGCTCGCTGACCCATTGAACGGGGTCCGGCTCGGCTTGGATCGCGGCCAGTCGGGCGACCTCCGGCCGTCGCAAAGCCGACACCAGCACAAAACGGCTGCGGAGGTACTCGAGCTGCGTGCTTTTGTAGACATCAAAATTACGGGCGTCACTCGTATTCTGGAACAAGACGGCTTGATTCGCTGCCGACACGCGAATCAATGCGGTCGCGCTATACTGCGGCCTCACTAAGAACCACGCAGCAGCGGCGCATACCGCCGCCACAAGCAGACCGGCGAAAATCACCGCGGGCCATCGCCGACGAAAGGCGTGAAGATATGCCACCACCCCGCCACTGCCTGGAGGAGCCGCCTCTGCCGCCTGCCATTCCGCATCAACGTAAAAAGGAGGACGCGAATTCAGCGTCGCAACCGGCCCCAACCCCGATGGCACGGCTGCCGTGCTGCCTATCGCGACGTTGCCTTCACTCATAGCTCATTCTCCGTCCACAAAATTCTGTGAAGCTACCGCAAAGTTGTTCCGCGATCCATTTTCCCCATCCGTGACTCACTGAGTCAAGGATTCTCACTCGAGCAATCCTCGACGAGGCGGTGGGAGAAAAAATCTTGAGCAAATCGAATGCCAAAGTCTAGAGCTTGCAAAGCGTGGCTTCCAACTCCCCGCCCACGCTGGAGCTCACGCTGGAGTTGGTTTCCTTTTGGCGTCATGTTGCCTCAGGTGTTTCATTGAGACAACAACCGGCGCGGAATCCTGGGAGGGAATCAGTATTTGGTCCACAACGTACAGCTCGGCAAAAACCAAGAGGACCGCGGCGGGCATCATCAGCCAGCCCGCCAAGTCATGTTGCATGTTCGTGCCTATAAACTTCAATTCGTGAAGGACTCCCGTCACCGTGATGCGCAGGATATTGGCAATCAAGGCGTTGACGGGAGCACTGATAACCACCAGAAAGCGATCCAAGAGCGGCCGCCGCATGATAAATGCCGCCGCAACGCACACGGCAACGAACAAACTCATCATTTTCAGTCCGCTGCAAGCCTGTACCACCTCGAGCTGACCATCTCGCAACGCGATGACGTTTCCTTCCACGATTGCTGGGATTCCAAACGTTTGCAACACCAATGTCGAAGCCACAGTGGCCGCACGCTGGAGCGGATGACTGAGCAAGGTGGATACAACGCCGGGCAAGGGCAACATGAAAACGAGGAATAGAGCGGCCGGCCAAGCCCATCGAAAGGCCCCCCAACCACCCAGGATCAGAACCAGCCCAAAGACGGTCGGAACAATCGCGGCGGGATCCAAAACTCTGGCAAAAAGCAGCAGCGATGCAGCTCGAATGCCACCGGCCAGCACGAGACAGGCCACCCCCACCACGATGGCCGTCCAACTGGATGAAAAATTGGCAGCTTGCAACATTCCGCGTCGCCGCCACAGCAAGTACCCCGATACGACTGGGACCAGAAAGCCGTGGGTGTAGTCGGGGTCCGAGGCCCAACGCTGTAGCAAAACGCCCCATGCGTCCCAAAATAACGCAATGAAGACCACCCCCACCGCCGATAACGACGCAACCATCGTCACCGATCGGGCTGTGATCAGATTGGTCCAATCCTGCTTCACTTCCGCGACACTGGATTTCGTCGATTCCGGCATGGTTCCTCTTCAGCAGAATTAACAGCGCACCCTCAGGGACAGGGAAATCGTGACACCGCGATCGGTCTGACACGTTACGACACCACAACTTGCGTCGCTCAGGGTCGCGGCAAGAGCGTCTACACTCCGCTCCTATCGGGTTCGGCAAAATCCTTGTCACCGTCCCATCGTTCGTTCATTGTAGGGCCACGAGTTGGTCGGAAAGTGTCCAGTCCGGGGATGGTGATAGGTTCATGGTTCAACCTGGCATCCAAGCCAGTGATCTGTCGCAACGCAAATCATTTGCCAGAAAAGACGTTTTAGCCACACGACCGAATTGCAAGATACCGCCGATGTTCACCCTTTAGCGTTTGTGATCCGTCAAGACCTAACACCGGAGGATAACAATCGCAGCGACTTATCTCTCAAAAGATCCAAGCGGCCTGGATTCTTCCGGCGCAAAAGACCTCGTGAGCGCGGGGAAGCGAGAGGGATTTGATTCTCACCAACGCTGCCCCCGACCGGCCGGCCAGCCGTAAGGCAACCAAGGCTAAGGCTAATAATAGGTGCAGAAATCATTAATTCCTAAGATAGTTGAGCACCTCGCCTCAAGCTATAACCAATTTGAGGGGATAAATTGACTGGAGCATAAAAGCTTGAAAACGAACGCAGCGGCTTTGAAACCATTGCGATCCTCGCCTTGTCGAAAGTCAATCGACATCCGCCGACTACCGATCGACTGGGGTAATATCGAACCACCTTCGGGACATAGACTTCTAGACTTGTCAAGCAGAATTGAGATGTCTTGAGAAAACTCCTCTCATGCCGTCGCCGTTCAGGGGCCATTGGGGCATAACCGTTGACGGAACATTGGGGGCGTCACACTTGCGTCAGCCGCGGCATCTCGTGGTTCCCATGGGCAATCGGCGGCCGCGAACAGCCCGTTTGTGCCGCACGCTTCGTAAAAAGACCGCGTTCTCCGCATGGTTCCACCCGTGAACGGCTGTGCGGATCCCCCCGGCACTGCTTACCGCAGCTCCCGAGTAGCAGGATATTCGGCGTCTCGGGGCGAGTGCCCTGGCGAGGCGGGACGCCACGGTCCCCAACGTATGTGGCGTGATACTTAGGAATTGAACGAGTGCGAGGAGACCTGGATCGCCGAGTCCGTTTCTCCGTCACGTCCGACGTAAAGCCCCGCCCGGTTTCTACGTTACCGTACTTTTCATACAAGGTTACACGAATTGTAGCGAGGGACCTTGTAAGGCGAGGAACCTCGCAGTTCGATGAGATTGCGGAGCGGCTACTTGTGGTCGTACAGAGTTGAAACGTTTGGACGATCATCCGAAGACCGACGCAGTTTGAGCACCCGCGGGGCGTGGCGTTATAATGATTAAAGGGAATCCCGGAACAGAGTCTGCTTTCGTCACGATCGTTTGGCGGGTTATTTACAGAGGAAGCGGCCCGATCGGTCACGTGCCGACTCGGGGGCCTACGAGCGCATGGCGAACCGGACGATCCGGGCAAGAGTCGCAAAAGTCGTCACTTCCCATCCGAAGAGCAACCTGTGCGATGCAGGTGGCTGCTTCGAAAAATCCTAAGCAGGGCCGAACATGGGAATTCGATTTTACTGCCCGAACGGCCACAAGCTGCACGTAAAGGCATTTCAGGCCGGGATGAGGGGCATCTGCCCGTATTGTGGAGCCAAGGTCCAAATCCCGCTGCAAAGCACCCGGGTCAGCACGAAAGTTCTTCACGCTCAACGGCAGCAACAGTCGGCCCAGCTTGCCGCGAATTCCAAACCCGCGTCGGCCACGGAGAACGGCGTGGCTGAGGAAGACCGCGATACTTCGGTCTCGGCCACGACGTTGCCGCCGGGAGCGGGTCCGAATATCGACGGGGGGAATGCTGCCACTCTTGCCACGTCGGGCATGGAAACGTCACCCAGCCAAGAATTTCGCTCATTCCCCACGCCGCTTACGGAAGAGGAGCTGGGGATTTCGTTGGTAATCGAGGATACGGCCACACCACGAAGTGCCCACGCCACCCCTCCCAACCCCGGGGGATTTGATTCCCTCGCCGATTCTGCGGCAGACAGCGAAGCTGGCGGCAATGACGCAGCCTTGACTGATCCCCACCTGGTGTGGTATGTGCGTCCCCCGTCCGGCGGGCAATTCGGCCCAGCGACCGCCGAAATTCTACACCAATGGTTGTCCGAGGGGCGAATCACCCCCGACACACTCGTCTGGCACGAGGGCTGGCGAGATTGGCGAGAGGCGAGGCACGTCTTCTCCTCTTTCGGGGGAACGGAGTTTCCAAATCCGGAGGGCATTTCTCCCGCCGCTGATCGAATCCTTTCGCGTCGCACTGCCCCGCCAACTCGGCGCATATCCATGTGGATTGTCCTGGTCGTAATCGTGATCCTGATTGCCGCGGTCGGCCTCACGGCATTTTTCTTTTTCCGCGGCAGCACCTCTCCGTGAGCGTCAGAGAACGTCAGAATCAACTTCCACGCGGCACTCACCTGGGCGAACGTACTGCGAAACCTTATCATCAAGGTTTGCTCACCGTTCGTGCCGCGACTCGCGACCCTTTTATTTCTCCACGACATGGGCATGGTGGTAAGTGTCGTTGGCAATCGCGGGCGCTAGCCGAGATCGGAGAATGTCACTGGTAAGCGCTGGTGCTAACCGAGATTGGAAACATACAATGTCGCCCGAGACCCAGCCCAAAGGGGATGACAGGCCCCAACATGCGTCGCAACGTAGTAGGAGGCGAGCAGCGAAGACAGCCCCCTTGCGTCCGAGGAAAAGGCCCCGCCGTCCCGCCAGCCCGTCCGGTGAACCTCAAGGCGAACGGTTGCAGAAAATACTCGCGGCGGCCGGGATAGGCAGTCGTCGCCAGTGCGAAGAACTGATCCGCATGGGTCGGGTGGAGGTGGATCGCAAGGTCATTACCGAGCTTGGCTATCGTGCGGACCCTCTCCGGCAGAAGATTACCGTGGACGGTACCCCGATCCGCCGGGAACGGCCGCTGTACTACGCTGTTTACAAGCCGGATGGCGTGGTGTGCACCAATCGCGATCCGACGGGCCGCCCCCGCGCAATCGATCTGGTACCGGAGAAAGAGTCACGGCTATTTACGGTGGGACGACTGGACCTGCATAGCGAGGGACTGATTCTCGTGACCAACGACGGGGAGCTGGCCAACCGTTTGACGCATCCCCGATTCGGCTTGCCGAAAACCTATCTCGTCCAAGTGGCCGGTGAACCGCAGCGCGAAGTCCTTGCCAGGCTGCTCCGCGGCATCCATTTGGCAGAGGGGATCGCTCGCGCGTCGAGCATCAAGGTAAAGCGGAAACACAGACAGAGCACGATCTTGGAAATCGTGTTAAAGGAGGGACGCAATCGCGAGATTCGCCGGATCCTGGCCAAGGTGGGACACAAGGTCCAACGCCTCAAGCGAATCGCTGTAGGACCGATTCGCCTGGGCAAGATGCTGCCGGGAGACGCCAGACCCCTGACGCGGCAGGAAATCGCGGCGCTGCGCCGTGAGATAGGCGAGCTGCCGGAGTCGTGATCGATTCTGGGAAAGTATGTAGTCCGGCGGGCCAGGAGACGCGTTCCGTGGTTGGATCCGATCCCCCCCCCATTTCGTTCCCGTCAACCTCATAGCCTTTTTAGGACTGGACTTTTGCAAACAGCTCGCTCCCCCTCTGAGAAAGGGCGACAAGCTGGAGTGCTGGACAATTCAGGGGAACAAGAAAAGCTATTTTGAGGGGAAATAACATTCGCCGTATTATCTCCCGCGGGAAGTGGGGAGCTTGTGACCCCAAATTGCAAAAGTCCAGTTAGGATTCACGAGAACCTATAAAGCCCATTGTCAGGCATCTAGAGAGCACGCTACCATGGCATCCTCGCCCCCTAACGATATTTCGATCAAGACGAAAAAAAAGGCGAGCTACGTCTGGAGCGGTACCGTTCGGATCACCCAGCACGAAAAGATCGCCAAGGACACCTATCACATCCGGTTAGAATGTCCAACCATTGCATCGAGCGCCGTCCCCGGTCAGTTCGTAATGATGCGGCTACCGGGGCGTGAAAGCCCCCTTTTGGGACGACCGCTGGCGTTGCACGACACGGTCCGTCACGGGGGCGAAGCGACGGCAAGCGAAATCGACATCGTGTATATCGCGCTTGGCCGGATGACGCGAATTCTCTCGAATTTCCAGCCGGGTGATTCTATTGAGGTATGGGGACCCCTGGGCAACGGCTTCCCTCCTTGCCAAGTGCCGAACCTGGTCCTCGTCTCGGGGGGGATCGGCTATACGCCCTTCCTGGCTGTCACCAAGGAAGCTCTAAAACGGTGTAGTTACGGTCGAACATCGCGAGAGACCCGGGTAGAGAAGGTGGTGCTGTGCCACGGAGTCAGGTCGTCCGAATACCTGCCGGATTTGACGCCATTTTCGCTGGCAGGGGCCGAGGTGCTCATCTCGTCGGAAGACGGCACGGTGGGCCAGAGGGGACTGGTTACTGAAATGCTTCCCGAAGTCCTGGATCGCTATCAACCCAACTCGGCGTGCGTATTCTGTTGCGGACCCGAGGCCATGATGCGGGTGGTGGCGGAGATGTGTGCCTTGCGCGGCGTGCCGTGCTTCGTGTCGCTTGAGACGCCGATGGCGTGCGGTATGGGAATCTGCTTTAGCTGCGTCGCGCGATTGCGTGAGACCAACGATGCCAATTCCGAGGCATGGGACTTCCATCGCGTGTGCGTAGAAGGGCCAGTCTTCGATGCTTCACGCGTTCTCTTCGACTGAAGGGGATGGATCCATCGACGGCCCAACTGGTGGGAATCCCTTGCCGGCTGAGAAGCAAGGAGGCCATCATCCGACGGCAAATACAGGCTCGCAAGAGAACTTTATCAAGCCTGTTGAATTCAAGTCGCGGAGACGGTCTCTTGCCGGATGGCAGATCCTGCTCGTTTTGCTTTCACAATGGCCGCCGATAGTCGGGACTTTGTGCGAGCCGAGGCATTGGGGTGAATGATTCGCTTGGCCGCGGCGCGATCCAATAACTCGGCTGCCTTGCGAATTTCCGCCTCTGCGACCGTGAGATTGCCAGCGGCTACCGCCTCGCGGACTTTGCGACACTGCGTTCGGACAGTGCGTTTGATCGCCCGGTTATGCAACCGCCTCTTCTCATTCTGACGCAGACGTTTCTTGGCACTCTTGATATTTGGCATGTAGGTTCAGACCAATCGGCTTTGTCAACGAAGAGTATTCCACTCGGAACACACCGGAAAGGGCCTCCGTCGGCACTCCCGATCACCGACCACCTTCCATCGAAACCGCTATTATGCGACCTAATCTTCGTCCTGTCCAGGGGGCAGTTCCACCTCGATCGGTTCCTCCTCAGCCGTCTTTGCGGAGGCGCCAGCCCGCTGCTGTTCCAGCTTTTCGCCGATTTTGTCTAGCAACTGCCCCACATTTTTATAGGAATAATCCATCGCCGCGAGAGAGCTGGCAAACTGTTCGGCTTGCTGGAAATTCCGAAGGCGATACGCCAACACTGCCGCCGAGTAAAGCGATCGTTTCTTGTTATCGGCATCACGGTCCGCAATCTCCTGAACGGCCTGCTCGAAGTGTTTCATCGCTAGGCGGTGTTGTCCGATCTTCTCGAAACACTGCCCTAGATTTAGCAAGCACAGCCCTTTTCTTCGCGGGTCGCTTTGAGCCGCCTGATACTGTTTGATCGCCTCTTCGTACACGCCGTTGAGCTGATATCGGACTCCCAACTCGAAGCGGAAGGCTTGATTATTCGGGAATCTGTCAACTCGTGCCTTGTAAACGTCCAACTCCTTTGCCCAGAGCGCCTTTCGTGCCGCAGCGAGCTTTTGCTCGTTCTTTTCATCTGGGCGAGCGCGATACGCCTGCTCGGCGTTACCCAACTCCACTCGGAGACATCGTAATTGCACGTCCTCCAGCTTTTCCTTGGCATTGACATCTTGGGTCGCTTCAAACGCGCGCTTGAGCAAATCTTCTGCTTTCGCGTAGTCTTCTTCGCGTGCGTAGATCTCCGCCAATTCGTCGTAGAGCGCGAGATTTTTGGGTTGGCGTTTGATCTCGGCTTCCAAACGGGCCTTTTTGCTCAGCGGCTCTCCAGCATGCCCAACTTCACCACCTGCCGCATCCACCTTACGACGGGACTCACCGGTGGCTTCATCATAGCCCCCACCCGCGATCGTTTTCTCAACAGCCAGATTCGCGATATTGCGCGAAGCGTCTGGGTCGTTGGGGCGAAGCTGTTCGACCTTGTGCCACATGGCAATCGCTTGGTCGTACATTCCGAGATCCGCCAGTGTCTTCGCGCAACGGCGGCACATTTCCACATCCTTGGGGTTGGCATCCAAAGCCATTTTCAGGTAGATCAGTTGTGTTTCCTGAAAATCGCACTGCTCGGCGGCTTCGGACAGGGCCGTTAGAACACTCGTGTCCCAAGGGTTGATCTTGAGTGCTTCCGACCCGTACTTGAAGACGTTCACCCAATCCTTCTTATGTAGGGCTTTCTTGATTGCGCTCCGCAACGGCGCTAACTTGAAGAAGGAGAGTCGCTTGCCCTTTTTGTTGTTATTGTACTTCTTTTTGAGATTGCCCAGGAATGCCTGCAAGTATATCGCATTGCCGGGGTCTCCGACGACGCATTCCGTGTAGATATCGGCTGCGTAGTCGAAGTTCTCCTGCGCTGCAATCCGGTTTCCGTACTCGAAGCATTCCTTGAGTTTTTTGCGCTTTGCCGGGCTGGGTTCCGGGAGACGCACATCACCGGCTTGTGTCGGAGTTTCTGATGCCATACCGGCCTCGATGAGTTGTTTGGCCCCGAGCGTAGCCCGAGACGCTATCCGATTTCCCGAGAGGACCTTTTTCCGCTCTATCATCATTGTAACTGGCCAGAATGTCAACTCAACAGCGTTTCGCGTTGTCTTACGTTTGAATCGCGATGGGGCGAACGGCGGTCTCGAACGCGATCGCGTTGGTATCCTCGTAACCGTTCACGGCGGAGCTATAACGGGAAAGATGTGGGAAACAACGAGAGGCATTCCAAGGCTCCCCAGGGTTGTTCAGAGGTTCCCGAAGATCCTTGACCGTGAGACGAAAGGTCATTTCGACGAGCGCCAGGACTGTCATTTCGACGAGCGCCAGCGAGGAGAAATCTTGCCCTGTCGAGAAGATTTCTCGCTTCGCAAGCATACTCGTTTCGCAAGATTTCTCGCTTCGCTCGAAATGACATTCGATCGTTCGCTCGAAGTGGCAAGAGGGCGAGCCGGTTTGCAGTAACGGCCCCCCCCGTGAAAGACTACCTATCCCCAAACACCTTGGATAAGAAGTGCCATTCGCATGAGTGATTTCAGCCAACGTCCCGACGGTCAACCCGACCTTGATTCCCCCGACCCGAGCCGGCAAAAGACGGCGTCAAAAGGTGCTCCGGAAAACGAAAAGATTCCATTGCCGTCGGGCCCTGCCCCCGGCTGCGTTTTTTTGGTGGGCGCTGGCCCCGGAGACCCCAGATTGCTGACCCTTTGGGCGGCGGAGGCTTTGAAAAAAGCGGACGTCGTCCTTTACGATTACCTGGTCGACCCTCGCGTGCTCGAACTCGTCCCCCCGGGGGCCGAGCGGGTATCCGTCGGACACCACAGCGTGGGCCATCATTGGCCCCAAGAGACGATCAACCGCTACGTCCTGGAGGCCGTGGCTCAGGGCAGGACCGTGGTGCGATTGAAAAGCGGCGATCCCGTCGTGTTCGGCCGACAGGCGGACGAGGCTGAGGTCCTCAGAAAAGCCGGTGCCCGAGTCGTCATCATTCCCGGCATTACCGCGGGGCTTGCCGTTGGCGCTCTCGGCGAGATACCGCTGACCCATGCCAAGTTCGCCTCCGCCGTAGCGCTGGTGACCGGCCAGCAATCACACGGTTCGCATGGCGAACCGTTGAACTATCAATCCCTGGCAAGTTTCCCGGGAACGTTGGTCATTTACATGGGGGTACGCTCCGCGGCGGTTTGGGCAACCGAATTGATGCGTCACGGAAAGCTGGCTGACACTCCCGTCGTCCTGGTTCGCCGATGCGGTTGGCCACGCCAGCAAACGGTTTTCTCGACTCTTGGCGAGATTGCAACCGTGATCGAGAGCCAAGGCATCAAGCCGCCGGCCGTGATCGTGGTGGGCGAGGCGGCCAGACATGCCCCGCGACAGTCCTGGTTCGTCGATCGTCCTCTTTTCGGCCGCTGCTGCGTGGTGACGCGACCGGAACATCAGGCCGACAAAATTCGGGACATGCTATGGAATCTAGGTGCGGAGGTCCTAACCCAGCCCGCCGTGGAGATCACGCCTCCCCCCGATTGGAGGGATGTGGACGCGGCCATTGCTAAACGGGACGCGTTTGATTGGCTCGTGTTTTCCAGCGCCAATGGGGTGCGTTTTTTTCTGGAACGAATGGAGCAACTCGGGCAAGATGCTCGGGCCTTGGGGCGGGCTAAGATTGCGGCAATCGGCCCAGGCACTGCCGAGGAGCTGCGCCGTTTCCGCATCCGCCCAGATCTTGTCCCGCCAGAGTACCGGGCGGAATCCTTGGCTGATACGATCCTCTCGCGTGGGGAAGGGAATCGCTACCTTCTGATTCGGGCAAGTAGAGGACGACCCACCCTGGCGGAAACCCTATCCCGCGCGGGAGCGGACGTGCAGCAAGTGGTGGCGTATATCAATCGCGATATCGAGGCACCCCATCCGGAAATCGTTGCTCGAATTCGCGAAGGTTCCGTGGACTGGATGACCGTTACCAGCTCGTCTATCGCCAGGGCATTGGTGAAGCTGTTTGGCGAGGACCTCCGACAAGTCAAGCTGGCCTCGATCAGCCCGATCACCAGCAGCGTTCTCCGCGAATTGGGCTTCGAACCGGCAGTAGAGGCGCAAGTGTACACGATGGCGGGAATTGTGAATGCCATTTGCGAGTACGAGCGGCGAACCAATACAAATGCCTCTTAGTACTACAGCGCAGGGTTGATTGCTTGGTTCAACATCTTGTGGTACTAGGACGTAACGCGTTGCATGATAGGCGGGTGGCATTAAGCAATCAGGCGGACTTTGCGCTGTGGCGTTAGGCCGCGGAGGAGGAAGAGCGGTGGGGGAAGATAGGGATCGAAGACAGCGATCAGTGAGTCCGGCGCCAAAGTGGTCGACGCACGATCGGGAAAACTCAAAAGTGCGCCATCGGGGCGGGCAGGCCGCTGGGCTATGGAATCTCCCGGTAAGTGCTGAAGCTGGCATAGCCAAGCAAGGCTGCCGCAACGAGGGAGCCGACGTCCATGACCAGATTCGCCTTGCCAAAAGGCAGACCGATTGCCAAGTCAAGGCCAAAGAGAAGAGCAATAAGTCCCGCTGCGACCATACCGAAAATGCATAGGGCCTTAGGCATTGGCGAAATTCCCCACGGATGCAAACCTCAGTCGCACCACTTGAGCCGAAGACTGGAAGCCGTCCTCAACGCCCAACAGCTCGGCGGTGCAATTATGCTACGCTTATTCTCTGAATGCCGCTCTCGCACAGGAACGCAGACTGGAAAAGTATGACGACTTTGGCGGTCGCTTTCAACCTGAGGTCCGCCAACAAGGTCAGAATCGCGAAAAAGCGAAGGGCCCCCTTGACTCTCAACAGTCACGGCACACACGGGAAATTGCATTGCTGGAGGGCGCTCGGCCCTTAGGCATCGACCACCCCGGACTCGGTGCCCCCGCATCGGCCTCGTCGTTGGTATGCCTTGCAACAGGGCGCCTTTTCAATTATCTATGCTAATCAATATTCCCAGATTAACAATAGGTCATCCTCCTGCTCGGCATCGACGGTGGCTCGCCCGAAATCATTGCGGCTTCGTGAAATGCCCGTAACAATGAAGCAGAGATACCTGGATCACTTTCCCACAAGTATGAGGCACAAATGCCCTGCCGTGTGCAAATTGAGCCTCCAACCATCTGAGGCTACACCGCTGGGTTGATTACTTGATTCAACATCTTGTGGTAATGGGAAATGACGCTTTGCAACGCATGGTGGGCGCATCATCCAGGCACGCGGACTTTGTGCCGTAGTACTAAAACGGCGAGGACGGTAGCATGTCGCCGCTGACGCCAATCGTTTTCACTGTCGCATGTTTGGCTATTCAAGTGGGCTGGCGTCCCATGCCTGATGGCGGAACGGAGTACATCATCCGTGTTTCGCCCGAAGAGCTTGCGGACCTCAAATTAGGAGACGTGATTGCGGCGAGCGACGTCCCGGCCGACCTGCCACCGATCAAGAGTTACCGGATCGAGGTGGGATTGGGGCCTGTTGAGCGACGAGCATCGCCCGCCCCAGACGCCGCCAGCCGCACGCCTGGCCATCCTGACGGGTCCAGCCCGGTACCGGATCGTATCCATTCACCGCCAAACTCTGACGCCTCCCATGCTACCATTCCTCTCGTGTTCACGGAGCCTGTCGCAAGCGACCGTGCCGTGGGGCGAGTAGAAGACGGATCACGTTCGCGGGAATCGACTACCGGTGATGCTCCGCCCCCCAACAAGGGAGTCGGAGCTGCGGCCACGAGTGTGTCGCCTAGCACTGACGAGACCACGGTTCAGACGAACAATACATCCTCGAATGCCGAAGCGGCAAACCCCGTCTCCGTGAGCAATACCCTGGCCCTCTCCGGCATGACAGCCTCGCTCGCCGCCGCCCTATACCTGGGCTGGATCGCATGGGAATACCGCCGAAAATACGTCGAACTATTGCAGGCCAGCCAACCAGGCATTGGCCTACCCGACGCACGGGATCTCGGCGAATCTCTGAGCGACAAGTTGCCTTTTCTTCCCGCCGATCCACCACCTGGACGCGAATCCCCACAATCCGGTGCAGTTGATTATACTACTTCTGACGGGGTAGTTGCTTCAGAAAATCCTCGTCTTTCCCCAAACAGTCCCGATCGCTCTAGCTCCTAGCTCAAACCAGGCATTCTGCGGGGGAGCATTTTCTTACGATAAAAGACGTCGCAGTTCTCCAACGATCGGTAATGCGGAGCAAATCTACAACGATCGATGGTTCGGTGCAGACTTTGCGACACTGGCACGCGGTGCCCCGTCTGAATCCGCCACGGCAGACGGCCCGGCGGCCTTGACTGCCTGGACAATCTCCTGCTGAGTAAACATTCCCGCAAACACTTGAGGTTCATTCGGCCGGCCGGCCGGGAAAATCACCACAACCGGGACTTGCTGAAAACCCAGCCAGTTGAGGAAGCGCGTAACTTCTGGTGGTGACTCGTGGGTCCAATCCGCTTGAAGCAGGACGACCTTGTTTTCTCGCAGAATTCGCCGCACAGGCTCTGTATTCAGCACGGTAGCTTCAAGGGTTTTGCAATTGACGCACCAATCCGCCGTGCAGTCCACCAAAATGGTGTACTGCCCTGGAGGCACAATAGGTTTGTCCGTCCGAGTAGCTGCTACGATTTGCTTGCCCTCTTGGAACAATTTGAGATCAACCACGGTGGTCGCCCGCCTTGTGAAACGGTGCTCCATGACCGTCAGCAGGCTTCCCCACTGTCGCCCGTTGATTCGCAGCCCGGGAAACAGGAGCAGCCACATTACCCCCACGAAAGCCAAAGCACCTAGCCATGCCCTGGCCTTTTGCGGAAGGCTGGCAGAGAACCCCGTCCGTTCCACCCACCAGAGCGCAGCCCAAATCGAGAAAAGGAGACCCAAAGTGGGGGCGATATACGGCCAATCGAGGTAAGTGAAAATGTAAACGACCGTTCCGAGGAGGACGAAGCCCATCAGCCGTTCGAACGTTTCCATCCACGGCCCAGGCTTGGGGAAGAAACGCATCAATTCGGGAAAAGCGCCGATCACGAGATAGGGGCTGGCCATCCCCAAGCCAACGCTCAGGAACACCGCAAGCACTACGCCGGGCGGCTGGGAAAAGGCCCAGGCCAAAGCTGCTCCCATGAATGGCCCTGTGCACGGCGTCGCTAGAATCGTCGTCAAAACGCCTTTCAGGAACGCGCCGATGGCCCCTTCCTTTTGAGCCAATTCAAGGGCCTTGCCGGATCCCACAATGCCGGGGATCGGAATCGTCCAAACACCGAGGAAGGCCAGCGCCATCGCAAAAATGACGGCTGACATCACGACGTTGAATCCCGCGAATTTGAAGAGGTATCCCCACCCGAGCTTAAGCACGATGGCGAGTATCGCTAGCAACAAAAAGACGGAGAGCAGGCCGGCAGAATACCACGCATTCAAGGCAAAGGCCCGGCGGCGACTTTCACCTGCCGTCTGAATAAACGAGAGGAGTTTCAGGCCGATCACGGGCAAGACGCACGGCATGACATTCAGGATGATGCCGCCCAGAAATCCAGCGAGCATTTTCGCGATGAACTCTTGCCAACTCCACTTCGTCATCCCGACGTTGGCTTGCATCGCATCGGGATCGAATTGTTCTCCCACCAAAGCGAGGAAACGGCGCATCGTGAACGGTTGCCAGGGCAAATCACTTCCATCCCAGTCTTTGGGAATGGGGGAGAAGACACCGCTTTGGGATCCATCGCTAGGGTCCAGCTCCTCACTCTTTGGCTCGTGCGAGGGCGCGGAATCTGTGGCGGTCGGCTGCGCATTCGCCATTGCCCCCCCCTGCAAGAGGGACGGAAGCAGGGTTACTAAAACCCCCTCTGGAAGGGGCGAAACATCAGTGCGCGTTGCGGAAAAGGGATGATCTTGCGGTGGCAGACAGCTCGAGGCGTCGCAGGGTTGCGCGTTCAGGACGCCTTGTATGGTCAAATTCGCTGGGTCCAAGGAGGAGGACAATTCGATCGCCGCCACCCACCACACCGTGCCTTCGTGGGTTTCTACCTCAACTCCGGGAAAAGCCTCTTCTGTCTTCACCTCGGGCTTGCGGTCGGGAACAAACGCCCCCAGCAATCGAACTCCCTGATCGGACGCCACACGGATCAAAGTAGGGCGTGGTCCATCGCCGGACTGGGTTACCGAGTAGATATGCCAGCCCGGCTCGATCTCCGCTTGAACGAAAAGCAACGCCGGGCGATCGGGTGTCGCCGGGGTGAATGACGCTTTCACCCGTACCTTAGGCGTCCCGAACATGCCGCCCGATCCACCACTCAGGCCGAATTGGGCCTTTGCCGCGGACGGCGCCAACAAGCCCCCGATCCAGATAGCGGCCAGCCATGCCACCGACAAATAACCGATGCTCGTAGCCGAACGACGACGATCCTTCATTGTCACTCCTCGATCCACGAAATCCTTCAGCAAGGGTGAGACAGGCGTTCCGCGACCACGGTCACGCGTTCATCGACAACCGCAGTGCTCATCTATGATACGAATTGCTTGTGATTCTGGCCAACAAACCCACCCATTTGGGCATGTGCCCCCAGAAAAAGCAGCCAGTCTGTCATCAATAAGCCCGGTTCCCATCAAAAACGGTATTTTTGGGAGAGACGCACCTTCATGCTTGATGGTTACAACTGTTACCCTGAGATTCCGCTCCCAATGCCGGATGGAGGGGAATGAGCCTGGCGTTGACCCACCGAAATCGAGCGAATAGATTACTCATAGTCGCTCTTCGCATTCCCTGCACAGCCAAGGCAAGGAGCATCGCCGGCGCCCCCGGGGCATCGCCATGGCCTGGACCTATTTCAAACGCTACCGGATGGAAATTGAGCTGGCGGAAGAATTGCCGGAACCAGTTTTCCCGCCGCGGTACCTCTTCTTGCCCTGGAGCGATGCGCTGTTAGAGCAGCATGTCCGGGTCAAATATCAAAGCTTTCGCCAAGAGATCGACGCCAACGTTTTTTCATGCTTCACCCACGAGGACGGGTGTCGCCGATTGATGTTGGCCATCCGGCGAAAACCGGGCTTTTTGCCGGGAGCGACCTGGCTAGCGGGCTACCAGCCCGATTCGGAAGGCGACAAGCTCGAATATTGCGGGACAATTCAGGGTATTCTCGACGAAGAGACTCGACTAGGAGCGATTCAAAACGTCGGCGTGACCCCCGGCCATCGCGGCCGAGGCGTTGGCTCGGCGCTCCTGCTGCTTGCCCTGAAAGGCTTTCGCCAGGCCGGTGCCCTGCGTGCGTTTCTGGAAGTAACTGCCGAAAACGAAGGGGCAATTCACCTCTACCAGCATCTCGGTTTCGCCATTGTCCGCACAGTTTACAAAGTGGCGGACGTTCCGGCCGGACGCTGATCCCCCAATTTCCCCTCTGTGACGAAAGCCGATGCAACTCGAATCCGCCATTCAAAACGTTCAAGAATGGAAGCGATCCTGCGAATAACGGCTGGGGATCCCTGCTGATTCCTGGTGCTGCACGATGAGTTGTCTCCGGGCTTGCGTGTCGCCCTCAATGCCGCGGCAGTATAATTCACGTGGATTGGCTGAAGGACCGTCCATCCCGCGTTGCTCCATGCCCTACTCTTGCGGACAGGCGGAGAATCGAGCGATTTGCCGGGTTCGGGGCGAGGGAGTCGATCATGCATCGGATCAGAACATCCTGGCAAGGCATAGCCTGACATCCTGGCAGGGCATGGTCTGGCAAGTTTTACGAAGCCTGGCAACTACCACGAATAGAGAATGCCTGCGTTCACGTATTCAGAGGTCTAAGGACAGGGGAAAATCGGAAGCGATTCGATGATAGTTCGCACGTCTTTTCCGCGAAGGAAAGGTTCCAGATCCTCCGGTCGCAGGTGGGCATTTCTCACCGCGCTAGGCTTATGCTGTGCACTCTTCCCACTGTCGGCGGGAAGTGGACTCTCGGCGTGGATCACATTGAGCCTCAGGCTTGAGGGCGTTGTTTTCGCCGAGGATGGAAAGGGAGACGGCGCCAACGCAGCTCCCCAGGGGAGTGCCAACAAAACGCAGGTCATCCGCATTACGCTGCCCATCACGGGCCCCGTGGCGACGCGTCTCAAACGAGGGCTTCGCGAACTATTGGCCGATCGCAACGAGCCTCTCAAGAACATCATTCTGGTATTCGAAACCAATCGTGGTGAGGAGCAATTCGCCTCACGCAGTGAGTTCGGTGCGTGCTACGACCTGGCGGAACTTCTGACCAGCGAGGACCTGGCGCGGATTCGAACGATCGCGTATGTCCCCTATCGTGCTGAGGGACACGCCGTGCTGGTGATATTGGCGTGTAGCGAAATCATCCTCGCCCCCGACGCCGAGTTCGGTTCTGCCGGCGTTGGCGAGCGGAGGATTGCCCCGCCGATGCTCAGCGCCTACCGGGAAATCGCTCAGCGCCGCCTCGCGATCCCAGTCGAAGTCGCTCTTGGCATGTTGGATCCGGCTCGAACCGTCTTGCAAGTCGACACGGATGTCGAGCGTGTCTTCGTTACGCCAGAAGAGCTGGAAAAACTGGGGCGGCCGCTGGTGGACAAACCCAAGGTTCTCATCCCTGCCGGCCAGATGGGCCGCTTGACCGGGCGGGAAGCCCGGGCCTTGGACCTGATCGACTATACGGCGGCCGATCTTCGCGATGTTTTGCAGGCCCTGTCCATCCCACAAACCGACGTGGAAGAAGAAGTCCTGGCGGGCGGCATGTGGCAAGCGGTGCAAGTGAAGACCCAGGGGCCGATCAATGCCGCTACCGTACTCCGATCCCAAAAAATGATCGAAGATGCTTTGCGCCGTGACGTGAATTTCGTTTGTCTGGAAATCGATAGTGCTGGAGGGTCACCAGCCGACTCCTTGCGACTGGCCACTTTTTTGGCCCAGGACGTGCCGAACGACCGTATTCGCACGGTGGCTTACGTCCCACGGCAGGCTCGCTCCGACGCCGCTCTGATCGCCCTCGCTTGTGATCACTTGATCACGCACCCCGACGCCGTGCTCGGGGGCGAGGGAGATGGCCTGCCGTCCCAAGAGGACCTGGATCAAATCAAGCGAACATGGAGCCAGGTCATCGCTCCGAAGCTCGCGAGAGGCTGGTCTTTGCCAATCGCCTTGCTCGATCCCAATCTGGAGGTCTTTCGCTACACGAAAAAGGCCACACCCGGAATCACGGAATTCTATTCTCTGGAGGAATTCCAGAGCCTGCCGAATCCTCAGGATTGGGAGAGAGGCGAGGCGATCACTAACCCAGGCGTGCCTCTTCAATTGACAGGAAAGCAAGCCTTGGAATTTGGTTTGGCGAGAGAGACGGTCGATTCCTTCGCTGCCATGAAGGAACTATACGGACTGGAAAACGATCCCGCCCTCTTGGAGCCGACCTGGTCGGACCTACTCGTCGAGGGGCTGGCTACTCCCGGCGTCGCGGTGGCCCTAGTCATCATCGGTTTCGTGAGTCTTATCATCGAGTTGCAGACTCCCGGTATCGGCGTGGGCGCTTTCATGGCCACCGTGTGCTTCGTCCTCTTTTTCTGGAGCCGTTTTTTGGGGCACACTGCCGAATGGCTGGAAATCATCCTCTTCCTGGTGGGGCTGATGTGCCTGGCCGTCGAGTTGTTCGTCTTGCCGGGATTTGGTATTTTCGGGCTTGGCGGAGGGGCCTTGCTCCTGGCCTCCTTAGTCTTGGCGGGCCAAACGTTCCTTTGGCCGCACAACAGCTACCAATGGGGACAATTTCAGCAATCGCTGTTGATAATCGCCGCCGCGGCAGTGGGAACAGGCATCCTGGCTTCTCTGATTGGACGATGGTTGCCGCACACGCCCGGCCTCGGGCGGATTGTGCTACTTCCCCCTTCCCCGGAGGAGGCCGAGGCCATGGAGCAACGCCGCACGCTGCTACAGGTCGATGAATCGCTTGTCGGCCAGCGTGGGACGACCGTCACTCCTCTCATGCCCAGCGGCAAGGCGAGCCTTGCGGGACGCCTGCTCGACGTGCTGTCCGAGGATGGTGAACCGATTGACCGCGGTCAGGACGTGGTGGTCACGGACGTGCGAGGAATGCGTGTCTTTGTTCGGGCCGTCACATGACCGCTCCGTACCACAGCGCAAAATCCGCCTGATGGCGTGATGTGCTCGGCGTATCTTGCGAGCCGTGATGCCCCATCCCTACAAGATGTTGCAGCCAGCAAACAACCCCGCGCTGTAGCATGATCTGAGGGTGTCCGGGAATTAGATTCCGCAGATTACCCAGATCCTCAACCAAACAGATACGCGAAATCGTGCGGCCAAATGTCGGTACACCATTAAAAACAAGGGGTTACGACTGTCAAATTCCCGGCCACCCTCGCATTATCTGTTGGGGCCGGATCCTCCCCCTCGGGATAGGACGGACGATGGTGCCAGCAGGGCGAGAATAGCGTTAAGGCGAGAATGGTATCGATTCCAGGCGGGGCAGCGATTGCGAAAGTCCGGCCCCCGGGAACTGAAGAGGCGGAAACCGCCGTCTTGACGCACGGAGGTAAAGCCTGCAAACTGCTATCACGGTGGATTTGCCGCCACGCCCTTGCTAAGGGATCAGTTTCTTTCCAGCAGCGGGTGACTCAGAGCCGATCGCAAACATGATGCGACATCAAGCCAAAAGCAAGCAGCTCGCTCGGGATCGTGAGTAATTGATGGCCTCCAGAATGGGAAATTGAGTCATGGAAGTGATCATCAAGGACAGCTACGAAGAAATGTGTACAGCGGCGGCCAAGGCAGTCGCCAAAGTCCTCAACACCAAGCCCAACGCAGTGCTGGGCCTAAGCACCGGCAACACGCATCGCGGTCTTTATCAAGAATTGGTCAAGATGTTCAAGGAGGGACTGCTCGATTTCTCGCAAGTGGCGACGTTCAACCTGGACGAATACGTGGGCCTGGGACGCGACCACCCTCAGAGCAACCGCTACTTCATGCACGAGAATTTCTTCAAATTCGTCAACATACCACCACAGAACTCCTACTTCCCTCTCGGTACAACCGACAATTATGAAGCCTACTGTCGCTGGTACGAACAACGAATCAAGGAGTGCGGCGGCATCGACCTGCAAATCTTGGGGATCGGCACCGAGGGTCAGATCGGCGCCAACGAATCGGGCAGTTCGATGGGCTCACGAACCCGGATCAAGACGCTATCCAAGAGGCGCCTTGCGGAGTTTTCAGAGCAATTCGATCCCGATGAGCCGCTGCCTTCCTTCGCCATCACGATGGGAGTTGGAACCATACTCGAAGCCAAACGGATCATCGTGATCGCCCATGGCGAAGCCAAGGCGGAGGCAGTGGCCGCCGCCGTCGAGGGACCGATCACCAGCATGGTCACGGCCTCCGCCTTGCAATTGCACCGCGATGCCGTCGTCTTTCTCGACCGGCAGGCGGCATCCAAACTCAAGCTGACGGATTATTACCTCTGGGTGCAGGAGAAGCGGCCCGACGCCCCCGATCGGTAGCCCGCCTAATGGTCTGCCATTCCTGGCTGGCCGCGACTGCGCCAGATCACAATTCTGCTATCCCAAGTGCCGAAACGTCTTAGCAGTACAGCGCCGGTTTGCTTGCTTGCCGTAACATCTTGTGGTAATGGGACGTAACGCCTCATAGGATACGGGGAGCATATCCCGCAATCGTGCGGACTTTTCGCTGTTACGCGGAGCAGATCCTGCAGTCAGGCGGGCTTTTCGGTGTAGGGCTGGCCCTGGCAGCCTGAGGTACCGATATGATATCTCACGCAGTCGATCCATTTTGCAAGACCTCGCTTCGCTGGTGCCGAAGAATCGGCAAGGGGCAATCACGATTCCTTCACGATGCATTTCCAGCCGTTGGCGGCCGGCGCGTTGCAAATCATGGCAATCTGTAGCTCCGTTTGAAATCACGCGCGAAATGCTTGACCAATCCTGACAACGGTGTTACACTCCAACCGTACCTGCCGATTGTCCACACGCCTGCTTGTTCCCACCCTCGATTGTCGAATTTCGGCACGCAAATATCGGTTCGTTGCCCTCTGGAGGTCGCCTCATGTGGCCTTGGTCAAGCGATTCACACAGCCCCTTACCCGCTCATCAGTTCATCGTCGAGCTGTTCATAAGCGGCCTTTTGTCGGTTAGCGTGGCCGGAATCGCCGTCGCCATAGAAACAGCAGAAACATCGGTGACGACCTCCCCGGATCAGGTGTTGCGGACGCTAGTCCCTGGCCATCCGCGGTTGATCGCACCCCAGGGGGCGGAAGAGCACGTGCGGCAATTGCTGCAGCGCGATCCAACCGCGCGAGATATTTTTCAGGCAGTCCAGCAGGCTGGCAACCAGATTCTTACCGAACCGCCGATCCGCCATCGTCTGATCGGTCCGCGTTTGCTCGATCAAAGTCGGCGATGTCTCGGCCGAATCTATACCTTGGCGACGTTGTATCGATTGACTGGCGATGCCAAGTATGCAGAGCGTGCTGTGGTCGAGATGCGGACCGCCGCTTCCTTCCCGGACTGGAACCCTTCTCACTTCTTGGATACTGCCGAAATGACCCACGCCTTGGCGATCGGCTACGATTGGTTGTTCGATTACCTTAGCGCGGAAGACCACCAGGCGATTCGGACGGCCATTGTGGAAAAAGGATTGCGCGAGGGCGAAAAGGTCTATCGCCGCGGGGGATGGTGGTCGACAACGGCTTGGAATTGGAATCAAGTCTGCAACGGCGGCATGGCCCTGGGTGCCCTGGCCGTCGCCGAAGACGAACCTGAACTATCCTCATTCATCATCGCCTCGGCCATCAACTCTGTGCCGCGTGCCATGGCCAGCTACGCTCCCGACGGAGCCTGGGCAGAGGGGCCTGGTTATTGGAACTATGCCACCCATTACACGGTCTTCCTCCTGGCTGGACTGGAAACCGCTTTAGGCAGCGACTTTGGAATCGGTCAATCCCCGGGATTTTCCGTCACCGGCGATTTTTGGATGCACGTGATCGGTCCGACCAGGATGAGCTTCAACTTTGCCGATGGCGGCTCGCGGGTTGGGCACGCGCCCTGCATGTTGTACCTGGCCAAGCGATTCGATCGGCCCGTCTATGCTTGGCACCAGTGCGATTACCTGCGAGGTCGCGAGGCGTTGGACTTGTGGTGGTACGATCCGCGAGGCGACGGCTTTGGAAATGAAGCGACTGCCAAATGGTTTCGCGGAGCCGACATCGTCACACTCCGAACCGATTGGACGGAAGACGTCATCTTCGTGGGATTCAAGGGTGGTGACAACGCCGTCAATCACAGCCATCTGGAATTGGGAAGTTTCGTACTAGACGCAAATGGGGAACGCTGGGTCCTGGATTTGGGGTCCGACGATTACAACCTACCCGGCTACTTCGGCAAGCAGCGATGGACATACTACCGCTTGGGAACTTTCGGGCAAAACACCTTGCTTGTGGACAGCCAGAACCAAAACCCCCGGGCCAAGGCACCGATCCTTGCTTTCTCAGATCGACCCGAGCAGCTTTTCGCGATCGCGGACCTATCGGCCGCATACGCGCCCCAGTCTGCGGAGAAATCCGCATCCCAACCGGCGGATCGTGTGCTTCGCGGTATCGCCATCCTCGATCACAGGGTCGTTCTCGTTCAGGACGAACTGAACGGTTTTGATGGGCGTTCCATCCAATGGCAGATTCACACGGGTGCGGAGATAGAGCTGCAAGGTTCGATGGCGGTACTGCGTCAGGGAAACCGCTCGATTCAAGCAGTCCTGATATCACCGGCCGATGCCCAATTCGCGGTCGAAAAGGCTGACGCCCCACCACCGCAACGGCAGCAGCCGAATGTCCGCAAACTCGTGATTCGCCTCAACAAGCAGAGCGATCCGCTTCGCATCGCGGTCGCGTTTGTAACTTCGGGGGATGCAGCGGGTCTATCCATGTTGCGACCATTGGATAGCTGGAAAGAACGTTAGCAGTCCGTGGTATCAATCAAAGAAAAAGTCCCGGAAATTCGGATCGAAGATCCAAGAACCGTACCGTATAGCATGCCATTGGAACGAACGCGAGGATGAATGTTTGTCCCTGACAAATCTGGTGGCTAAATCGTGCGCGTCGCAGGTGCTACGACATAAATAGATGGGGAGAGCCGCCGTTAACCGGCAAGGGAAGGCCGGTGTAGTTCCAATGACGAGGCGGTTCAGCCGACATCCAACCACTCTTTGCCAAGGGTAATAGACCAGTTTTTGTCAAGGGTAATAGACCGGCATTTGAGTTTGGAAGCACGGTAATGACGGTACCGGTCCGATTGTTTTCGTACCGGAGGAATAGCAATTAAACTGGAGAAGGGGCGAGGGGAATCAGACAGCTTCCGAGGGATCTATGATTCGGAAAATCTGCAGTGATGGCGTCGGCTATTCGGTCGTCGACCTGACCGATGTCCGCCATGTGTTCGCTGCGGCCGCTCCTCGGTGCGGTGACAGTTTGGAGTCGCAAGCGGACGACGCCCTGAAGACGATCGAAGCAGTGATCCGCGAGGAAAGCACGCTGGGATCGATCGTCCACCAGGTCGTCTTCTTGGGCGACTATTCCCAGTTGCAAGAAGTGCGCAAGATCATCCGGGATTTTTATGGCCCGGAAATGCCAGCCACCACCTACGTCCCCCAAATGCCTTGCGAAGGAGGTCTGATCTCGATCGAAGCTCTCGGAGTGGGACGCAAAAAGGGCGAAGTCGACATCCTGCGCTTCAGCGATCAACTGGTTCTTGCGCGGCACAACAACATCTCATGGATCCACTGCGCTCAGGTAGTGCCGCAAACAGACGCCACAGCCACCTACGATCGGGCAAAGGATGCGTTTCAAAGGATGCAGAGCCTGCTACGGCGGGTGGATGTGGGTTTCGATCAGATCATACGCACCTGGCTCTATTTGGGTGGCATTGTGGATCCGGAAGGGGAATCGCAGCGATACAAGGAGTTGAACCGCGCTCGGGCGGATTTCTACGAGGGCATATCCTTCCTCCGTGACCGTATACCGGTACAAGAAGGTCCGGCGTATCCAGCCAGCACAGGGATCGGCGCAGACCATCGAGACGTGGTCATGAGTTGCATTGCCCTGGATAGCGAGCGATCCGACATTGTCGCCATGCCGCTAGAAAATCCCCGTCAAACTCCTGCCTTCGGATACGGGTGCTATTACAGTCCGAAAAGTCCCAAGTTTTCCCGCGCGATGGCGCTCTCTTGCGGTACCTACGCCACGATCTTCATCTCTGGGACAGCGAGCATCACGGATTCGGAGACGCGGCACGAAGGCGATTTCGAATCGCAAACGAACGAGACGTTGGACAACATCGCGGCTTTGATCAGCGGCCCCAATTTGAAGAGGCATCACCTGCCTGAGATGTCCAGTTCTCTGGAACAATTGGCATTGGCTCGGGTTTACATCAAGCACAAAGCAGACTACCCCAAAGTGGCGGCTATCTGCAAGCGGCGCATGGGCAATGTCCCCACCATTTACGCTGTGGCCGATGTGTGCCGTCCCGATTTGTTGGTCGAGATCGAGGGGGTGGCATTCGCCCAACGCGGCACGGCTGGGTGCACGGACGGCCGTTGCTGAGCGGCAGGCTCGGCTAATCCTCCAACGTAAAGTCCGCCTGATTGCACCATGTGGCCAGCATATCTTGCGAGGCTATAAGTCCCATCACTACAAGATCTTGAGCCAAGCAAACAATCTTGCGATGTCGAAGTAAGGGGAAGGCTCGCGGAATCTGCTCCCGCAATGGGTTAGCCCCACCTTCGACGCGACGCCTGCACCGCCCTCTGCTCCAATTCCAACAGTCGCCGTTTGAGATCCAGTCCGCCGTACCCCGAGTAGCCACACAAATCCCCGTTAGCCGCCAGGACACGATGGCAGGGCACAATCAGGGGGATGGGATTTGCCGCTAGCGCTCGACCAACCGCCCGCGCGGCCGACGGCTTTCCGATGCGTTCGGCGAGCTGGCTGTAGCTCATTGTCTCTCCGAACTCGATCGTGCGGCACCCTCGCCAGACCTCAATCTGGAAAGGAGTGGCCTGCCGAAAATCCAGCGGAAAATCACCGAAATCGACAATCTTGCTTTCCAAATAAAGGCTGAGACGCTCAAGCCATCGCGACGCTATTTCCGGCGGCTCGCTATCCCGGCTGTCCCCTACCCAGTGCAGCGTTTCCACAAGCCGCCCCGGTAGTTTTTTTTCGGCTGCGGGTGGACGTGTGCCAATGCGACTAGCGGCCCTCCCAATTCCCCCCACGGCCGAGATTGCGGCTTCCAGGTTGGCATATCCGACCCGCACGCTCGCCAGCCCACACCTTGTGACGCAAAATGCCAACCACCCCAACGGCGTGGCGACGGCCCCCATACCGGACCTGTCTGCTCTCTGCTTTTGCAAGCACCGCGCGGCATACAACATGACCGTAGCCCTACATTTAGCGTGAACCGATTTGCCCATTGGGAGGGATTTTGACACACTTCTCCGCTCCGCCGTATACTCTAACGTTAGGGTAAGAAGGGGAACTAGGTATCCCCTCTGGAGTCTGGCAAGTTGGCACGGTATTGAGTCGCCTCCGATCCC
The DNA here is from genome assembly GCA_020721965.1 of Blastopirellula marina. Lineage (GTDB taxonomy): Bacteria > Planctomycetota > Planctomycetia > Pirellulales > Thermoguttaceae > Thermogutta. The sequence goes on along the minus strand of DYLS01000030.1, from coordinate 10,376 downwards.
AGCGATCCGCTCTGTGGATGGAGGTGTGCACAACAGGGAATTGGGATAAGTCACGGGTCATGGACTCTTACGGCGGTTACTGCGACGACTACTACACTAACCTAACGATAGACACATCCCTATCGCTACCGTCGAATCGCGAAACGCTATTGTCGTTTTTTGAACGGTTGCAAAAAGCCTATCCCCGCATGAAGAACCTCTATGTGAGGGAGCGGATAGAACTAACCCTGGAGGAGGATCGCGACGGTCATGCCTACCGATGGTGCAGTCTGGAAGCCCGGCGAATTACGGCAGGTTTTCTGAATCCCGAGAGCATGGACGACGCGTTCACATATCATCGCATGGTCCTGCAAACAGCTCCTTTCCACCTTTCCCTAAGCCACGTGGATTGCGAGGCCATCGACTTTCTCATGGGATTCGATTTTCAATATCGCGGGAATCACAACCAACTTGTCGCCGATGCATTGGGCACCCCTTCTGCTTTCGAACCATTCCGCGACATCCCCAATAGCCAGCTCATGCGATTCGAGCCTAGCTTGGTGTTCTCACTGGACTCCGAATGCCGGCTCCAGTGCCGCGTGAAGATCGGAACTCGAACTACAGACGAGCAGATTCGCCTCAAAGAATATCCTACGGAGAACGTGAGCGTGTACTTGACGGTAAGGCATTACGGCTGCCTGCCTGGCAAGGACGGTTTCGAACAAACCTACGATCTGCTCGCGCAGACAGCCCAAAAGGTAGCCGACCAATACGTGATTCCCAGCATTCTTCAACCCTTGGCCAAGGCGATTTCCCTCCGTTAGCACGCAGCGCCTTGGTTGCACCGGATGGACTAGTATTAAGGATATCCGAACCCCATGATTCAGCACGTTGACGACCTTCGAAATTTCATCCGCACGGTTCCAAACTTTCCGAAGCCGGGGATATTGTTTCGCGATATCACACCACTTCTGGCCGAGCCGGCGGCATTGCGGTTGGCGGTTGAGCGGCTGGCGGACGCGATCCGCGACCGCAACCCGCAATTCCTCGCCGCGGCGGAGGCCCGCGGATTCCTGTTTGCCGCCCCCTTGGCACTGCAATTGAACGTGGGATTGATTCCCATCCGCAAGCCGGGCAAACTACCATCGGCTACCATTACTCACAGTTACAGCCTCGAATACGGCACCGACACGCTGCAAATGCACCGGGACGATCTCCCCAAGGGAGCGCGTGTCGTCGTTGTGGACGATTTGCTGGCCACGGGAGGCACAGTAGAAGCTTGTTGCCGCCTAGTGGAAAAGGCCGGAGGTCAGGTCGTCGGCTGCGCATTCGTGATCGAGCTAACGGAATTGAAAGGTGCTCAAAGACTGGAGATGTTTCATCCCGTCAGCCTCCTGCAATTCGAGGGCGAGTAGCTCGATCGTTGGGCGTACCAACCGTCTGCCCACGCAGCCGCGAAGATGATGACTTGTCTTGGGCGACTCCAATCATGCCAGGGACGGGTCAAGTTGCGACTGGAAAAAATCTTGAAGGTGCGCCTCGGGATACAAGCAGAACGCGAATTCGCGAGAGGTCAAGATCGTGGCGTCTCGCGACTGCCGTTCCGCCAAGTGAATTGCCTGAAGAAGTTTGTCCCGATCCCGCCTCAACAGTGTGCCCAGAGCTTCATTGGCCCCCACGATCGCACGGTACCGCGCGGCCGCGTTTTCGGGCGCATTTGGCGTGGCCACCCACCGCAGCTTCTCGCCGATAATTGTCGTGGCTTGTTCGCGATCCTTTTCCGGCAACGCGGCTAGGTCCAGAAATCGCTCGGGGTGGTAGCGTATCTGCCGGAGTTTTTGTCGCAGCTCGCCAGGGTCGTCCACATTACGAGCCGGCGCACGATCTCCCTGAACTGGCAGTTGCAGCGTAGCGGATGCAACGGCGAACGTCGGCGGCCGGATCCCGAAGAAGTCCTGGATGATAGCGTCGGTGACCTGGTCGTATTTCGCCCCCCCGATACCGTGGATAAACATATCCCCGAGGATCATCCTGGCCCACATCGTTGTGATCAACGCTCGACCACGAATCTTGATCCCTTGGCGACGCAGGTCCGCCCACACAGACGCCGCTCCCACGAAGTCATCCGCCTTCACACACGCCAAGGTTGCCGTACCGTCGGATATCTGGATGCAGTGGTCCATGCGCCGCACCAACATCCGCCGACGACGCGGCTGATCGGCGGACCAAATCCAGAAGGGCGTTTCCTGCCAATCGCCGTGCCGTCTCAGGTTCGGGACCGGTCTGGCCTCGGTCCGAATCTTATGGATTCTCCGATAAAGAGCCAGCATTCGATTGTGAACGTCCGCAAAGGCCTCGGCCTGGTTCCAGATAAGCGCCGCGAACTCGGCAAAACTCGGGAGATCGCAGACGGAGCTTTGCGGGATTTCCAGGGTCCGCCAACCCCACTTCTGTTCTGTCAGGTGCCGGGCCTGCGCCACCGACCAAGCCAACTGGCGAATCTCGGCAGCGCGATTTTGAACCAAGTCCCAGTATTCCCGCACCATCGTGGTCGGCACAAGGTGCGAAATCCGCCGATAGGTCCGTTCTCCGAAGGACGAAAAACAGTCCCAATCGCGAACGAACAGCTCCTCATACGGCAAACCAGTTTCGGTGCGATCAGGAGAAATCGCGAACGCAGTGACACGACCGTCAACCACAGTCGGTACCCGGATGGCGGCTGTCTTGGGGGAATCGGCGTCGATCAGGATATTGACGCCCAGCCCCCCTACCGACTGAGCAGCCCTTGAAAGCACGGCGTTCTTGAACCACACGCCGGGGTGAAACATTTCGGTCTGGTGCCCGGCGAGCAGTAACGGGGCGCGACCGCGTGCCACATTGTCACAGCACGGAACCGCCCAGCCCGTATCCGTGTAAGAACCCGTCCAAGCTAGAGCGGCGTGCACGAATTCGCGACGTGCCTTCGCCAACCATTCACCATCGAATGATAACCCAGGTGCGGACGATGGCTCCAGTTTGCAGAGAATATTCTGGCGGACGGCCCCCGCTATCGAGTGCAACGACGGCACCAAGAGGATGCTGCGATCTTCCCGTGGTGCTCGTAGTGAACGATAGGCCAGGATTTCAGCGACAGTGACCTTTGGCTTCATGACGGTTCGCTGAAACAGCCGGTGCCCAGACCCATGTGCGCGATCGAAAAACGGGGTACGGGCCGCACGATTCCCGCTCTTCGCAGACTGGCATCGAGCACCTCACGATAAACACCCAATCGCACCGCGGCATTGTCCAACGCGCCACCGAACGAACGGTTCTCGTCTAGATAAATCAGCGGCACCGGCAGCTCCACAATCCGAAGTCCCCAACGCACGACTTGAACCCAAAATTCCAAGGGCATGGCATAGCCGTTTTCGGTCAGTTCCAAACGGCTCAGCGAAGCGACCCGATACGCCTTGAAGCCGCAAAAGGCATCCGTCAATCGCAAACCCAACCGATCGTTCAACTCCGCGGTTATAATCTGATTGATGCGATGGCGATCCGGAGGCGGTCTGCCATCCTCGGGAAAGCGTTTCAGGTAGCGACTACCCGAGACGATATCGACGTTTTGGGAGCATGCTCGCACGAACTCCGGAATTCTCCGCGGCTCATGCTGCCCGTCGCAATCTAGAGTCACGAGGATTTCGTATCCGTGCTCCTTGGCGAATTGGAAAGCAGTCCGAAGTGCTGCCCCGTAACCCAAATTCCGGGGATGCCGGACGGTATGTATCTGCGGAAAATACCGAAGCACTGCATCGGTGCCGTCCCACGAGCCGTCATCCACGACCAGGATGTGCTCCGCGTAGTGGAGCACTTCGCGCAGAACGCGGCCCACGTGACGTACTTCATTAAACACCGGAATTGCCGCCAGGGTCTTGCTCATGCAATCATTATTATCAAGCCGGTTGCGAGGGAAAAGCGTTCGTGTTTCGGTGATCGCACTGGTAGGTCTCCCCTTCGCGCGAACCGTGACTTAACCCGATTGGACATTTGGGAAAACCGGTGTTTCAACGTGCCGGTTCGAGGCAAATTCTGCCGATACTCCTGTAGGCACGGCCAAACATTTGCATGAAACGCTGTCCTTGATCGATAGCTGAGGCGAAGATTCACGATGCGTGTTGCGGTTTTTAGCACTAAACCCTACGACCAGGAATTCTTTCGGGCAACCAATAGCGCGTTCGGCCACGAATTGGTGTTTTTCGAAGCTCGCCTGAATTCCCAAACTGCGTCTCTAGCAAAGGGATATCCCGCGGTTTGCGTTTTCGTAAACGATGACCTCAATGCCCGCGTGCTACTCATGCTTCAGCGTAGCGGAACACGCCTGATCGCCTTGCGCTGCGCAGGCTACAACAACGTCGACCTACAGACTGCCTCCGAACTAGAGATGACCGTGGCGAGAGTCCCCGCCTATTCCCCGCAGGCCGTGGCCGAGCATACGCTGGGCCTGATCCTCGCGGCGGCCAGAAGACTTCACAAGTCGTACAATCGCGTCCGGGAGGGCAATTTCTCCCTGGACGGCCTCCTCGGGATGGATATCGCGGGCAAGGTGGCGGGGGTCATCGGTACCGGCAAGATCGGACGCCTGGTGGCAAAACGCCTGCTCGCCTTCGAATGTCAAGTCGTGGCCTTCGATCTCATGGAGGAGCCAGAGCTGGTAGCCGCTGGGGTCGAATACCTGACAAGGGAGGAGATCTTCCGCAGGAGCGACATCATCACGCTCCACTGCCCCTTGGTACCCGCAACGCGTCACCTCATCAATGAGGAGTCCCTGGCCCTCATGAAGCGGGGGGTAATGCTGGTGAACACCAGTCGAGGCGCTCTGGTCGACACCCGCCCGGTAATCCGGGCACTGAAGTCCGGAAAAATCGGCGCCCTGGCCCTGGACGTGTATGAAGAGGAGGCCGACCTGTTTTTCGAGGACCTCTCCAATCAGGTCATCCAAGACGATGCGTTCATGCGAATGCTGACCTTCCCCAACGTCATCATCACAGGGCATCAGGCCTTTTTCACGCATCACGCCATGGAGCACATCTCTCGTCAAACCCTGGAAAACATCGCCCAATTCGAACGGGGCGAGGTCCCGGCGGGCCTCATTCGGTGGGAAGACATTCGTGGCGGTTCTGCGTAAATCACAATACAGTCCGTCACGTCGGGGCAGATGCATCTCGCTTCCATATCGCTTCGCCCCAACTGACCGTTGTTGCGGTCGAGAATCGCGGCATTCATGTCAAAGGGTAATCGTTCTGGGCTGAGATAGAACGGGAAAGATTTGCGAAACAACGAAGGTTGTTCGGAGGTTCCAGAGAGTTCCAGGGATTCCGGCGAGTTGTTCGGTGGTTCCAGAGAGTCGTTCCGATGTTGCACAGGCTCCTGGAGTGTGGGATTGACTGTCATTTCGACGAGCACCAGCAGTGTCATTTCGGCAAACCCGAACCGTGTCATTTCGACGAGCGTCAGCGAGGAGAAATCTTACCCCCCGCCGAGAAGCCTTCTCGCTTCGAAAGGTTTCTCGCTTCGCTCGAAATGACAGGGGGGGGGCCATTTTGCGGGGACAAGAACCCCTCTGAAAGACTACGTCAAAGGTAAACAAGCCGGCCCCAACGGCTCGAATGCCTTGTAGGTCAGGATGAACTCCTGATGGCCCAGCCGCTCGGAGATCGTGCTTTTTCCGCCGGCCACATCGATAATGGATTCGAAGATTCGCCTCCCTACGGCCGAGACGTCAGCCTTGCCGAGTAGAATCTCCCCGGCGTTGACGTCCATATCCGACTTGAGACGCCGATAGGTCTCTGGATTGGCGCAGACCTTAATGACCGGCGCAACGGCGGAACCTACCACCGATCCCCAGCCCGTCGTGAACAAGATCGCGTGCGATCCACACGCAATCATTTCCACGATTTCCGCGTTGTCGGCAATGTTGGGGAAACCGAATCGGACCTCGCCGTCCGGAACCACATCCAGGAGATATAGCCCCGGGCGAGGTGGAACGTCACCCGGTTTCAGCAGGCCGGAAATCGGTCGCGAGCCGCTCTTCAAATAGGCGCCCAACGACTTTTCTTCGATAGTCGTAAGTCCGCCCTCGGCATTACCGGGTGCGAAACTGGCATGTCCCAGCGTTGTGTAATACTGGAAAGCCTTTTCCACGGAGCCAGCCAGGACCTGCCCCAATTCCGGTGTGATCGCCCGCCGGATCAGGTCGTCCTCGCAGCCGAACAATTCCCCGGTCTCTTCGAAGATGGCTGTGCCGCCCGCGTCCACGAGAAGATCGAAGGCCACACCACACGCCGGATTCGCCGTCAGTCCGCTCGTGGCATCCGAACCGCCACAAATGGTGCCAATCGTCAAGTCGGCGATCCCCATGGGACAACGCGGGGTCTGTGCAAGGATTGCCAATTGTTCTTTGATCCAGGCACGACCTTGGCGGACCGTTTTCTCCGTGCCACCCGCCTGTTGAATCACGAGAAGCTCGACCGGTCGGCTGGAGGCCGCGATCTCCTGCGCAAGTCCCTCTCTGTCAAAGCTCTCGCAGCCCAGCGAGACCAGCAAGACCGCTCCGACATTGGGATGCGTACAGACCCGCCCCAGCACTCGCCTCGCGTAGGCATTGGGATAGCACCCGGGAAATCCTGCCAGGTGCACGCCCATCTTGCGGTACGGATAGGAGATTTCCCGGGCCACGTGATGGGCACACTCGACCAGGTACACAACCAGCACAAGATTGCGGATCCCCTTGCGGCCATCCGCGCGTTGATATCCTTGCCATTCCTGAGAAATTTGTGACATGCTGCGTGTTGATCCCAATGTTTTAAGGAACCTCTGCACACCTAGCCATCGCTTCAGTATACTCATGGCGGGTTTTGCGACAATCGCGAGCTTGCGGCAATCGCAAGGAGGTCGTAAGAACCAAAGGAGACTCGTGTATGACTCGTTGCGCGAGTATGGTTATCGGGCTTCTGTGGGCAATGGCGTATCTATGCTCCTTGCAGGTCGCGGTAAGCGGTGCGGAGGGAGCCTCCCGATCGGACGATCCAGGATCGGGGAAATATCCGCGTGTGGACTTACGGGCCGATTGTGGTGCGGTCGGTGACGGCGTGGCGAACGACACGGAGGCTTTCCAAAAGGCGGCGACGAGGATTCAGGAGGCGGGTGGCGGAACGCTCGTCATTCCGCCCGGTACGTATCTGGTCGGTGGGCAGAAGCACATCCCGGGGGAATATCCCTACTATCGAGCGGAGCCAATCTTTCATGTCAAGGGGCTGAAATTTCTGCTCATCGAAGGAAACCATGCCAAGTTACGCCTCGCCGGAGGGTTGCGATTTGGTTCCTTCGACAAGGATACAGGCAAACCTTACACTCCCTCTTCCATGCCGTTCGTGGACGGCAAATATGCTGCCCAAGTGGGGCACATGCTGCTCATCACTTACAGCCAAAATGTGACGATTCGAGACCTGGAGCTTGATGGAAACGTCGGCAAACTCGTGATTGGCGGGCAGTTTGGGGATACCGGCCGACAGTTGCCCGCCTGCGGGATATTCTTGCACAACAATACCGAGGTCCGGATCGAGCGTGTCCACAGCCATCACCATGCACTCGATGGAATCATGATCGGATGGTACGGATTGAAAGAAAACGAACCGGCCGCCCCCCACACACTAGAAGACTGCGTCCTTGAATATAACGGGCGGCAGGGACTATCGTGGATCGGCGGACGCGGACTGACAGCCCGGCGATGCAAGTTCAACCACACAGGCCAAGCCCTTAACGACGGCAAACCCTTTGGATCTGCCCCCGGCGCGGGATTGGATATCGAAGCCGAGGACTCCATTTGCCGCGACGGTTCCTTCGAGGACTGCGAGTTTGTCAACAATTTCGGTTGCGGGATGGTAGCTGACTCCGGTGACGGCGGGTACAGCCGATTCGTCCGCTGCCTATTTTGGGGTCCAAGCAACTGGAGTGCCTGGTGTGCCAAACCAGGTTTGCGATTCGAAGACTGTACGTTCCACGGCAGTATTGTTCATGCATTTGGCTCTGAGGATCCGGCGTTAGCCACACGATGGATTCGCTGCACGTTCGAGGATCGCCCTTGGAAGGATGGCCGGCAGCCCTACGGAAACTTCTTGGCCGAGCTAAATGGGAATCTGAGGAACGTGACCTTCCAGGAGTGCACGTTCACGGCCAACCAGTGCCGTAGTATTTGGTGTGCGGGGGCGGGGTTCCGCTTCATCGACTGCGTGTTCACGCATCGGTTTTCTGGGGTGCCCAATGGGGACTATCAGGCCATCCTTCGCGGGGGCGAGATGATCGGGTGCCGCTTCAAAGAGGATTTCCCGGAATCGGCCGAGTCCCGTTGGCCCATTCTTGTGGACGGTTCTCGCGTCGGCCAGGGAAAACCGACTGTGGTGGATGGCCCGCACGTCCGCTGGGGCAGTCGCGAAGGTCCTGTAGGCGTAATTGCGCCTCCATGAACGGCGTACCCCGAAAAGGGGCCTTGATGAAGTTTTGGCTGAAAAGGTTTGGATACGCTAGGGAAATAGAAGTAAGGGAAAAAGAAATAGGAAATAGGGGACAGTCACCTATTTTCGGGTTGCCAGGGACGACCCGAATCGGGAATATGTGGCGATGCCAAGGCTCGCCCGAATCGTCATGCCAAACTGCTCACACCACGTCACGCAGCGCGGGAGCAACCGCCAGGATGTGTTCTTTGTGGACGACGACCGCGCCACCTACCCCGGATTGCTCCAGGAAGAGCAGTAGGGTGGGTGCTCTGCACCCACGTGCATTGGCGATCGTGGACATAGAAAGCGCACGGCACGAGGCATCGCGTTCATGCCGGTTCGCGTGGGTGCGGAGCACCCACCCTACTACTGCGGTGGAACACGCATCGGGGTCGTCCGTTGGCAAGCGACGCATTCTTGAGCAAGATCGAGTCGATCGTCGGTCGTCGGCTACGTCCGCTGACCGTCGGCCGTCCGAGAAAGAACAAATCGGTGACTGTCCCCTATTTCCTTAGTCCCCTATTTCCTATTTCTGCGATTGCTCTGCGATGCACTTCCTGTTCAGAACTCGTTGAACACTTCGTGCCCTGGCCGCAGAGAACCGTCGGCTTCGATGAAGGCCATATTGCCGGGCGTGCTCAAAGGGCCGAACTCCGGCCGGTGCGCGTCGGCGATCAAGCTATGGTGCAAGAGGTCGACCAACCAGCCGATGCCGCGCTTCTTCAGCTCCCCGAGCGTGTAGCGGACCGACTCCACCCGTACCTTATCGTCGAGCGACCCCCAGCAGCAGTCGGTGGCCACCAGCGGCTTGCCGACTTTCCTGGCGAAGGCCACGTCCCGGTCAAGGCCCTTTTCGTAATCGGGCTTGCTGGCGTTCACGCGGTTGTGGACGAAATACGGATGAATGCTCAGCACATCGCTGATCGGTTCCACCAGCTCCAGCGGCACACCGGGATGAATGCCGACCGTGATCGGCGCCACGGCCCCAAGTTCCTTGCAGCGGTCGTGCATCGCTTTAAGCCAGGCCGTTTCCGCCTCGACGATCTGCGGCAGCATCTTCTCGCGCGGCATCCCATAGGCGTACGGTTCGTTGCACAAGTCCCAGGCCAGGATGCGCGGGTCGTCTTTGTGCCGGCCCACGAGCGACTCCAGGAAGGCGTCGAACATCTTGGGCTTCTGGACCCAGCTTGCCCCGGGCAAAAAGTGGTCGACATAGATACCGCCGTAATCCAGAGTGGCGTCGTGCCAGCGGTTGAACAGGCAAGGCATGACCCGGCAGCCGACTTCCTCCGCCAAATCCAGCGTCGTGTCAAAGTTGCGGGCGTACCGATCCGGGTCGCGCAGAAACGAATCCCACGACTGCCACCAGCGCAAGGCGTTCATCTTGGGGAAGAACCGCTTTCCTCGCGCCAGCTCGGTTTCGATCACCCGGGCGTCGAACTTCTGCCACAGTTCGAATCCCGAAGACCCGTAGCTGGGCTGGTAGTTGAAGCCCCGTATCTGCGACCACGGTGAATCGGGCATCGCCAAGGATGGCTCGGCCGATTCTGACGCCGACCCGACGGTCGCAGCAACTGCCGCACCGACGGTCGTCCCGATTCCGACTTTCAACAACGCGCGGCGCGTAACCCTTACCGACGTTTGTTTCGAGCGATCCATGGCCAGCCTCCTTTGTGGGGATCGTGGGCAGAACTCGGTGTACGCCTTTCGTTCAAGGGTGATTGTTCACGGGGTTCTTGCTCTTGTCACGCCCGCCGGACACCCACGGCAGCGGGGGACGACTGTCATCGTAGATACGGGGATTTGGCTTGTCAGTAGTCGTTCACAGGGATTCTTCTCACTGCAAAGCGGCTTGCCCTCCTGTCATTT
>DYLS01000319.1 GCA_020721965.1 Blastopirellula marina | reverse complement strand
CCACAAGGCATTGCCGAAGTGCGCGCTTCATATCCCTGCCTTTCGCGCCAGCAGGGATTCAAATAGCTGACGTCGAACCGGGTGAAACCAAGCCGCCACGCCGAGCGCCAAAGGCGGCAGGAGCAGCCCCGTTACGAGGGTGACGGGACTGCCGGCGGATGGCTGCAACGGCTCGACCCAGCCATACGCGGCCACCGCCGCACAGACGACGGCTAACCCAAGATGCTCGCGCGTAAACCCGAAGCGCCAACCCAATTCATTTCTGCGCTGGAAGGCGATGATCAATACCCAGCTGCCTGCAACGACGGCGAACACATAAGCGAAGGCCACACCATGTGCACCGTATTGGTTCCCGAGCAGCCAGCCCAAGCCCGCGTTGAGGGCACCCATCAACACGTGGGCCAGGGTATTCCACCCCACATGACCCGTGCCCTGATTGCTGAAGTAGGCCGGGCCGGCAAAGATATTGGCGCCCCAAGCGACGGCGAGCAGCGTGATCATGAACACGAACTCAGGCTGGTAGGAGCTAACCAGCAGCCAGGAGAGTCCGCCCGCCCAGGCGATCAGAAGCGCAAACACAGGCAGTGTGACGAACACCAGCAGGCGCATGTTATCCCGATACAGGCGCGTCAAACGGGCGGGCTCGGCCTCCGCCAATGCGGCGGCATGGGGGACGATGGCCTGATTGGCGCTGACAATCAGCGCGCGAATCTTGAGTACCACCTGGTTGGCCATCTCGAAATAGCCGGCTGCCGCAGGCCCACCGAATCGAGCCATCAGCACCTTGGCAACCGGGTCGAATAGCATCATGAAAACCGCCGCTACTTGGATGTTGGCTCCGTACCCCAGCATCTCCCGCAAGACATCTTTCCGCCAGCGCCGCGGCAATCTCGGCAGGGACGGTAAAACATGCCGAAGCAAGAGCCGGCCAGCTATGAGCAAGAACAGCCCTTGACCGATTTGCGCCCAAGCCAAACCAATCAGACCATACTGCGGAACCAGCCATACTGCGAGTGCAAACAAAAGCGCCTGTCCAGCCACGACAAGTCCTGCGCGTAAATCCATGCGCTGGCAACCGTCAAGCCCACCCTGGAACACGGCTGCAACCACCGTCAACCATAGCGAGATCATTGCGTAAGGCAGGATGGACAACGCCTGAGTCAGGTAGGGGCCGTTGAACAAATGTGGTAACAGTTTGAGGATGAACGGATAAAGCAAGGGTATCACGGCACCGATCAGGACCATCAGGGTTATGGCGACCGTGTCTATCACATGGCCCGCGCGCTCTTCTTCACCCCTCGCCCGGTCACGGGCAACAAAACGCACCACTCCTGCGCTGAGACCTAAATCTGCCAGCCGGGAGGCCGACACCGTAGCCAGCACCACCGACCACACACCCAGCTGGTCCACACCGAGCGTGGTGTTGATGTAACGGTAAAGCGCAAACAGCAACCCGGCGC
>DYLS01000138.1 GCA_020721965.1 Blastopirellula marina | reverse complement strand
CGCGGTTCGAAAGCTTTTCCGCTTGCCTAATTGGTTTCGTGATGTCCAGTGAATCGCCGATCGTACCGAGCCAACCGCCAGGGTACCCAGGCCCCTCGGGGCGTGATGCGGGGCAGGGGAACCAGTTTGGAGCTGGATCGTTCCCAGGGGTGCCCGTGCCCCCCACTTCGGGCGGGGTCCAGCATGCACGGCCGGGCGATCCCGCTGCATCTGAAGGGATAAGTAGAGGGGCTTCCCACCCTCCGCGACGGCCCTACACGGCGCCCCCTCCTTCCTCGCCCAAAGCCCCCGGTTCTGAGAAGGAGTCCCGTAGGCGGGCTTCGTGGCGGGATTTGGTCGGTATCCCCCGATCGACGGAGGAAGAGGAGGACTTGCCAGAGGTCGCGGTCCGCTATGCCCCAGCTTGGTTGATCAGCGCCATCGTGCATACTTTGCTTTTCGTCATTCTGGCTCTCATTATGCTGCCGCAAATGTGGCGGCCCGAGGTGGAGCTGACTGCGGAAATCTATGCCGAAAAGTTGGGCGAACAGGTGGAGTTCGATTCGCCCTTCGCGGGCAACGATCCGGAGAATGTCGAGGAACCGATTCTCACGCCGCCAGACCTGCCGGAGGTCGCGAATCCCTTTGCTGCGCCCCCCTCGGTCGAGATGGTGGCCAACGGAGTGACGGCCACGAGCGATATTCAGGCGTCCGCCATCGGGTACGCCCTTCAAGGGCGGGAGGAAGGGCGTAAACGGTCGTTGTTGGCGGCATACGGTGGGAACGCTTTGACCGAGGCGGCCGTGAATCGCGGCCTGGAGTGGCTCGCGCGGCAACAGTTGAAGGATGGATCGTGGAGCCTGCAAGGTCCGTACACGCTGGGTGGCCAGGATGAAAATCACGCCGCCGCCACGGCCATGGCCCTTTTGACCTTTCAAGGCGCGGGACATACTCACAAGCAAGGGCGCTTTCGCGACAACGTGCGGCGCGGGTGGGATTGGCTCTTGCAACAGCAGGACGCCGAGGGGAACTTTTTCCATTCCGGCGGATTCAATCATCGCTTTTACACCCAGGGACAGTGCAGCATCGCCCTGTGCGAGATTTTGGGCATGACCCGCGACGAACGGTTTCGCGAGCCGGCGATCAAAGCCATCGACCATATCCTGCGGTCGCAGAGCGATGAAGGCGGTTGGCGGTACAGCCCCAATGTAGATAGCGATATCTCCGTGACCGGATGGATCGTGATGGCCCTGCAAAGCGCCCGCATGGCGGGCCTTGAGGTGCCCTCCGCTACGCTTCAGCGTGTGGAACGTTTCTTGGATCGAATTGCCGTGGAGAATGGGGCAAAGTATCCCTATCAAAAAGGGCGCGAGGCGACGCTTGCCATGACGGCCGAGGCGATCCTGATGCGGCAGTATCTCGGTTGGCCGCGGACCGCGGAACGGATGATTCGTGGCCTGGATTGGATCACACAGCCGGTCCACCTGATCAGTTTTGAGAAGGACAAACGCGATGTCTATTTTTGGTACTACGCGGCCCAGGCCTGCCACCACATGGAAGGCGAGCATTGGAAGCAATGGAACAGCGTGATGCGGCAAGTCCTGCCGGAACAGCAAGTCAAAACGGGAAAGGAGGCCGGGAGTTGGGATCCGCTACATCCCGTGGAAGATGCCTGGGCCAACGAGGGTGGGCGGCTGTATGTGACTTGCCTTACGATTTACTGCTTGGAGGTCTATTATCGCCATCTGCCCCTTTACTCCAATCCGTTCCAGTTCGTGGGAAATGCGTCGCAGGGAGCATCGTCGCAAGATGGGGGCGTCGAATCGACACGGCTTTCTCAGCCTCAAGCTGCGCCCTGATGCTACAAAGCAAGATGGTTTGCTCGGTTCAACAATCGGAGTTGATGGGGCATAATGCCGCGCAATCCATGCCGCGCGCATCATGCAATCAGGCGGACTTCGCGCGGGAGTGCGAGAGGGCGTTGGCACCGCAGAGATCGCGTGGCTGCTGCTAAATGCCATCGCGGCGCCGGCTGGAACGGCCTGCCCGTATATTTGCGAACACCATTGCCCCCGAAACACCGTTCACCGAATCGTGCCCTCCGCCTCACTTTGGCGTAGGATGGAATGATGGTCGCAAGCGTCTGTGATAATTCGTACCCCTCTGGGAAAACTCGTACGCTTCTGGGAAAATTCGTACACCTCTGGGAAAATGTTGTAGATCCAAGGAGGAGCCGGCAGTCATGGAACACACGGTGATCATTTTTGGAGCCTCGGGTGACCTGACCAAGCGGAAGCTGATCCCGGCCTTGTACGAGCTATTTGGGAAGGGGCGTCTGCCGCACAACGCGCGCATCGTGGGCTTCTCGCGCACGTCGTTCTCCCACGATGCGTGGCGGCAATTGCTGGGGGAACAGGTTGCGAAATTCTCGGGTTCGCAATTCTCGACGCAGTTGTGGGAAGAGTTCGCAGCCCGAGTCTTTTACTACCGGGGCGACGTTCTGAACCCGGATGACGTGCGAGGCCTAGGCTCATTTTTGAAGGAATTGGAGGAGGATCGGCCCCACGCGCGGATGTATTACCTCTCGCTGAGTCCGGAGTTCTACGAACCGACGATCCTTCATTTGGGCGCGGCGGGGATGGCCACGGAAAACGACGCCCCGCGACGCCTGGTTATCGAAAAGCCGTTCGGGCGGGACTTGGGGTCGGCTCGATGCTTGAACGAGACGGTACACGAAGTTTTCAAGGAAAGGCAGATTTACCGGATCGACCATTACTTGGGCAAGGAAACCGTCAGCAATCTCCTGGTCCTGCGGTTTGCGAATACGATTTTCGAGCCGCTTTGGAATCGCCGTTATGTGGATCACGTGCAGATTACGGCAGCCGAGGATTTGCCGGTGGGGCACCGCGCGGTGTTCTATGAGTCGGCGGGCATTCTTCGCGATATGTTCCAAAATCACCTGTTGCAGCTTCTTACCCTGACCGCCATGGAACCGCCGAGTCGCGTCAATGCCGACGACATTCGCGACGAGAAGGTCAAGGTACTGCGAGCCGTCCGCCAACTCACGTCGGAGGATGTGGCCGTGCAGACCGTGCGGGGGCAGTATCGTCGCTACCGCGATGAGCCGAATGTTCCTCCCGGATCCGAGACGGCGACTTTCGGCATCGCCAAGTTGTACGTGGATAACTGGCGATGGCAGGGCGTGCCGTTTTATCTCCGCTCGGGCAAGGCGATGTCCTGCCGTACCACGCAAATCGTAATCCAATTTCGCGAGCCGCCTCACATGATGTTCGAGGAAGGGCCGCGACGCATTCATGAGGCCAATCGCCTGGTACTTCAGATCCAACCCGCCGAGGGGATTCAGATCCACTTTCAGACGAAAGTCCCTGACGCCGGCATGAAGATGCGCTTGACCGATTTGGACTTCAATTTTCGCGAAAAATTCGCCGGGGAAATGCCCGAGGCCTATGAACGTTTGCTGCTCGATGTCATGATGGGCGATCCCAGCCTTTTTTCCCGGGCGGACGAGGTGGAGCTAGCGTGGACCATTATCGATCCCATTCAAAAAGCGTGGGATGGAGGCGGACTCCCGCAATTGGAGCTGTACGAGGCGGGCGGTTGGGGGCCGCCGTACGCCGAAGAGTGGATGCGCCGCCAGGGGCGGGCCTGGTTCAATGTCTGCCCTGTTCTCGCGTGATCGCTGGTGCGAAGGAAACGGAATTGAGCCTTCCTCTCGCGGAACTCGTGCCACGTTGTGCCTGCTTCCGCTGGTTGCTGCCAAGGAGCGTGTGACGACGTGTTCAACACACCCCTTTCGATCGGCAAACTGCGGATTGCATTTCCTGCCGGACTAGGGGCCTTGGCGGGATACAGCGATTGGCCCTTCCGAGTGCTCTGCCGGCGGTTCGGTGCGGGGTTCGCCGTCGCCGAGGTGCTGCTGGATCGCTTTGTGTTGTCGGTGACCCGGGGAAAAAAGGCGAGCCGATTCATCCGCCTGGATGATGAAGACCATCCCTGTGGCGCCCAATTGATGGGCGACGATCCTCAGCTTTTCGCGAAGGCCGCGCGGAACCTGATGGAGCGCGGATTCGACTGGATCGACATCAATTTCGCCTGTCCCGTCAAAAAGGTGCTGGGCAAGTGCCGTGGCGGATGGTTCCTGGCACATCCCCGCGAGGCTCTGCAAACCGTTGCGTCGGTGCGTGAGGCTCTGCCTCCGCAAGTGCCTTTGACGCTCAAACTCCGTCGGGGATTGAATGACAGCCCGGCCTCCCAAGAGCGTTTCTTCGAGGTCGTCGAAGGGGCGTGGGATCAGGGAGTGGCGGCGATCACCGTCCACCCCCGGACCGTGATGCAGCGTTATCGACCGTCGGCCGATTGGGAATTCTTGCGCCGTCTGCGGCAGCGTTGGCCGGACCGCGTGATGATCGGCAGCGGTGATCTCTTCACACCCGAGCTGGCTTGCCGCATGGCCGACATGACGGGCGTGGACGGGCTATGGATTGGCCGCGGTGCCGTTGGCTATCCGTGGTTCTTCCGGGAATTGGAGGCGATCTTGGAAGGACGGCCTATACCTCCGCCTCCGACGCTATTCCAGCAACGGGCCGTTCTGGAGGAGCATTTTTCACTCGCTGCTACAGCCTACGGACCCGAAAGGGCGGTCAGCGTGATGCGAAACTTCTCCTTCCAATATGCCAAGTTGCACCCACGGGGCAGTGAGCTGCGCAAAACGCTGGTCCAACTCAAATCGTCGGAAGATTGGCGTGACTATTTGCGCGTGTGGTATGCCGTGGATCTGCCGGGAATCCGAAAGCCGCCCCCTGCGGATAGCGAAAATGCCAGCGATACCGCCTGCGCCCGTGACTACTCCGGCTGAGAAGGTGCGGCTCGATGATCACCTCATGGGTGCGCGGCATGATGCCCGATATCGGCGGGAGGCGACGCCCCGATGTCCGTTGTGCCTGCGATCCGGCTCAAGGCCCAAACGGCGGAGGCGCGAACAACCTCGTCAGGGTCCTCCGCAGCGCGTGTGAGCATGGGGACAGCGTCGGCGTCGCACCTGTTGCCCAGGACGATGGCAGCGTTGCGAAGCAGCCCCCGTCGTTTTGCCCGCCACAGTGAAGTACGGCGGAAGACGGCTCGGAGGTCCGCTTCGGTGAGGGCAAACAACTCGCGAAGATCGGTTAATGTCGCATTGTGCGCCCCAAGCGATGCCGACGGCCGGGGGTCGCCGGGCCTGCGATTCCAGGGGCAGACCTCCTGGCAGATGTCGCAACCGAAGAACCAGTCGCCGATCGCCGGGCGCAAGGCCTCGGGGACCGACCCGCGCAGTTCAATCGTCAGGTAGCTGATGCAGCGGCGCGCGTCCTGTACCCGAGGGCGGATCAGGGCACCCGTCGGGCAAGCGTCCAAACAGGCCGTGCATCGTCCGCAATGATCGGCAGAAAAGGGTGCATCATATTCCAGTTCGGCGTCGGTCACGAGCGCGGCCAGAAGGAACCAGCTCCCCATGTCCCGCCGCAAAAGCATGGTGTTTTTGCCGATCCAGCCCAAACCCGCCAATTGCGCGAACTCCCGTTCCAATAGCGGGGCCGTATCGACGATGCCCCGGGCGTGGGCCGTGGGAAACAGAATGCACAGTTCGGCTACCAATCTCCGCAGAAGCCGCCGCGCCCGCGCGTGATAGTCCTCGCCCTGGGCGTATCGCGCGACCGAGCCTGCCGACGGATCAACCGGCGGGAGCCCTGGATCGTAGGGGAGTGCCGCGACCACGATACTGCGTGCTCCGTCGAGCACATGCCGCGGGTGCCGCCTGGCCTCGGCGTGACGTAAAAGATATTGCATCTCTCCGTGGTAACCGGACTCCAGCCAGGCAAGAAACTCGCCGTAGTGCGGCGGCGTGACGGCGGGAGCTACCCCCACCGCCGCAAATCCGAGGTCTAGGGCCAGGGCCTTGAGGCGAGCGGTCCGCGAAGCGGGAGAGGGCACCATCCTGGGGAGTGTGGGACGAATAGCCGGGGACCTCGTGATCGTCACGGGACAAGCCATGAAACACCGACGGGCCGCCGCGCGACGCATGTTTTGTTCACCGTGTCTCCGATCCATTTTGGGGCGGCCTGGCGGAGTCTGCAAGGTCGCGCCGGTTCGTTGACAATGCTTGTGCCGCGGCCGCATAATGCTGGCCGCTCAATCCTGGCCCGAGCACCCGGAGGCCGACGAGGTGTAAACTGGCCTTTTGCAAACGGTTCGTTCCCCCCTCTGAGAGATCGCGACAAACTGAAGCTCTGGGCAATTCACAAGAACTAGGAAGGCCGTTTTTGCGGTAATCTGCCGTCCTTCTTCAATCCCGCGAGGGGAGAGCGGAGCTTGTCAACTCAATTTGCAAAAACTCAGGAAACAGTTACCGAGTCAAGACGGGGGAGCAAAACACCTTGGGGATGACCCGAATTCGGAAAAATGACTCGAAACGGGAAAAATAACCCGATCGTGGAGACAGGGAGAAACGTCATGAAGGCTTCTCGGCGTGGTTTTTTGGGTGGGATGGGAGCGGCCTTCGTCGGCGGCGCCAGCCCCCCCCGGTTCATCCAGGCTGCTGCGCTAGGGATGACCGAGGAGGGATCTCCCAATGAACGACCGGGAATCGGGGCAATCGGGATGCGCTATCAAGGGACGGTCATCACGCTGATCGCGCAGAATTATGGTCGCGTCGTAGGCATCGCAGACGTGGACCGCAACGTCCGAGAACAGGCCAGGGCCAGCTTTGGAAGCACACCCCTTGTCTTTGAGGATTATCGAAAGCTGCTGGATCGCAAGGACGTGGATGTCATTCTCATCGGCGCCCCCGACCATTGGCACGCCAAGATGACGATCGACGCCTGCCGGGCAGGGAAGGACGTCTATGTCGAAAAACCCATTACGCTCACGATCGATGAGGGGAAGATCATTCGGCGGGTGGCCGAAGAGACGGGCCACGTCATCCAAGTCGGTTCGTGGCAGCGAAGTGACGCGCGTTATCGCCTTGCCGTGGAATGGGTGCGAGCAGGCCGATTGGGAAAGCTCCAAAAGGTTGCGGTGGGCGTGGGAGCCAATCCGACCGGTGGCCCCTTTCCCGAGCGTCCCGTTCCCGGCTCGCTGAATTGGAATCTTTGGCTGGGTCAGGCCCCCGAGCTACCGTACGTTGAAGAGCGCTACCACTACACGTTTCGCTGGTGGTTTGAGTACGCGGGAGGCAAGGTGACGGATTGGGGAACGCACGACGTGGACATTGCGCAATGGGGAACTGCCGATCGCGATCGAGTCGCAGGGCCGACTGCCCGACATCCCCAACGGCTACAATGTACCAATCGGTTTTCGTGGCGTTGTTCGTTATCCCAGCGGAATCGAGCTTCTGGTGGATGAGGAGAGCCGCGTCGGCGTGCTCTTCGAGGGCGAGCAAGGCCGCCTGTTCGTCAATCGCGGGACCATCGCGGGAACGCCCGTCGAGACCCTGAAGGATGACCCATTGCCCCGCGAACGGTTCCAACTGTACGACTTTGACAATCTGTCTCGACCCGAGCGGGTCGGGAAGCTGGACGCCATCATCAATCACATGGGAAACTTCTTCGATTGCGTCCGCGACCGCCGGCGTCCCATTTCGGATTGCGAAAGTCAGCATCGCAGCGCCACGACGTGCCATTTGATCAATCTCTCGATCCGGCTCGGCAGATCCCTGCGATGGAATGCGGAGACCGAAACGTTTGTGGGCGACGACGCGGCCAACGCCATGCTGTCCCGACCGCAGCGGAAAGGCTTCGAGGTCTTATAGAGAAGGGCTACCGGGGCAGTCGGTTCCTGGAAACCGCGCCTGTGCCGCCCTCGTAGCGAAAGTAGGGACACGCGGTGATCGGGTGACACTTTTGATGGTGGGTGCCGTAAAACCGCAAACACGGGAGAAGGCGACATGCGTGGGCGAGAAAACTGGACGCGGCGCGAATTTGCGGCAGGCATGTTCGGCGGCGTGCTTGCCTCCGGTTTCTCTCGAAACGCGGGGAGTGCGCTGATCCAGTCCGGGGTAGTGGCACAAGCTGTAGAGGCCCGGAAGGCTCCCTGCTTTCGGCTGCGGTATTTGTTAGCGTCCTGTCTCTACGGCTATACCGATGTCAGAGAGATTTTGCCGGAAGTCGCCAAAACCCATGCCGAGCATATCGACTTGTGGCCACGCGTTCATGGAAGCCAACGGGAACAGCTTGACGAAATTGGAGAAAGCGGTTTTGGGGACCTGCTGAAGCAGCATCGGGTGGGGTTGGGGTGTTTGACCCGTTACGATCTCGGCCCGTTCCGGTTGAAAGAGGAGATGCACCTGGCCAGACGCTTGAATTGCGGTCTGATTGTGACAGGTGCCGTGGGGCCGAAGGGCCTGGCGGGAGCGGAATTGAAGGAGGCGGTGGGGCACTTCGCGGAGGCCATGAAGCCGCACTTGGAAATCGCGGAAGCGTGCGGGGTGACCCTGGCCATCGAGAATCATGGCAACGGATTGATGGAGTCGCCCGACGCAATGAAGTGGCTGGCCGAGTTAGCCCCCTCCTCGCGTTTGGCGATCGCCTTCGCTCCGTATCATCTACCCCAGGATGCACTGGCGCTGGCCAACCTGATTCGGGCATTGGGCCCCAAGATCGCCGTCTTTTACGCCTGGCAGTACGGCAAGGGCTGCATGACGGCCATGCCCTCCAAGGACGAGTTGCTGCAAATGCCAGGCCGGGGACCATTGGACTTTCGTCCATTGATCTCCGCTCTCCGCGACTGCGAGTACTCGGGTTTCACCTCGATTTTCATGCACCCCTATCCTCGTGGTCGTCCGATTCTGCCGACGGTCGCGGAGGTTACGGAGGAGGTGAATCGAGCCAGGGCCTATTTGCAGACGTGCCTGGGGGAATGACATTGCGCGAGCAGGTCGCTCGACGTCCTTCGTTTTCTCCATGAGGGCTGGCTTCTTCGAATCTAAAGGAGGTGGATGGCATGGATCAAGTGCTAATCGTCGTGGGGGATGCCACCGAGACAGTGGACACGCTCTATCCGTATTACCGGCTGATAGAGGCCGGTTTTCGGCCTGTGGTCATAGCCCCCGAAAAGCGACGCTATCAAATGGTGTTGCACGAAGTGAAGCCGGGCTGGACGATTACCAAGGAGTGGGAAGGATATACCATCGAGGCGGATCTTGCGTTCAAGGACGTCCGCCCGGAGGAGTATTACGGGATCTTTTTTTCGGGCGGTCGGGCGCCGGAGTACATTCGCTATGACGAGGACTTGGCCCGCATCACTCGATATTTCTTCGATTCGGGGAAGCCCATTGCGTGCGTCTGCCACGGCGTCGAGATCCCCGCCTACGCCGGCTGCGTGAAAGGACGGCGGATGGCCACCGTTCCCAAGTGTCGATTCGACCTGGAGGTCTGCGGCGGCATCTTCGTCGATGAGCCTTGCGTGATCGACGGGAACCTTGTCAGCGGGCGCACCTATCACGATCATGGGCATTTTGTGGGACCCTGGATTCGCATGTTGGAAGCCCAACGCACAAGGCGTGACACCAAGTGAACCGCGAGCCAATCCGTGGGGTTCGTCCTTTTTGCAGAGCAATGCGTTTTGCATGTTCTAACTGGACTTTTGCAAACTGCTCCCCTCTCCCTCTGGGAGAGGGCCAGGGGGTG